>NZ_BAABCS010000016.1:0-204609 GCF_039539165.1 Flavobacterium chungnamense
CATAAGCAAAAGTTTAGTTAAAATATTAAAATTCAACACTTTAAATATACTAACTTTTGCTTTTTTACCCAAATATTTTTACACTTTTATATCGAACTCACGTTAGTTACTCTCTTTTCATTTACAATTTCAGTTGCTCAAGAAGGAAAAAATAAAGAACAGGAAAAAATTATTGAAGAATTTTTAATCAATTGTGCGCAAAGATACAATTACAATACAAGAATGTCAGATTGGCAAAATTGTTTGGACAATGGATTAGCAAAAGATAGTACGATTGCCTACTTATGGCAACAAAAAGCAATGCCCTTTTTTAAAGTAAGAAAGTATGAAATTGGGATGCCCTTTCTTGACAAAGCCGTAAAATATAACGCAGAAAGATGGCAACCTTATCGTGGTTTTATAAAATGTATTTTCTCGAAATCTTACAAAGATGCAATTGATGATTTAGAAGATTGTAAGAAAAAATTTGGTAACGGTTATGTTATGGATCATTCCTATGATTTTTATATTGCTATTTCCTATTTACAATTGAACGAATTTGAAAAAGCTGAGAAAATTCTTCAAAATTATGTTGATGAAATTTATAAAGATCGGGATAAACTTGAACATCCAACAGCTTACTTTTATTTAGGAATTTCAAAATTTGAATTAAAAAAGTTTGATGAAGCCATTGCTGTTTTTGACAAAGCATTAAAAATTTATCCTAATTTTTCTGATATAAAATTTTATAAAGCAATATGTTTAGTACGAAAAGAAAAATTTGAAGAAGCAAAAACATTATTAAAAGAATCGGAAGAAGATTATAAAATTGGCTATAAGTTAAATGAAGATAACACCATTTATGAAACCTATCCTTATCAGAAAAAATGGGACAAATAATAACATCTATCAAACGATAACAAATGTTTATGACTTGATTGATTCTAAAAATTAGAATTCTATTTATCTTTGCAGAAGATTTTCAAAATCTAAAATTTTATATCTAATAGTTAAAAATTAAAAATATGTATCCAGAAGAAATGGTAAAACCAATGCGAGCAGAACTTTCTGAAGCAGGTTTTCAAGATTTATACAGTGCAGAAGAAGTAAAAAATGCAATTAAAACGGAAGGAACAACACTTGTAGTTGTTAACTCAGTTTGTGGTTGTGCTGCAAGAAACGCTCGTCCAGGAGCAAAAATGAGTTTGGACGGAGCAAAAAAACCAGATCATTTAGTAACCGTATTTGCTGGAGTTGACAAAGAAGCTGTTGATGCTGCAAGAGAAGAAATGTTTCCTTTTCCTCCATCATCGCCAAGTATGGCTTTGTTTAAAAATGGTGAATTAGTGCACATGTTAGAACGTCATCACATTGAAGGTCGTCCTGCTGAAATGATTGCTGAAAACTTGAAAGACGCTTACGCAGAATTCTGTTAAGACATAACCGCAAAGAACGCTAAGAATTACGCTAGGTTCGCAAAGAATTATTTACCGCAAATTCAGAGGTTTTAAATTAATCTATGAATCTGCGGTTTATTTTTTTATATCCTTGTGAACTTTGCGAAAAAACTTTGCGTCTTTGCGGTAAAAAACTAACTTTGCACCCGAATTCTTCCATTTAGAATTCAACACATAGTTCTCACTTAAACGTTTATAGCATGCAACTGTATAACACATTAAGCGCAGAAGAAAGAAAAGAGCTAATTGATTTAGCTGGCAAACAACGACTTACATTGTCTTTCTATGCGTATGCCAAAATTGAAGATCCGAAAAAATTTCGCGACGACTTATTTATCCAATGGAACAAACTCGATGCTCTTGGTCGAACGTATGTTGCCAAAGAAGGAATTAATGCTCAAATGAGTGTTCCAGCCGAAAACTTTGAAGCATTTAGAGAAACTTTAGAAGCATATGAATTTATGCGAGGCATTCGGTTGAATGTAGCAGTAGAACATGACGATCACTCATTTTTAAAATTAACTGTAAAAGTTCGAGATAAAATTGTTGCAGACGGATTGAATGACGAAACATTTGATGTAACCAATATTGGTGTGCATTTGAAAGCAAAAGAATTCAATCAAATATTAGAAGATCCTAACACAATTATTGTCGATTTTAGGAATCATTACGAAAGTGAAATCGGCCATTTTAGAGGTGCAATTACTCCTGATGTAGAGACTTTTAGAGAAAGTTTACCGATTATCAACGAGCAATTAAAAGACTTTAAAGAAGATAAAAATTTGGTTATGTATTGCACCGGAGGAATTCGATGTGAGAAAGCTTCTGCATATTTTAAACATCAAGGTTTCAAAAATGTGTTCCAATTAGAAGGCGGAATTATTAATTATGCCAAACAAATAAAGGAAGAAAACATAGAAAGTAAATTCATAGGAAAGAACTTTGTTTTCGACCACAGACTTGGCGAAAGAATTACAGACGATATAGTTTCGCAATGCCACCAATGCGGAAAACCTTGCGACAATCATACCAATTGTGAAAATGATGGTTGCCATTTATTATTCATTCAATGTGATGATTGTAAAGCTGCTATGGAAAATTGTTGTTCAAAAGAATGTTTAGATACCATCCATTTGCCATTGCTAGAACAAGTAAAACTTCGTAGAGGAATTCAAGTTGGAAATAAAGTCTTCCGCAAAGGAAAATCAGAAAATCTATTATTTAAACATTCAGGTGAACTATCTGATAAATCCTTAGCGATTGCTAAAAAACCAAAAGACATTCGTCAGAAAATAAAAGTAAAAAAAGTGCTTGTTGGTAAAGCCGAACATTATTATCCAAAACCACAAGTTGGATTATTTATCATCGAGAATAACGAATTAAATATAGGTGATAAAATCTTAATTTCTGGTCCTACTACAGGAAACGAAGAAGTAATTTTAGACAAAATGATGGTTAACGGAAGTGAAAATTCGATTGCTAAAATAGGTGATAAAGTTACTTTCCTTTTACCTTTTAGAGTAAGATTATCTGATAAATTATTTAAGATTTTAGAGTAACTATTTTAAAAATCAACCATTTAAAATCCCAAATTTCAACTGTTTTTTCAAACTTGGAATTTGGGATTTTTTTATTGGAATTTATTTTTTAAAAATACTATCTTTACAAATTAATCGTTTTATGAACTTAAATTGCTTTTTGGCAATACTACATATATAATTATGGCATGTACAAGTTGTTCAACTTCTGATGGTGGCGCACCTAAGGGTTGTAAAAATAATGGGACTTGCGGCACCGATAGCTGCAATAAATTAACCGTTTTTGATTGGTTGGGAAATATGAATTTACCAACTGGAGAAGCGCCTTTTGATTGTGTAGAAGTACGCTTTAAAAATGGTCGTAAAGAATTTTACAGAAATACTGAAAAACTTACCTTAAGTATTGGTGATATCGTTGCAACTGAAGCTTCGCCTGGTCATGATATAGGAATTGTTACTCTTACAGGAGAATTGGTTAAAGTACAAATGAAGAAAAAAGGTGTTGACCATAAAAGTGTTGACATTACAAAAGTATACAGAAAAGCTTCTCAAAAAGATATCGACATTTGGAGTGAAGCTCGTGATAAAGAAGAACCTATGAAAGTGAAGGCAAGAGAAATTGCTATTGCTTTAAAATTGGAAATGAAGATTTCTGATATCGAATTTCAAGGTGATGGTTCAAAAGCTATTTTCTATTACACGGCAAATGACAGAGTAGATTTTCGTCAGTTAATTAAAGAATTCGCACAAGTATTCAAAACTCGTATTGAAATGAAACAAGTTGGTTTTCGTCAAGAAGCAGCTCGTCTTGGTGGAATTGGTTCTTGTGGAAGGGAGTTGTGTTGTTCAACTTGGTTAACCGATTTTAGAAGTGTAAATACATCTGCGGCTCGCTACCAACAATTATCATTAAATCCTCAAAAATTAGCAGGACAGTGTGGTAAATTAAAATGTTGTTTGAATTATGAATTGGATACTTATCTTGATGCATTAAAAGATTTTCCTGATTTTGAAACCAAATTATACACTGAAAAAGGTGATGCAATTTGCCAAAAACAAGATATTTTCAAAGGATTGATGTGGTTTGCTTATACCGATAATTTTGCTAATTGGCATGTTTTAAAAATTGATCAGGTTAAAGAAATAGTAGCTCAAAATAAAGAAAAAATACGTGTTTCTTCTCTTGAAGATTTTGCAATAGAAATTGTTGTAGAACAAGAAGCAAACTTTAACAATGCAATGGGACAAGAAAGTTTAACTCGATTTGACCAACCAAAAAAGAGCAAGAATAAAAATAAAAACAGAAATAAAAATAAAGCTCAAAATCCAAACACAAATCAAGTAGAAAAAACCGCCTCAAACCCTAATTCAAAACCAAATCAAGGTCAAAATCAAAACGAGCGAAAAAGAAATGACGAAGGAAATCAAAAACCTCAAAATAAAAGACCTATAATCATTAAAAAGAATGAAGATAAAAAATAGCATACTGTTTATTTTAGTAGCGCTTTTAGTTATTTCGTGCGATAAAAAACGTGTTTTCGACGATTATAAATCAGTTGGAAATTCTTGGCATAAAGACAGCGTTGTAACGTTTAAGTTAC
The DNA here is from genome assembly GCF_039539165.1 of Flavobacterium chungnamense. Classification (NCBI taxonomy): domain Bacteria; kingdom Pseudomonadati; phylum Bacteroidota; class Flavobacteriia; order Flavobacteriales; family Flavobacteriaceae; genus Flavobacterium; species Flavobacterium chungnamense. The sequence continues at coordinate 4,576 of NZ_BAABCS010000016.1, forward strand.
CTCAATTTGATAGTACAAAAAAATATAACTTATTTGTAAATGTTAGAGACAATAACGATTATCCGTTTAACAATTTGTTTTTAATTGTCGCATTAGAACAGCCTAACAAGAAAACATTAGTTGATACATTAGAATATCAGATGGCAAATCCTGATGGAACGCTTATGGGAGAAGGATTTTCTGATGTAAAAGAGAGTAAACTTTTTTATAAAGACAAAGAAGAATTCAAGTTGAAAGGAGAATATAAAGTTCATATCAAGCAAGCGGTAAGGCAAACCGGAAAAGTAGCTGGAGTTGAAAACTTAAAAGGAATTACTGAAATAGGTTTTAGAGTTGAATCTTTAGACTAGAAATTATGGCACAAAAAACTAATACTCAAAATAAAGGTCAAGTAAAAGACATAAAATATTATTCAAAAAAGTTTTGGAAATTATTTTTTTATACTCTTGGCGGACTTTTTCTTTTCTTTCTATTTGCTTCATGGGGTCTTTTTGGTAAGATGCCTTCATTTGAAGATTTAGAAAATCCAGATTCTAATTTAGCTACTGAAATCATTTCTTCTGACGGAGTTACTTTAGGTAAATTTTATAACGAAAACAGGACTGCCATCAAGTACAAGGATTTGCCAAAATCACTGGTAGATGCTCTAGTTTCAACGGAAGACGAACGTTTCTACGAACACTCTGGAATTGATGCAAGAAGAACTTTTGGTGCAGCAGTACAATTAGGAAGAGATGGTGGTGCGAGTACTATTACTCAACAATTAGCAAAAAATTTATTCCATGGTGAAGGTTCTAAATTTCTTCCTTTTAGAATCGTACAAAAAGCTAAAGAATGGATTATTGCAATTCGTTTAGAAAGACAATATACCAAACAAGAAATTATTGCTCTATACTTAAATCAGGTCGATTTTGTTAATGGAGCTGTTGGAATTCGCTCGGCATCTAAAGTATATTTTAGTAAAGAACCTCGTGATTTAACTGTCGAAGAAAGTGCTTTATTGGTTGGAATGTTAACAAATCCTTCAAGATTCAACCCAAATCGTTTTCCAGAAAGAGCTCTTAAAAGAAGAAATATTGTACTTGGTCAATTGGTTCGAAATAAGCATTTAGAAGAATCTGCAAAGAAAATTTTGGAGAAAAAACCAATAAAATTAGATTTTCATCCTGAAAGTCATCTGGACGGAACAGCAACATATTTTAGAGAATATCTTCGTGATTATATGAAGAATTGGGTTAAAGAAAATAAGAAACCAGACGGAGAAGAATACGATATATACGGTGATGGATTGAAGATTTACACTACTATTGATTCAAAGATTCAAGAACATGCAGAAGAAGCGGTTTTGGCTCATATGAAAAACCTTCAAGAAGAATTTTGGACGCAACAAAAAGGAAATAAAAATGCTCCATTTATAAATATTACTGATGCTGAAACAGATAAAATCATCAAACAAGCAATGAAAAACTCTGAAAGATGGAGAATTTTAAAAGCAGATGAAAAGACAGATGAAGAAATCATAGCCTCTTTCAGTAAAAAGACAAAAATGACTGTATTTACCTGGAAAGGTGAAAGAGATACCATTATGACTCCACTGGATTCTATTAGATATTACAAACACTTCTTGCAAGCTGGATTAATGTCTATGGAACCTCAAACAGGACAAGTGAAAGCTTGGGTTGGAGGAATAAATTATAAATATTTTCAGTACGATCACGTTGGTCAAGGTGCACGTCAAGTAGGTTCAACATTTAAACCTTTTGTTTATGCTACAGCAATCGAACAATTAGGAATGTCTCCTTGTGACACCATAATAGACGGACCTTTTATGATAAGAAAAGGACGCCATCATGTAACTGAAGATTGGGAACCAAGAAATTCTGATCAAAAATACCGAGGAATGGTTACTTTGAAAAAAGCATTGGCAAATTCTATCAACACTATTTCGGCAAAATTAATTGATAAAACCGGACCAGAAGCTGTTGTAGAATTAACCAAAAAACTAGGTGTTACAACAGAAATTCCAGTGCAACCAGCAATTGCATTAGGCGCTGTAGATATTACGGTTCAAGATATGGTTGCTGCTTATAGTACATTCGCAAATCAAGGGGTTTATATAAAACCTCAATTTATATCAAGAATTGAAGATAAAAATGGAGCTATCATTTACGAACCAGTACCAGAGTCTCACGATGTTTTAAACAAAGATGTTGCTTTTGCAGTAATAAAACTTCTTGAAGGTGTTACTGAGGGTGGTTCTGGTGAACGACTTAGAACAGAAGGTGGAGGAAGTGGTGATAATCGTTGGACTGGCTATCCATATATGTTTAAAAATCCAATTGCAGGAAAAACTGGAACAACACAAAACCAATCTGATGGTTGGTTTATTGGAATGGTTCCAAATCTAGTAACTGGTGTTTGGGTTGGTTGTGAAGATCGTTCGGCTCGTTTTAAAAGCATTACTTATGGTCAAGGAGCAACAGCAGCTTTACCTGTTTGGGGGTATTTCATGGAAAAATGTTATGAAGATAAAGACCTCCAAATATCGACAGATGAATTTGAGCGACCAGATAATTTTGCTATAAAAGTAGATTGTTGGACAGCTCCAAAAGCTTCTGTAGCAACAGATTCAACAGATACAGAAGAACAAAACACTGACGAATTTGGTCTTTAAATTTTAGAAAATAAATTCATAGTTAAAATTATGATTAATAAAAAAGTGAATTCAGTTCAAGACGCACTTCAAGGCATTGAAGATAATATGACTATTATGTTAGGCGGTTTTGGATTATGTGGTATACCTGAAAATTCAATTGCAGAATTGGTTAAAAAAGGGACAAAAAATCTAACATGTATTTCAAATAATGCAGGAGTTGATGATTTTGGATTAGGATTATTATTACAACAAAAGCAAATCAAAAAAATGATTTCGTCCTATGTTGGAGAAAATGCAGAGTTTGAACGTCAAATGCTTTCAGGTGAGTTAGAAGTTGAATTAATTCCACAAGGAACTCTTGCTGAACGTTGTCGTGCAGCACAAGCCGGAATTCCTGCATTCTTCACTCCTGCAGGTTACGGAACCGAAGTTGCTATTGGTAAAGAAGTTCGTGAATTCAACGGAAAAATGCACGTAATGGAACACGCTTTCAAAGCCGATTTTTCTATTGTAAAAGCATGGAAAGGCGACGAAGCAGGAAACCTAATTTTCAAAGGAACAGCAAGAAATTTCAATCCATCAATGTGTGGAGCTGGAAAAATAACTATTGCTGAAGTTGAAGAACTTCTTCCAGCAGGAAGCTTAAATCCAAATGAAATTCACATTCCAGGAATATTAATTCAAAGAATCTTCCAAGGCGAAAAATTTGAAAAAAGAATTGAGCAACGTACCACTCGTAAAAGAGCATAATCATGGCATTAGATAAAAACGATATAGCAAAAAGAATAGCTAAAGAAGTAAAAGATGGCTATTATGTAAACTTAGGAATCGGTATTCCAACATTGGTTGCCAATTATGTTAGGACTGATATTTCTGTAGAATTTCAAAGTGAAAATGGAGTTCTCGGAATGGGTCCATTTCCATTTGAAGGCGAAGAAGATGCCGATTTAATCAACGCAGGAAAACAAACTATTACTACGTTGCCTGGAGCAAGTTTCTTCGATTCTGCATTCAGTTTCGGAATGATACGTGGTCAACATGTAGATTTAACCATTCTTGGCGCAATGGAAGTTTCAGAAAACGGAGACATCGCCAATTGGAAAATTCCAGGAAAAATGGTAAAAGGAATGGGTGGAGCAATGGATTTAGTAGCTTCCGCAGATAATATTATCGTTGCTATGATGCACGTTAATAAAGCTGGCGAAAGTAAAATTTTAAAACGTTGTACTTTGCCTTTAACTGGTGTTGGCTGTGTGAAAAAAGTAGTTACAGAGTTAGCCGTTTTAGAAATCACTCCAAAAGGATTCAAATTATTAGAACGCGCACCAGGAGTTTCTGTTGAACACATCATAGCATCAACCGAAGCTGCATTAATTATTGAAGGAGAAATTCCAGAGATGGTTATTGATTAATTTAAGACCAAATGCTTTATTTTGTGTCTCCTACTAATAAAAAATAAGTGTGAAAAATTTATTATAATTATTTTATTTCCGTTATTCATATTTAGCCAATCAAAAAAAATTACTGGATATTTATTTATTCAAGATAGTATTTGTTTAGGTCAAGATAAACAAAAGCAAGTAATTAAACTGGATGCAAAAAATGTAATAATTCATCTGAGCAAAGATCTTTTACATAATAATAAATATTTATGTAAAACCAACCGAAAAGGTAAATTCATAGTAAAAATCTCAGAAGAAGAACTTAATTATTATAGGTACTTACTCTTTACTGGACCAAATATAGAAACTTCATTTATCTCATTAGATTCAGTACCAAACCAATTCAAACATCAGTTAATAAATATAAAAGAAACAGAATACAGCATTGGAAAACCTGCTATTTATTTATATCCGGAAAAAACCCAAGAAATTTCGGTGCAACTTAAATTCAAAGGAAAACTTAAGACCACATACCCTGCTTATAATGAAGGTTGGGAAGTTATTGTAACACCAAATGGCGAATTAACCAATAAAAAAGATAATAGAAAATACAACTATTTATTTTGGGATGGAGTTTATAATTTTCCTGAAAGTCATTACAGTCATAAGGATGGTTTCTTGGTGAAGAAAGAAAATTTAACTTCTTTTTTAATTTCGAAATTAGATTATTTAGGTTTAAATAATACTGAAATTAATGATTTTATTGTTTATTGGCTGCCACAATTAGAACAAAATGAAATAAGCTTAATTCATTTTTGGGTTAACGACAATATCGATCAATCGTCTATTCTAGAGATTAATCCAAAACCCAATACAGAAATAATTGTATTTATGGAGTTCAAAAAAGTATCTAGAACGTACAATATAAAAGAACAAATTCTAACTAAATCGATCCGCAATGGTTTTACTGTTGTCGAGTGGGGTGGAACAAATCTTGATACAAAAAGAATAATAGAATAACTTATTTTCCTCTCAAATACTCCAATAAAACTTCGTTGGCATTCCCAAAGGTTGGAAATTGTTCCACGGTACTCACAACTCGTTTTTTATTCAATTTGTAAGTCAAATCAAATTCGGTGGTGAATAAAATTGCACTTAAGAAAGGATTATTTATAAATTCCAACAATCTATTGAACGTCTTATCAATGGAATGAATTTCAATAATTTCTTCCTTTTGAAACTTGAATTTTAATTCCAACTTCAAAACATCCTCATCCATAATCGGACGAACATAAATATTCATTAATTCAGCATTTCCGATGGTTTTTGCTAAAGTTAATTTGGCAAAAGTTCCATCTTCCAAACTCGATTTAACTTTGGTATAAAATTCTAAAAATGTTTCTTTAAAAGGCATTTGAATAATTTTGATAGCCACAGATTCTCAGAAAGTATAATTAATCTGTGAATCTGTGGCTAATTATATTTATAAGTTAGCAAAGAAATCGTTCCCTTTATCATCAGTAATAATAAAAGCTGGGAAATCTTTAACTGTAATTTTTCTCACGGCTTCCATTCCGAGTTCTTCGAAGTCTACGACCTCAACTTTTAAGATATTATCTTGAGCTAAAATTGCTGCTGGTCCACCGATGGAACCTAAATAGAATCCTCCATAAGTTTTACAAGCTTCCATAACTTCTTTAGTTCTATTTCCTTTAGCAAGCATAATCATACTTCCGCCAGCTTTTTGGAATTCTTCAACATAAACATCCATTCGTCCTGCTGTAGTTGGCCCGAAACTTCCTGATGGCATTCCGTCTGGTGTTTTTGCTGGTCCAGCGTAATATACAGGATGGTTTTTGAAATACTCTGGCATTGGTTTTCCAGCATCCAAAAGTTCTTTGATTTTTGCATGAGCAATATCTCTGGCTACGATTAAAGTTCCGTTTAATTTCAAACGAGTTTTAATTGGATATTTAGATAATTCTGCTAAAATTTCAGACATAGGACGATTCAAATCAACCTCAACTGCCGCTTCCAAATGTGGTGGGATAGCTGGTAAAAATTGCTGCGGATTGACTTCCAATTGTTCTAAGAAAACTCCATCTTTAGTAATCTTTCCTTTGATATTTCTATCGGCAGAACACGAAACTCCTAATCCAACCGGACAAGAAGCAGCATGACGTGGCAAACGAATTACACGAACATCATGCGCAAAATATTTTCCTCCAAATTGTGCACCAATAGCACTTTCTTGGCAATATTGTAGTACTTTTTGTTCCCATTCTAAATCACGAAAAGCTTGACCAGCCATGTTTCCAGTAGTTGGAAGATTATCAAAATATCCTGCAGATGCTTTTTTCACAGCTGCTAAATTTGCCTCAGCAGAAGTTCCACCAATTACCAAAGCCAAATGGTATGGTGGACAAGCAGAAGTTCCTAAATCTTTAATTTTTTCGCGAACAAATTCCTCCATAGATTTTTCATTCAACAAAGATTTCGTCTTTTGATATAAGAATGTTTTGTTCGCAGAACCACCACCTTTTGTTAGAAATAAAAATTCGTAAGAAGCTCCTTTTTTAGCATAAATATCAATTTGAGCGGGCAAATTCGAACCTGAATTTTTCTCTTCAAACATCGAAATTGGAACAATTTGTGAGTAACGAAGATTCTTGTTTTGAAACGTATTGAAAATCCCTTTTGATAACCATTCGGCATCATCAACTCCTGTAAAAACGCTTTCGCCTTTTTTTGCCATAACAATTGCAGTTCCGGTATCTTGACACGACGGCAACTGACCTTCAACAGCTACAGAAGCGTTTTGCAACAAATTATAGGCTACGAATCTATCATTATCAGTAGCTTCTGGGTCATTTAAAATGTTATTCAATTTTTGCAAATGCGCTGTTCGTAACATAAAAGAAACGTCGTTCATGGCTTCCTGCGCCAATAATTCTAATGCTTTTGGATCAACCGTTAGAATTTCTCTGTCTCCAAATTGCTCAACTTTTACGAAGTCAGAAGTAAGTTTTTTGTATTGCGTATCGTCTTTTAATATCGGATACGGATCTTGATATATAAAGTCCATTATTAAATAGTTTTGAAATGTAAAGTTACGGAAAGTAGATTAATTTAAGGACACTTGATTTGGTTATTTAGTATAGATAGTCTCGTATCTAATTTTCTCTATTCTTTTTAATTATTGGATTTTTTTCCATGAAATTAAATCCAATATCAATTATTTTTATGGTTTTGTCTTTCATCAAAATTTTATAATATCTTCCATCTGTAGTTATTCCACTTATATCTGACACTTCATTCCAATCACTAAATTTTAGAGTATACTTTGGATCTACTTCTTTTTTAACTTGTTTGCCTTTCCTTAAAGCCACTTCAAGAAAAAAACTTTCAGAATCTTTTAAACGAAATTTAGAGTCTTTATTTATGAATGAAAAGAGGCTAACTTTCTCATCAAATAAAAACTCATCATCGAATTCGACTTTTACATTTTGATAAGCAAAACTCAATTCTGAATAAGCTTTATCTAAATCTACAGGAGATTGTATATAACAAGAAATAGTTTTTACAATTTTACCGTTCTTAAAAAATGAAATAGTATTTGTTTGACTATCTGTTGCTTGTATTGAATAATTGTCTTTTAATTTTTGAATAGGGATTTTATCAAATAGGTTAAAATAATATTTAACTTGAGCACTATCTAACTTAGATTGTAAATTATTTGTTTGAGTATTTGAAGAATAGGGCTTAAAAAACAAATCCCCTTTTCTATCTATATAGGTAGAATTAAATGGACAACTTCCATAACAAGGACTTCTGTAAATAGTTATTGCATCATAGCTTTTGTCGTCAAAATAATTGTTTTGTTTTTTAACTAATCTATAAAAAGCATTTTCATATCCTCGAATAATCATTGTATCCTTCCATATCTTATTTATTTTGAGTGTATCCCAAGAATTAGAAAATTTATTAAAAAATAAAATATTTGACTTATCAATTTTATAGTTAGTTTTTGATCCTAAAAAATAATAACTTCTTAAAAACTCGTGCCTTTCCTTCGCTTGCCAAACTTTATTGCTAATTGTATAATAAAAGCCTTGTTTGTAATCTATCAAAGAATCATTTAGAATTTCAAAATTATAATGAGGAGCAAATTCAGTTTCCAAAATACTCATAGGAAATTTAACTTTTGTACTATCATAATTAACAACTTTATCGAAATACCAATTTCCTATGTAAGGATTTGTCTTTTCATTTTTACAAGAAAAAAGCAGAAAGAGTACTAAAAAGAATATAAATTTATCCATTTTAAATTTTTAGGAAAACGAAAATTTAGACTTTCTAGTATCTATTTTACAAAAAACCAACTAGCTACAAAAATGGCAGTAATCACACAAATTACATCTACTAAAAGCATTGTTCCTAAAGCATATCGAGTGTTTTTTATATTAACCGAACCGAAATAAACAGCAATAACATAAAACGTACTTTCAGCACTGCATTGAAAAATACTACTCAATCTTCCTGTCATTGAATCGGCGCCAAAAGTATTCATAGAATCAATTAAAAATCCACGTGAGCCTGCAGAACTGAATGGTCTAAGCATTGCAACAGGAAGCGCATCTGTTATTTCTTTGCTTACGCCCATATTGGAAAATCCAAATGCAATCCAGTTACTTATAATTTCAAATAGTCCACTATTTCTGAACAACGAAATAGCAACTAACATTCCTAAAACATAAGGAAAAATAGTGACTCCAGTTTTAACGCCATTATTTGCTCCAACCACAAATGCTTCATAAACGGTGGTGTTTGCTTCTGTAAATTTCTTTTCTTTTACGAATGATAATATCAATGTGAAAACAATAATTACTACCAAAATCAAAGCGGAAAGATTAGAAGTAAAATAATTTTTACCTATTAAATCCAAATGATTTACATACATCAATAAACCAATAATTGCACCTATCATTCCCATTAATCCAGCAACCAAAGACGCACTTTTGAAGTTGATTTTTTGCTTTATTCCTACAATTAAAAACGCAGCAATGGTTCCTATAAAAGAGGTAATTATACAAGGCAACATCACATCAGCAGGATTTGCAGCGCCAGCTGCAGCGCGATATCCAATAATTGAAGTTGCAATTAATGTAAGTCCAGAAGCATGTAAGCACATGAACATGATTTGTGCATCACTAGCTTTATCCTTTTCTGGATTTATTTCTTGTAAACTTTCCATGGCTTTTAATCCAAATGGTGTTGCTGCTGAATCTAATCCTAAGAAATTTGCAGCAAAATTTAGCGTCATATAAGAAATTGAAGGATGATTTTTTGGAATACTTGGAAATACTTTTACAAAAACTGGGCTTAATATTTTTGCCAATTTTTGTGATGCGCCAGAAATAATTAACAATTCCATCAATCCACAAAAAAATGCTAAATAAGCCATAAGTGGTAAAATCAAGTCGAGTAAAGTGCTTTTACAAGTCGGCAATAATCCATCTGATTTTTGTTTTCCACTATAAATTTTAACAACTTTATTAGAAAAAACATAAGTAGAATCAATATTTAAAGTATCACGATTTATGACCATCGTTTTATCTGGAGCCTTTTCGATACTGTCTTTTATAAAAGCAGGTAAATCTTGAAGGTATTTTTCAGAAACTAAAATTGGATCATCCTTTTTTCCGTTTAAAACGAAATCAATAGTGTAGTTACTTCCAGAGAATAAACTAAAAATCACGAAGACAATAGATGAAATAAAGATAACGAGCCAAAATCTACTTAATACCATGGTTTTTTGTTTTTGTAAATATAACTATTTATAAAAATATGCCACAGATTCACAGATTAATTTGATAATAAGAATATAAATTATACACCAAATTTTTAATCCAATTTCAATAAAATCAATAAAAATTTCAATTTTAAAATCAGTGAATCTGTGGCTTATTTATCTATACGTGGTGTATCTCGTCTTCAACCAATAAATCTTCTTTTCTGAAACGTAGAAAAACTTGAGCTACAGCAATCACGTCTTTTTCGCAATAAGTCACAATTCTATCGATGTCTTTTTCTACATAAAAAACATGACCTACTTGGCTTCCGTCGATGTCTCCTTTTGGAGAAGGAATTCCGAGGATTTTGGTTAGTAATTTTAAAGATGTAAAATGCTTATAATCGCCAAATTTCCATAACTCTAAGGTGTCTAAATGTTGAATTTCCCACGGCTTTTTTCCGAATAAATTTAGTTTGTTTGGAATACTAACTTGATTGATAATCATTCGACGAGCAATAAATGGAAAATCAAATTCTTTGGCATTGTGACCACAGAGAATATTTTGGGAACCGTCGAAATGATTATTTAGTAGATTATTGAAGTCTAATAAAATTTTCTTTTCTTCACCAAAAAAAGAGGTTACTCTAAAGTTTCGAATATCACCTTTTGTTGTAAAATAACCAACAGAAATACAGACAATTTTTCCGAATTCGGCCCAAATTCCTGCTCTGTCATAAAATTCTTCGGCAGTGAATTCTTCTTTGCGTTGGTATTGAGTTTTTTGTTCCCAAAGTTGTTTCATTTCATCGTCAAGCGAGTTGAAATTTTCTTCTAATGGAACAGTTTCTATGTCAAGAAACAAAATGTTGTCTAAGCGGATTTTTTCAATCATAATAAGAATTTATATGGCGTTTATATTTATTAAATTACCCTGATTAACATGTAATTAGGTTGCGAATATAATTAAAATGACTTTAAATTTCCAAATTAAAATAAAAAAAACTCCTTGACCAAGTTAAAACAAACTTTGTTGATAGCTAGGTGTTTCGTGTTCAAGAAGCCATTTTTTTCGCCATAAACCTCCTGCATAACCTGTTAAAGAACCATCGGTTCCAATAACTCTGTGGCATGGAACTACAATCCAAAGTGGGTTTTTACCATTAGCTGATGCTACTGCTCGAATGGCTTTTACATCACCAAGCTTTTTGGATAAATCCATGTAGGACATTGTTTTTCCGAAAGGTATATTGAGTAATTCTTGCCACACTTTTTGTTGGAAATCTGTTCCTTTTGGATTTATCTTGAAATCAAAATCTTTACGTTTTCCTTCAAAATATTCTTGAAGTTGTGACACTGCTTCTTGGAGTTCGTTTGGAATTTTTGTGGAAAATTCACCTTCTGATAAAACAGAAATTATAGAAACTCCATTTTCGTCACCAACAATTTTGGTGATTCCGAGTGGCGAATTTATGAAAGCAGTTTTTGACATTCTTTTTTAGAAAGTTTAAATATAAAAAAAATCACAAAGCAAAAAGAAAAACTCTTGACTTTGTGATTTTAAAATAAACATGAAAATTTTATTTTTCTTGACTGTAAATATATTGTTCTAAAGATTCTAATTCTTCATCGGAAAACGTTTTTGTTAAAGCAAAGTTGGCTTTCATTACTTCGTATTGTGTTGGATCAACGATTGGTTTGCCTTCTCCTTTTAGAAATGTAATCATATTTGCATTTTTCTCTTTATAGATTTCTGCAATGTCTTGTATGCTTGGTCCAACTAATTTAATATCGAGTTTGTGGCAAGTTGCGCATGTACCTTTTCCTTCAAAAATTTCTTTTCCTTTTTCGGCTAATGGAAATTCTGATACTTCTGGTTTAACTGCTTCGACATTTTCTTTTTCGTCTGAAACTGGGTTGCCAAATTTATCTGTTTTTTTGTCTCCACCACAACTCACAATGAATAGTGCTACTAATAAAGTTAGTGGTTTTAAAATTGTTTTCATTTTACCTTTAATTAAAATATGTATCAAAGATACATCTGATGACTTATACTAAATATGATTTTTATCAGAGAATAAAAATTCAATACAAATGCTATTTAGCCCTGATGCAAGGGAATCTCGTCTTTTGGGACGAGAAGGAAAGGCAGCAGGAATAAGGTTTGCTGATAAATCCCGAGCCATTCGCTCCTATCTATTCAAAATAATCGCTGCTTCTTTGGCAAAATAAGTTGAAATTAAACTTGCACCTGCTCTTTTGATACACATTAATTGTTCCATCATAATTTTGTCGTGATCTAGCCAACCTCGTTCTGAAGCAGCTTTAATCATGGCATATTCGCCCGAAACGTGAAAAACCGTTACCGGAACGTTCACCGCATTTTTGACTTCACGAACAATGTCTAAATAAGCAATTCCTGGTTTTACCATAACCATATCGGCGCCTTCTTCTACGTCCATAAGTGCTTCTTTGATGGCTTCTATGCGGTTAGCGTAATCCATTTGGTAGGTTTTTTTGTCTTTTGGTACTTCGACATCGGCTTCTCTTGGCGCACTGTCTAAAGCATCGCGAAATGGTCCGTAAAATGCAGATGCATATTTTGCAGAATAACTCATGATTCCCACATTTGAAAATCCAGCGACGTCTAAACCTTGGCGCAAACGCAAAACGCGTCCGTCCATCATATCGCTTGGCGCTACGAAATCGGCTCCAGCTTGTGCGTGAGAAACGGCCATTTTTACAAGTGCGTCGTTGGTCGAGTCATTAGCAACATCACCATTTTCTATAATTCCGTCGTGACCGAAAATTGAGTAAGGATCGAGAGCAACATCTGGCATCACAATCATTTCTGGACAAGCCGATTTTATTGCTTTGATAGCTCTTTGCATTAATCCGTTTGGGTTCCAAGCTTCTTTTCCGGTGTTGTCCTTTAGAGATTCGTCGACTTTTACGTAGATGTTTACTGCACGAATTCCTAAAGCAAAAAGTTCTTTTACTTCTTCAACAGTTAAATCGATGGATCGACGGTAAATACCAACCATTGAAGGAATTTCAACTTTTACGTTTTCGCCTTCTGCAATGAACATAGGAAACATAAAATCGGATGGACTTAATGTGGTTTCGCGAACTAAACTTCTTATGGATTCGTTAACGCGTAATCTTCTGCCTCTTTGTAATGGGAACATATCTTTTAGCTTTAAGCTATCAGCAATTAGCTGTTAGCATTATTTAATTTAGTAATTAATCCGTTAAGCATTTTTTTAATCTCTTCAACTTGAAATAATAATTTTTGACCATTTTCAATTTGTATAAACTGTAAATCAATGCTCAATATTATTTGATATTCTAATTCATTGGCTGAACCAAATGCAAAATATAAAAATCTACAAAAATCCTTATCAGAATTTCTACCACAACCTTCTGCAATATTAGTTGGGATTGAACTTGAAGATCGTTTCATTTGACTAGTTAATGCAAATAATTCGTCTTTAGGAAAATCACGAGTAGTTTTATAAATATCTAAAACTAGCTCATGTGATTTTTGCCAAACAATATATTTTTTATAATCTCTCATCTTTTTGAGCTAACCGCTAATAGCTGATAGCTTACAGCCAGTCTATCGGTTTTTCTAATACTTTAATTAATTTTTCTTCTTCACTTCCAGAAACTGGATGATGGTCGTAATGCCATTGCACATGTGGTGGTAATGACATTAAAATAGATTCAATTCTTCCGTTAGTTTTTAATCCGAATAATGTGCCTTTATCGTGTACCAAATTGAATTCTACATAACGACCACGACGGATTTCTTGCCAAGTTCTTTGTTCTGGAGTGTATGCTAAATTTTTTCTTTTTTCAACAATGGGAACGTAAGCTTCTAGAAAACTGTTGCCAACTTCAGTTACGAAATTGTACCAATCTTCCATTTTCATGGTTTTGGTTTCTTTACAATAATCGAAGAATAATCCACCAAGACCTCGAGCTTCGTTTCTATGAGCGTTCCAAAAATAGTTATCGCATTGTTTTTTATATTTTGGATAAAACTCTGGATTATGCTTATCGCAAGCGGTTTTGCACGTTTGATGAAAATGTTTTCCATCTTCTTCAAACAGATAATAAGGTGTTAAATCTTGTCCACCACCGAACCAACTATTAATTACGTTTCCGTTATAATCATACATTTCAAAATAACGCCAATTTGCGTGAACCGTTGGAGCCATTGGGTTTTTAGGATGAATTACCAAACTCAATCCGCATGCGAAGAAATCTGCTTCACCTACGTTGAACATTTTTTGCATTGCTTCGGGTAATTTTCCGTGAACTGCCGAAATATTTACGCCACCTTTTTCGATTACGTTTCCGTTTTCTATAACACGCGTTCTTCCGCCGCCACCTTCTTGTCGTTCCCAAATGTCTTCACGGAATTTGGCAACACCATCAACTTTTTCTAGTTTGGAAGTGATTTGATCTTGTAGGTTTTGGATGTATGTTAGGAATTTATTTTTCATTTTTTTGAGCTTAAAGCTAATAGCGTTCTGCCGCTACACGACAGTTGTGCGTAGTTCTTGTTACTTTTTCTTACAATATATCTTACTGTCTTTAAGTTTAAACCCAACGCTTGAATATAAATTTATTGCGGCCAATCTATGGTCTTCAGTAAAAAGAAGTATTTCGGAAAGTTCTTTTTCTTCACCTACTTCAACTAATAAGTTTATCAATTTTCTTCCTATACCTTTTCCACGTGAAGCTGAGTCTACAACTACATCTTCAATCCAACCCTTGTTTCCAGATATAACTTTGTAAGTACACATTAATGCAATTCCAATTATTTTATTATTATCCTCACAATATGCAACTGTAATTTGGTTTTTCTCATTCAATATTTCTTCAAGATCCAACTGAATTTTGTTTGGACTTAATTGACGAAATAATTCAGAAACTTGTTCTCTAATGTCTATATTTAAATCATTTTTGTTTAAAATAGCTGCTTTCATTTCTTTTTAAGTGTTTTAAAAAATACAATCTTATTGGGTTATAATTTTATTTCAAATTAAAGTTATAATTTTCTGGGAACACGATAGAATTACTCAAAACTATATTCGGGCAGCTATTTTTTATATTCCTTCACAGCTTCAACAAAAGCCTTCGCATGATCTACTGGAATATTTGGTAAAATTCCGTGACCAAGGTTTACTATATAATTGTCTTTTCCGAATTCGTCTATCATTTCGTGTACCATTTTTTTGATGGTTGGAATTGGAGATAACAATCTTGATGGATCGAAATTTCCTTGTAATGTGATTTTTCCGCCTGTTAAATAACGTGCGTTTCTTGCCGAACAAGTCCAATCTACACCAAGTGCTGATGCTTTACTTTTCGCCATATCGTTCAACGCAAACCAACATCCTTTTCCGAAAACAATAACTTTAGTGTCTTCAGCCAAAGCGTTAACAATTTGGTTGATGTATTTCCAAGAGAATTCTTGATAATCTACTGGTGATAACATTCCGCCCCAAGAATCGAAAATTTGAATGGCATTACAACCTGCTTTTACTTTTTCTTTCAAATACAAAATCGTTGTATCGGTGATTTTTTGTAATAAGGTATGCGCTGCAACTGGATTTGAAAAACAAAACCCTTTAGCTGTATCAAAGCTTTTTGAGCCTTTTCCTTCTACGCAATAGCAAAAAATTGTCCAAGGCGAACCTGCAAAACCAATAAGTGGCACCTCATCGTTCAACATTTCTTTAGTTAATTTGATTGCATCAAAAACATACCCTAAAGTTTCATGAACATCTGGAACAATTACTTGATTTACTTGTTCCATTGTACGAATTGGATTTGGAATAATTGGTCCCAAATTGTCTTTCAATTCAACGTGAATTCCCATAGCTCTTGGAACTACCAAAATATCAGAAAATAAAATCGCTGCATCTGGTTTTACAATTCTAATAGGTTGAACTGTAATTTCTGCAGCTAATTCTGGAGTTTCGCAACGAGTGAAGAAATCATATTTGTCTCGCAAAGCTCTGAATTCTGGTAAATATCTTCCTGCTTGACGCATCATCCAAACTGGTGGTCGTTCTACAGTTTCATTATTTAATGCTCTTAAAAATAGGTCGTTTTTGATCATTTTTTTATTTGTTGCCACGAATTTCACGAATTATCACGAATTATTTCTCGCAAAGTCGCAAAGTCGCGATATTTTAATTATTGTAATATTCTATAACTTCATCTATCACATTTTCTATGGATGGTTTTTCTGCAATGATGATGTTTTTTACTTTTTTGTTTTCTAATGCTTCTGCGGTGGTTTCTCCTATGCAAAAGCACATTTCTTCTTTTATGGTATTCAATTTGAAATAACTTTCAACTCCAGACGGACTGAAAAATAATATTCCGTCTAACTTTTCTTTAATTTTTTTTGAAGTTATGTTGGTTTCATAAACTTCTATTTCGTTGAATGTTATTCCGTTTTCTTTTAGTGTGTTTGGTAAAACGTCACGACGTAAGTTTCCGCTGAAAAAGGTGTAACTTTCTTTTGAATAAATAAGTGAAATTATTTCAGCCAAATCGGATGCGTAACCTGTATAAGCAATTACATTGAATCCATTTTCAGTTAATAAATCTTTTGTTTTCATTCCAACAGAAAAGACATTTTTGCTTTTTAGTTCATCGCATTTTGGATGTTGTAAAATACTTTGAACTGCATTTTGACTTGTAAAAATCAGATTGTCGTTAACTTTTGAAAGTTCGAAATTCTTGATTTTAGTTTCAATGAAATCTTCAATAATTAAAGAAATATTGGCGGCGAGTATATCTTGCTTTTGATTTGGTAAAAGCTTTTTTGTGGATAGTATGTTGATTAGTTTTGTCATTTTATAGGGAACACAGATTTGAGAAATCTATTTTTTTAAAATCTTTTTAATTTCTGCCATTAATTCTGTGCCGCCATTGTTTAAAATTTCTTGAGCTGCATTGAAACCTAGTTTTTTCCATTCGGAAATATCAACTACTTTTTCAATTTCTAGTTTTTGTTTTCCATCGATGGATAATAAAACTCCTTTGAAATTGATAGTATCTTCTTTCTCATTATAGATTGCAATTGCTCCGATTGGCGCTGTACATCCGCCTTCTAACGTTTTTAGAAATTGTCTTTCTATATAGGTACAAATTTCGGTTTCGATGTGATTTAATTGCGAAAGTGCATCCAATGTAAAATTGTCATTTGCCATAGCAACCACAACCATCGCTCCTTGTGCTGGCGCTGGAATCATCCAATCTAAATTGATATAATTCTCTGGTTTTAAGTTGATTCTTTCCAATCCTGCTGCTGCAAAAACGGCTCCGTTCCAATCATTTTCATTAAGTTTTTGCATCCTTGTATTCACATTTCCTCGCAAATCAACCACTTTATGATTTGGATATTTATTCCACCATTGCGCTTGACGACGCAAACTTCCTGTTGCAATTGTTCCATTAGATTCTAAAAAATCTAAGTTTCCTTTATGAACTAAAATGTCTAAAATATTGGCTCTTTCTAAAACGGCAGCTTGAACAATTCCAATTGGAAGTGCCGTAGGAACATCTTTCATAGAATGCACGGCAATATCAACTTGACCATTTATCATTGCAATGTCTAATGTTTTGGTAAAAATTCCTGTGATTCCGAGTTCGTAAAGCGGTTTGTCGAGAATGATATCACCTTGCGATTTTACGGCTATAATTTCGGTTTTATAACCTAAATCGTTGAGTTGTTTTTGAACGGTGTGTGCTTGCCAAAGTGCTAATTCACTATCACGAGTTCCTATACGTATTGTTTTTTCAGACATTTTTTCTTTTTTGAACCATTAAGGAATTAAGGTTCATTGAGGTTTATTGTTGCGAAATTTTATTTTTAAAAAAATGATTTCTCTTGTTCTAACTGAAATACTTTTTCAATCCATTCAATTCCTTCTTCCATTGAGTCGCCATCTTTTAAATGATTTACAAAGTGATTTGTGATTTTTTGAATGATTCTATTGCTGATTAATTCAGCTTGTTCTTCGTCAAAATTAGCCAATTTTTTGCGTTGAAAATTCAACTCGCCGTCTTTGATAGAATTTAATTTTTCTTTCAGAGCATGAATAGTCGGCGCAAACTTTCTGTTTTTGGTCCAAGCTATAAATTCTTCTTTGATTTCCTCTATAATTGCTTCGGCTTGAGGAATATGTAGTTTTCTGTTTTCCAAAGTTTCATCCGTCATTTGCGACAAATGATCCATGTGAATTAAAGTAACGCCTTCAATATCTTTTACATTTTCATTTACATTCTTTGGAATAGATAAATCTAAAATCAACAACGGTTTTTTAAGATTCAAAATAGCTTTGTCAACTGTAGGATTTTGAGCGCCTGTTGCCACTACAACCACATCGGCTTTTTGTAATTCCAATTGTAAATCGGCGTAATCTTTTACAATAACATTTAATTTTTGAGCTAGCTTTTCTGCTTTATCTTTGGTACGATTGATTAAAGTAATTTGCTCGTGTTTGGTATGTTTTACAAGGTTTTCGCAAGTATTTCTTCCGATTTTCCCTGTTCCGAAAAGTAAGATGTTTTTGTTGGCAATATCTTCTACGTTTTTGAAAATATATTGCACTGAGGCAAAAGAAACAGAAGTTGCACCTGAAGAAATTTCGGTTTGTGTTTTAATTTTTTTACTCGCTTGAATAACCGAATTGACCAATCTTTCTAGAAATGAATTAACCATTCCGTTAGATTTACTTTCGTTAAAAGCGGTTTTTAGTTGACTAATAATTTCAAAATCTCCAAGAATTTGACTGTCTAAGCCAGTTCCAACGCGAAACATGTGATTGATTGCTTCTTGATTTTTATAGATATAGGCAACTTCTTGAAATTCTTCTACAGAACCTTGGCTATTAGCACATAAAAGCTTGATTAATTGATATGGATGTTGTGCAAAACCATAAATTTCAGTTCTATTGCATGTAGAAGTAACGATTAAAGAATCAATTCCTTCGGCTTCGGCTTGTATAAGTAAAGTTGCTTTGGCTTGAGCATCTAAACTGAATTTTCCTCTTATTGCTGCATCGGCTTTTTTGTAGCTAAGGCCTAATGCATAAAAAGTGGCGTGTTTCGACATATTAAAATTTTCCATATTTGTACTTTACCTAAAAGTTCAACAAAAATATTACTATACTATTTATAAAAGTAACGCTCAAAGTACTTTTTGTGTCGCTATGCGATTTTTTAAACCTTATTTGACTTTTTAGCGTTATTTATTATAAATTTGCAATGAAACCAAGTCTTTCAGAATAACTTATATAGATTAATTCTAAATAAGTGGATGACATGATTCCAAAATCATATACGAAAAAATATCGCTATGGGTTCACAAGAAGAAATAAAAATTGAAAATGATTTTACCTTAATTCGTTTTCAAAATGATGGAAATGAGAGTTTTCACGTGAAAAGACATGTTAATCAAGGTCTTATTCAATTTCATTTTGGCATCAAGGGAAAAGCTAAATTTGTCTTTAATGATGGAAATTATGCATTAGATTTGAGAGAAGAGAAAGCGCTTTTGTTTTACAATCCCCAAAAAGAATTGCCTTTGAATCTAGAAATCGCTCCAAATTCGTGGATAATTTCAGTTATTATATCCATTCAAAAATTTCATGGTTTGTTTTCTACAGAAGCCGAACATATTCCTTTTTTGAGCGAGGAAAACAAGGATAAAAAATACTATAAAGAAACGGATATCAGTCCGTCGATGGCTATTGTTTTAAGTCAATTGTTTCATTATAATTTGAATCCGTCGATTAAAAATCTTTACTATAAAGGTAAAGGATACGAATTGTTGAGTTTGTATTTCAATCGTTCGGAAGATCCAAATGCAGAACAATGTCCGTTTTTGATAGATGAAGAAAATGTTTTAAAGATCAAAAAAGCTAAAGAAATTATCATCCAAAATATGGCAGAACCACCAGGTTTGGAGGAATTGGCAGAACAAGTTGGATTGAGTTTGAAAAGACTAAAAATGGGTTTCAAACAAATTTATGGCGATACGGTTTACGGATTTCTATTTGATTACAAAATGGATTACGCTCGACAATTATTAGACAGCGGTTCGTATAATGTAAACGAAGTGGGTTTGAAAATTGGCTACAGCACCGGAAGTCATTTTATTGCAGCTTTCAAGAAAAAATTTGCTACAACTCCGAAAAAATATTTGATGTCGATAAATCCGAATACATAATGAGAAAAGTTATAGTGTTATTTGCGTTTATTTTATGTTTTATCTCTTGTAAAAAAGAACCCTTTTTTACAAATTTTGATACTATTGAATATTATCATTTGAAAAGTGACTCTTTATTGAAAATTATTCCAAATGATTCTATAAATGAAAAAATAAATAGCAAATATGATAAATCGACAATAGATGATAAATCGACAATAGATGATGATGTTTTTTTTAAAAGAAAAGAAAATTTTGAAAAGAAAAATTTTTCAAGTGAAGACATTGAAGGTTTTAAGTCATTATTTATTGAAAAGGTTTTTTCTAAGAATAAACTCAATAAATGTTTTCCGTTATACAGAGAGGTTTTGATTTTAAAAAACAGCAAAGAAGTTATTGGAATTGTTGGTATTTGTTTTGACTGTAAAATGTATTACATCAAATATAATAATCAAGAAAACAAAAAAATTCAGGTTAATGGAAGTATTGAAGGTTCTGAATTAGAGACTTTGCTTAAAAAATATCAAACCCAATAAATTTCGTATATCAAACAATCGATAAAAAAAACATAAACATAAATGTAAAAAGTAAGAATAATTTACTTTTACAAAAAATTAAATTTTACTATGAAAGGTGTATTACTTGTAAATTTAGGATCTCCAGAAAGTCCAACCGCAAAAGATGTTAAGCCGTATTTAGATGAGTTTTTAATGGATAAATACGTAATTGACGTTCCGTTTTTATTACGTGCGTTATTGGTTCGAGGAATTATTTTACAAACGCGACCGAAAAAATCGGCAGAAGCTTATGCTCGCATTTGGACTGACGAAGGTTCTCCTTTAATAGTTCTTTCAAAAAAAATGCACCAAAAAGTTCAAAAACTAGTTGATGTTCCTGTGGCTTTAGCAATGCGTTATGGAACAATAACCATTCAAAAAGGATTGCAAGAATTGAAAGACAAAGGTGTTACCGAAGTAATGCTGATGCCTTTATATCCGCAACATGCTATGGCTTCGACTACTACAATTGTTGTTTTAGCAGAAGAATTGCGTCAGAAGTTTTTTCCTGAAATGACTTTTACCAATGTTCCTGCATTTTACAATAAACCTGATTATATTCAGGCATTAGCTAATTCGATGAAAAAGCATTTGGAAGGATTTGATTACGATCATTTGTTGTTTTCGTATCACGGAATTCCGAAGCGTCATATTCGTAAAACAGATGTTACCAAATCACATTGTAAAATGGACAGAACGTGTTGCAATACGCCTTCGCCAGCACATGAATTTTGTTACAGTCATCAATGCTATGAAACTACAAAACAAGTAGTAAAATTATTAGGAATTCCCGAAGGAAAATACAGTCAAACGTTCCAATCAAGATTGGCTGGTGACAAATGGTTAACGCCTTACACCGATGTTGAAATCAACAAAATGCCCGAACAAGGAATTAAGAAATTAGCAGTTGTAACTCCAGCTTTCGTAGCCGATTGTTTAGAAACGTTAGAAGAAATTGCTATGGAAGCTAACGAACAATTTTTACATCATGGTGGCGAAGAATTTATGGCAGTTCCATGTATGAATGATGAGGACGAATGGTGTGGAGTTGTAGCGAATTGGATTGAGGATTTTAAGAAAAAATAAAACTAATATGAAAATTTACTTTTTAATTCTTTTAAGTTTTATTCTTTTTTCTTGTTCAAAAAAAACAGATTCTGATAGTAAAAAATTAGAAAGTAAAACTTTGGATTCAACAACACTAAAGAGCACTGAAAAGAAAACTTCAGTTAGTAATAGTTATCAAGCAGGATTTCATTTAACACATAATATTGAAGTCGATTCTATTGATGGAAAACCAGTGAAATTTTACATTGAAAACAAAAATTGTGACTCTTTGGCTATTGCATTTTATTATGGAAAATACCGGCCAACTGACGGAAATTTAACCGAAAATCTTTTAAACCTATCAGCAACAAATGATAAAAATTTAAGACCTTTTTATCGATGGATTTTAGACAAAACAATTGAAATATCTGACGGTGCTTTAGCCGAATATCCTGGAATTCCTGCGAGAAAATATGCTGAAAAATTTCCCGAAGAATTATTTAATTTTTTAGATTCCGATACCAGTAAAACTAGATATTCAAACTGGACCGATATTATTTCTTATAGTGGATTCTATGAAACTGATGATTATAATAAACCTGAACTAATTAGAAAAAAAATGGCGGCTGAAATGATAAAAAAAAGCTCAATAAAATTGCAAAACAGAATTGCAAAATTCACATTAGATTGTTTTCCAAATGTTAACAAAATTGACCAATAATGGAACTCTACAACTACATAAAATCACTTCACTTAATATTTGTCATCACTTGGTTTGCAGGATTATTTTATATTGTTCGTTTGTTTGTTTATCAAATTGAAGCCAACAATATGCCATCGCCAGATAGAGAAATTTTATTGAAACAATACAAAATAATGACCTACCGACTTTGGTACATCATTACTTGGCCAAGCGGAATTTTAGCAACTATTTTTGCAATTTGGCTACTTGATTTGAATCCTACTTGGCTAGAAATGCCGTGGATGCATGTAAAACTAGTTTTTGTAGCACTATTATTTGCTTATCATTATAAATGTCATTTAATTTATAAAGATTTGCAGAATAATGCATTTAAGTACACTTCTAATTTTATGCGCTTGTGGAATGAAGGTGCCACAATTATTTTATTTGCAGTTGTTTTTTTAGTAATTTTAAAAAATGAATTCAATTGGATTTATGGCGTTGTTGGAATCTTTTTATTTTCCATTATAATAATGTTGGGATTCAAATTTTACAAAAGAATAAGAGAAAAAAAATAGTTGGCAGTTTTAAGTGTTCAGTTAACAGCTGGTACTGAAAACAGAAAACAGAAAACAAACAAATGAAGAACTTCAAAATGTCAATGCTTTCACTTCGAATTAGGATTTTCCTATCGATGATTGTATTGATTTTGATTGCTTCCATTCTAATGGCTTCGATTTCTGTGATTCAGTTTAAAAATGAAGCTCGAAATTACCATCAAGAGCGTCTCGAACGTAAAGAAGATGCCGTAAAGGAGCACATTAATTATATATTATCTAACACCACTTATCCGTTAACAGAAAAAAATCTGCCGTTAATTTTTAAAGACAAAATCCACGAACTTTCAGATATTCATAATGTTGAAATAAACATTTACAGTTTAAATGGAAATCTTTTAAAATCTTCTAAAGCATCGTTTTCTGTTGATAGTATTTCGCCTCCTATTCCTAAATACATTATCAAATTGGTACAATCTTCTATCGAAAAAAGATATGTTGATATTAAAAGTGTGGATGGAATTAAAAATCGTTCATCTTACACACAGATTAAAGATGATAAATTCAAACCACTTGGAATACTGAATTTACCTTATGTTGACGACGATAGTTTTTATGAAAATGAAATTCAAGAATTCTTAATTCGATTGAGTCAAGTTTACTTTTTTATGTTGATTATTGCTTTTGCTTTGGCTTACTTTTTAGCTTCCTATATCACGCAATCTTTAAAAACTATTTCCGATAAAATCAACGAAACTAGTTTGAATCAAAAGAACGAAAAGATCGTAATTGAAGCCAACAGTCGTGAGATTAATTCGTTGATAAAAGCTTATAATGCCATGGTTGATAAATTGGAAGAAAGTGCAACAATGTTAGCACAATCCGAACGTGAACAAGCATGGCGCGAAATGGCAAAACAAGTGGCACACGAAATCAAAAATCCGCTTACGCCTATGCGTTTGACTGTCCAAAGTTTTGAACGAAAATTCAATCCAGAAGATCCTGATTTGAAACAAAAACTGAACGATTATACCAAAACATTGATTCAGCAAATTGATACCATGACTTCGGTTGCTTCAGCTTTTTCAAATTTTGCGTCGATGCCAGCACAACAAAATGAAACACTAAATGTGGTAGAAGTGGTAGAATTTTCATTAGATATTTTCAATGAAGAATACATCATATTTGAAAGTGATGAAGAGGAAATTATCACGATAATGGACCGAACGCAATTGATTAGAATTATAACCAATTTAGTCAAAAATGCCATTCAAGCCATTCCAGATGAAAAAACAGAAAAATCAATTTTAGTTGCAGTAAAACGTGTTGAAAACAATGTAAATATTACTGTAAAAGACAACGGAATTGGAATTGAATTGGAATACATTGAGCATATTTTTGAACCAAAATTCACCACAAAAACAAGCGGAATGGGATTAGGTTTAGGAATTATCAAAAACATTATAGAAAATTACAAAGGAACTATTACATTTGAAACCGAATTAGGAAAAGGAACAACATTTATAGTTTCGCTTCCAATAATTGAAAAATAAAATTATGAACTTCGAAAACATACTACTTTCTACGGAAAACGGAATTGGGCAAATTACCATCAATAGGCCATCAAAATTAAATGCTTTAAATGTGGCAACCATACAAGAATTGCACAACGCTTTTGAAACATTAGATGCTGATGTAGCTACCAAAGTTATTATTCTAACAGGTGAAGGTGAAAAAGCATTTGTTGCAGGAGCCGATATTTCTGAGTTTGCACATTTTTCTGTTGAAGAAGGAGCGCAATTGGCTCAACAAGGACAAGAATTGTTATTTGATTTTATAGAAAATTTAAAAACTCCAGTAATTGCAGCAGTGAACGGATTTGCTCTTGGTGGCGGATTAGAATTGGCAATGTCGTGTCATTTTAGAATAGCGTCAGAAAATGCAAAAATGGGTTTGCCAGAAGTTTCACTTGGAGTAATTCCTGGTTATGGAGGAACGCAACGTTTACCTCAACTTGTTGGAAAAGGCCGCGCGATGGAAATTGTAATGACTGCTGGAATGATGGATGCTGAAACTGCAAAAACTTATGGATTAGTTAATCATGTGGTTCCACAAGCAGAATTAATAGAATTTGCAAAAGGAATTGCTTCTAAAATTATGCGTAATTCTCCTGTAGCTATCGGATATGCCATAAAAGCTATCAATGCTAATTTCAAAGACGGTGTCGATGGTTATAAAACCGAAATTAAAAACTTTGGAAAATGCTTCGGAACTGAAGATTTTAAAGAAGGAACAACTGCATTTTTAGAAAAAAGAAAAGCGGATTTTAAAGGAAAATAATACGCATACCAATAAAAATAACCTCTAAAAACTTTACATGAAAAAACTTTTTACCTGCATTGCAATTGCTTTGCTTTCAAATGTCTCATTGCAGGCGCAAGACATTCCTTTTAAGATTCAACAAAGTGATGTTTTCAAAGACGAATACAAACGATCTACAATTATGTCAGTTGAAGAAGACGGAAACGGCGGATTAATTATTGTTCGTTCCTTTATGGGAGGTGCATTTTCTAGTGCATTTGGCTATTATTTCGAACATTATGATTCTAATATGAAACTCATAAAAGAATTTGAGTATGATTCTAAAAGAAGTGGTGTTATGGGAATTATAGTTAACGGAGACAAAGTAAGTATTATCGATTTTACTTATGTAAAAGAACAAAAAGCCTTTGTTTGTAACGCAAATTCTGCAAGTATAAACGATTTTAATTTTACAAAAAAAGAACTTTTTACACTTCCAAGTGAAGAAGTAAGTGGTTTTTCTTTTTGGGGAGTTGGTGGCGGTTACGACGGCGATACAGGTGCTCAAATGATTGTCAATGAAGATAAAACGGCATTTTCTATTATTGTAGATATTTCTAATAAAAACCAAGAAACACACAAGTTATATTTATTTGACGCTAAGTTAAATCAGAAATTTATTCACGAGTTTAAACGCGATATTAAAGACAAAAAATTTAGATATGAAAACATTGATGTTTCTAAAGATGGAAACACTTTGTATTTATTAGGAAAAGTTTATACTACAGAAAAGAAAAAGAAAAAAGACGGTGGAAAATACCAATATGAACTGTCAAGAATAACTAAAGATGGAATTGCAACTCAAGTTTTTGACACAGAAGAACATTATTCTGGATCATTAAAAACGATTGTTTTTGAAGACCGAGTTAGTTGTGTAGGATTTTATTCTGATAGAAAGGATTCACGATACAAAGGTTTGAGTTATTTTGAAATGGATCCAAAAACGTTAGCTATAAAAAAATCTAAATTCAATCCGTTTACAGAGCAATTTATGATTGATAAATACGGAAAAGACAAAGATAAAGAATTAAGAAACCTTTCTTTTAGAGGAATTTCTGTTACTGCATCTGGTGATATTGTTTTTAATGCCGAAGAATTTTATGTGATTACGACAACCATGATGCAGCCTGGTGGTGGAATGTCCACTAGAACCACTTATTATTACAATGATATTGTAAGTGCAAAACTTAATAAAAGTGGTGATTTAATTTGGGCAAGAAACATCAACAAACGTCAGGCAACAAGTGGTGATGATTCTTATATTTCATACACTTCAACTATCAAAGGTGATGATACTTTTTTCTTTATAAACACAGGAGAAAAAGTTAAAAAAATAAGTAACGATAGGATTCAATTTGGACAAACAAGCGCCAAACGTTCTAATTTAAATATCATTAGAATTAAACCAAATGGTGATTTTGACTATCAAGAAATACTAGATGATAAAGATAGTGAAGTTCCGTTTATGGTTTCTGATGGTGCTGTCACTAACAATTCAGTATATTTTATCGGACGAAAAGGAAAGAAAAAACAACTTTTAAAAGTTACTTTGTAAAACTAAAAAGAGAACCAAATTTGGTTCTCTTTTTTATTTCTCTCCATCCCATTCGGCATAAAACTGCGATAAAAATAGTTCCATGAATTTATGTCTTTCTTGTGCCAATTGTTTTCCAGTTTTGGTATTCATTTTATCTTTTAGCAACAATAATTTTTCGTAAAAATGATTTAACGTTGGTGCTTCACTTTTTTTATATTCTTCTTTGCTCATATTAAGTTTGGGAGCAATTTCTGGATTATATAGTTGTCTATTTTTGAATCCACCATAATTAAATGTTCTTGCAATTCCAATGGCGCCAATGGCGTCTAATCTATCGGCGTCTTGAACAATTTCAAGCTCAATTGAATTGAATTTCTTCGCAAAATTCCCTCCTTTAAAAGAGATGTTTTCAATAATATTTATAACATGAACAATGGTTTCTTCATCTGTGTTTTGCGATTCTAAAAACTCACGAGCTACTTTTGAACCAACAGTTTCATCTCCATCATTAAATTTACTATCGGCAATATCATGAAGTAACGCACCAAGTTTTACAATTTGAACATCACAAACTTCTTCTTGAGCTATCAATAAAGCATTTTTATATACTCTTTCAATATGAAACCAATCGTGACCGGCTTCAGCACCTTTTAGTTTATCTTTTACAAAAAGAATGGTGTTGTCTATTAAATTATTCATTTATTATTTTTATCGAAATTTTACGAATTAAAAAATGTTGATTTTTGAGGATTAACTTCAAAAATCAACATCTATATTCTTTGCTCTATTTTCTTTTTTCTTTATTTTACTAAAGCTGGTTGTACCCATTTAAAAATATAATTTTCATCTGGTAACACCAACCGTTCAGAAATTTTAGCCATTCTTCCTGGCAATTTCATTAGATAATCTCTTGCTTTCTCTGCTTCATCAGTAAGATTCCCTATTTTATCAATTTGCCATTTGTCAATTAATTTTTGCATAATATCTACATAATCATTAGCTGTATAGACACCTAATTTTTGAGCAGAATTAGAAAATTGTTCAAAAGCAACTCCTATTTTTTCACCTGATTCACGTAAGAAAACTGCTGGCATTGTGATTTTTTGTTTCATCATGTATTGAAAAGCCAACATCATTTCGGATGGATCTACTTTAAAAATTTGATCAACAAATTCACAATATGCATGATGATGACGCATTTCATCACCTGCAATTAATTTACAAACTTTAGCCAGTTTTTTATCACCATAATCTTTGGCAATTTGTGAAACTCTATTGTGTGATACATAAGTTGCTAATTCTTGAAAACTTGTGTAAACAAAGTTTTTATAAGGATCACGACCTGTTCCAATATCAAATCCATCAGCAATTAAATGCTGTGTAGTAATTTCAACTTCACGCATGTTTACTCTTCCTGATAGATACAAATATTTATTCAATAAATCGCCATGACGGTTTTCTTCACTTGTCCATTGACGAATCCATCTTGACCAACCATTACGCTCTACATTATCAATTCCTTCTACATCCATCAACCATGATTCGTAGGTTGGAAGTGCTTCTTCTGTAATTGTATCGCCAACCATTGCTACCCAAAAATCATATGGTAAATCTTTGGCTATTTCTTGAATTTCTTTTACATCTTCAAAGAACGTATCACTTTGAGAATCTGGCAAAAAATCAGATGGTTGCCAAATAGTTTCTATTGGAATTAAAAATTTATCGACAAATTCGTCAACTTTATTATCTAGAAATTGCATTACTTCTAGACGTACATTTTTTATGGACATTGTGTATGTATTGTAGACTTTAGATTTGAGACAAAATAAAATCTGATTATTATTTTAATGATTGAACTACTGCTTTTTCTGATTTTTTCATTAATTCTTCAAACGGCAACTCTTTTACTGCAATAGGCTCATGAATAATGAACTCCAATCTGTTTCCTAAACCCATTGGGAAAGCACCAAATTTAACCATTTTCCACGAATTATTTATAGAAATTGGCACAACATAAGCAGAAGGAGCGTATTTACATAATATTTTCAATCCACTTTGTGCGAATTCCTTTGGTTTTCCATCTTTACTTCTTGTTCCTTCAGGAAAAATTACTGCCGAACGTTTGTGTTTTTCAATATATTCTGACAAACCTTTTATGGTTGGAATGGCTTGTTTTGGATCTTTTCTGTCTATAAGAACTGAACCTCCATGTCGCAAATTATAGGATACACTCGGAATTCCTTTTCCTAATTCTTTTTTACTCACAAACTTGGCATGAAACTTTCTTAAATACCAAATCATTCCAACAATATCATACAAACTTTGATGATTTGCCACAAAAATAATTGGAACATTTTCGGGAATTACCTCTCGATTTTTAAACGTATAAGTCGTTCCTAATAGGTTGGTGCATTTTGTTAAAAAGAAATTCAGATAGTCTACACTTTTTTTATGTGCTTGATAACCAAATAAATTAAAACATATCCATTGAACCGGATGAAAAATTACCAAACACAATCCAAAACACAAATAATAAATAACCGAAATTGGATAAGAAATTAGCTTTTCCATAGTTGAAAAAAAATTGTTGGCTAAAGTAATAAAAATTTTACTTTACTAAAATTGTATATTCAAAAGCGCTCAAATTAATTGAACTTCCTAATGTAATTGAAGTATTATCTGATGTATTTATCCATACTGTTCCTACTAGTGCTGTTGGAACTGTAAATATTTTGGCAGAATTTCTCGAATTTGCAATTACAAAAACCTCATCAGCATTTTTTTGCTTTTTAAAAGCTACCAAATCAGCACTAGAAAAATCAATTATAGTTCCTGTACGAATAGCGGCATGCGTATTTCTTAGGTTAATTAACCTTTTGTATTCGGTTAGCATAGTTGGATTTGTTGACCAATTAATAGGTGAATTACTAAAATAAGGCAACTTCACTGTGCAACCAACTTCTTGACCATTATAAATTAACGGAACGCCGTCCATAAAAGATGAAATTACAAATGCTGATAACGATGCTTGAATTCCGCCAAATAGTCCAAGTGGTGTGTCATCCCAAGCGCATTCATCATGGTTAGATGTAAAACGCAGTTTTTGTTTACCCGATGTAATCGTAGAATATTCTAATGTGCTTATATTAAATAAGTCGCTTGCTGCATGGCTATTTTTGAATACATTTTTATTCTTTCCGAAAAAATCCCAACCAAAATTCATATCAAATCCTGCGGTAAAATGATCTGCTCTTGAACCTTCTGCAAACATAATAATATCACGATTTGGAATCAATCGTAAATCATCAATAGCTTGTTTCCAAAAATCAAACGGAACATAATCTGCTGCATCACATCTAAAACCATCAACATTTGCTGTTAAAACCCAGTATTTCATTGCCTTAATCATTTCTAATCTCATAGCAGAATTATTAAAATTCAAATCCGCAACATCTTGCCAGTTTGTTCCTGCAGGATGAATAATGTTTCCAGAAGAGTCTTGCGTATACCAAGACCTATTTTGAATCCATGGATTATCCCAAGATGTGTGATTAGCAACCCAATCAAGTATAACAGCCATACCTCTTTGATGAGCTTCTCTAACAAGTGTTCTTAAGTTTTCTAAATTACCAAATTCAGGATTTACTCCTTTGAAATCTTTAACACAATAAGGTGAATTAATTGAATTTATACTACCTATTGGTGTTGTTGGCATTAACCAAATTACATTTACACCTAGTTCTTTTATTTGATCTAAACGTGAAATAATACCAGCAAAATCACCAGAAGTACTAAAAGCCCTTTCATTAATTTCATACATGACAATGTCAGATGTATTAGGAATTCCTGCAAAAGGTGTTTCATATTGAACAGGTTCAGTTGGTGTAGGAGTTGGCTCAACATTGTTTGATGAATCATCTTTACTACATCCAACAATTAAAAGCATTGCAATTAAAAAAAAGAACTGCCCTTTCGAGAATATATTTTTCATATTTATATTTTACCGCAAGGTACAATCCGATAATTTTAAAACCTAATTTTTAAAGAAATTGACTTATTTAGAATATTGTTTAAAACTCATTTCTATAAACTTCTTTTACAAGGTTTTTTTATTTATTTTTACAACTTAAAAGCCAAAAATATAGAAAAGATGAGTTCAGAAAAAGATGCAAAATTAAAAGCGTTACAACTTACGCTAGACAAATTAGACAAAACCTACGGAAAAGGAACCGTAATGAAAATGGGCGATAAAGCCGTTGAAGAAGTAGAAACTATTTCTTCAGGATCGTTAGGTTTAGATTTAGCTTTAGGTGTAAACGGTTACCCAAAAGGAAGAATTATAGAAATATATGGTCCAGAATCTTCAGGTAAAACTACTTTAACCCTTCACGCCATTGCAGAAGCACAAAAAGCAGGTGGAATTGCAGCATTTATTGATGCAGAACACGCTTTTGATAGAAATTATGCTGAAAAATTAGGTGTTGATATTGAAAATTTAATTATTTCGCAACCAGATAATGGAGAACAAGCTTTAGAAATTGCTGAAAATTTAATCCGTTCGGGAGCAATTGATATTGTTGTTATTGACTCTGTTGCTGCATTAACTCCAAAAAGTGAAATTGAAGGAGAAATGGGTGATTCTAAAATGGGATTGCACGCTCGTTTAATGTCGCAAGCATTGAGAAAATTGACAGGAACGATTAGCAAAACACATTGTACCGTATTTTTCATCAATCAGTTGAGAGAGAAAATTGGTGTAATGTTTGGAAATCCTGAAACTACAACAGGAGGAAATGCTTTAAAATTTTATGCTTCTGTTCGTTTAGACATTCGTCGTTCATCACAAATTAAAGATGGTGAAAATGTTATCGGAAATCGAACTAAAGTAAAAGTGGTTAAAAATAAAGTTGCGCCACCATTTAAAACTGCCGAATTCGACATTATGTATGGAGAAGGTGTTTCTAAAACAGGAGAAATACTTGATTTGGCAGTAGAATTTGAAATAATTAAAAAAGCTGGTTCATGGTTTAGCTACGGTGAAACCAAATTAGGACAAGGTCGAGATGCAGTAAAAGCATTAATAAAAGACAATCCAGAATTGGCTGACGAATTAGAACTGAAAATCAAAGCATTAATCAAAGAAAATAACGCTTAAAAATAAATTATCCGCTTCGGCGGATTTTTTTTTATATTTATACGCAACCTTTTTGTACTTTTTGTATCCTAACTATAAATGAATCTTATTAATATGAAAAAAATAGTTTTTTTAATTGCGTTTTCATTTGTGTTTTTCTCATGCGATGTGAGTGAAGAACAAACATACACTTATGAAATAAACCCTATTTATCAGGTTATTATGCCTACAGAGTTTGCTAAAGATAGCATAACAAATATAACTGTCAAATACAAACGCCCATCCTCTTGTCATTTGTTTAGTAAATTCTATTATGAATCCAATGGTTTTGAGCGAAGTGTGGCAATAGAGAATATTAAAGTTGAACAAGATAATTGTCAAATAGATAACGAAACTGTTTTAGAAATGCCGTTGAAGTTTCTTCCAACAGCAATAGGAACGTATCATTTTAAATTCTGGACTGGAACAGATACGCAAGGTGTAGATCATTATTTAGAATATGATGTAGTAGTAGACCATTAAAATAAAGCTCTTGAGTTTAGAACAATTAATACATGATTGTAAAAAAAATGATATCAAAGCACAAGAACAATTGTACAAGCTATATGCTCCAAAGATGTTCTCGGTATGCTTAAAATATTCGCGCAATTATGCAGAAGCTCAAGATAATTTACAAGATGGATTTTTATTGGTTTTTGATAAAATTCGTTCATTCGAATTCAAAGGTTCATTTGATGGATGGATTAAGAGAGTAATGGTAAATCAAGTTCTTCAACAGTATCGAAATAAAAGTCTTTTAAGTCCAATAGACGAAGATATTGCCGAAGAAGTTGAAGTTGAAATAGAAGATAGTGTATCCATGGATTTTTTGATGAAAATTATTCAAGAATTACCAGACAGGTATCGATTGGTTTTTAATCTTAATGTTTTTGAGAATTATTCCCATCAAGAAATTTCCGATTCGTTAGGAATATCTGTAGGAACATCTAAATCAAATTTATCAAGAGCAAAAATGATATTGAAAGAAAAAATTGAAAATAATACCGGCAGTGTAAAAATGCCTTTTATAAAATGAGTGAAAGAAAAAATATAAACAATCTCTTTCAAGAAAAATTTGAAAATCATGAGGTTATGCCAGAAGAGTTTATCTGGGAAAACATCGAACTCAAATTAAAAGAAAAGAAAAAAAGAAGAGTAATTCCGTTTTGGTGGAAACTATCGGGTATTGCTGCTGCTTTAGTAATTGGTTTTTTTGCTTACAACAGTTTGAACACAACTAATGACAATGAAAATTCGGTTGTAAATCAGGAGAAAAATGATAAAGAAAATACAACTGATTCTATAAATAAAAATACGAATCCAGTTGTTAATAATGGAAGTAAAACCATAAATTTTGATAATTCAAAAACCATTTCATCTGATAACAACGTAAATAATGTAGTTGTTGTAAAAGAAACAAATTCGCAATCTGAAAAGAATAATAAAACAAATTCTAAAATAAATAAAATTGACGTTAAGTCAAATAATGGAACTCAGGTTGCTAATTCTGAAATCAATAAAAAACCATTGGTTAAAACTGATAAAATTAAATCAAATTCAGATGGTCAACTTGTAAACAATGCTTCTGAAAAAGATAAGAATAGAAAAACATCGTTGAAATTGAGCAATATTAATTCTAATAATGAAATTGCTTTTGAAAAAAATAACGATTTAAAAGAAAAAAATAAAACTAATAATTCGTCAAGTAACGAAGTTCTAGTTCAACAAGAAACCAAAGAAAAAGAAAAAAATAATAGTGTTATTGATAAAGTTGTAAATCCGTCAAAAGAGAATAATTCTATTGTAAAGAATACAACATCAGATAGAAAAACAGCTGTTTTAACACCAAAAACAGATGAACCAATAATTAAAAAAAATGACTCAACATCAATTGCTAGTGTTGAGCCTAATGCGCTGGAAGAATTGCTAATTGAAAAAGAAAAGCAAACAGTTACTGAACAAAAAATAAATAGGTGGCAAGTTACCTCTAATGTTGCGCCTATTTATTTCAGTTCAACTTCAAATGGTTCGCCACTTGATAGTAAATTAGTAGATAACGATAAAGTCTATTCGGCTGAGAATATTAGTTATGGTATTGGTGTAAATTATGCGGTAAATAAAAAAATAAAAATAAGAACAGGAATAAACATTTTAAATGTTGACTACGATACTAATGGAATTTTGTATTATCAAACTCCAACAGTAAGCAGTAAATTAAGTGGATTAAATCCTAATGTGCCTGGATCTCTTTTAGTCATTGAAAGTCTAAGTAATGTAAACACTTTATTTAATAGACCTATTCAAAAATTTGAAGGCAGTTTAAATCAAAAATTAGGTTACATAGAGATGCCTCTTGAAGTTACCTACAAAATTTTAGATAAGAATTTCGGAATTGATTTAATTGGAGGAATGAGTACATTAGTTCTTAATAGAAATGAGATTTATCTTCAATCATCAGAATTGAATTTGAAAATTGGTGAAGCAAACAATTTGAACAATGTTCACTTTAGTGGTAATTTAGGATTAGGATTAAAATATGGTTTCTTTAAACGTCTTGAGGCGCGCATCGAACCGGTTTTTAAATATCAAATAAATACATTTAACAACGATGCAGGAAATTTCAAACCATTTGTGTTTGGAGTATACTCAGGAATAAATTATACTTTTTAAGTTAGGTTAGATTAGTTTAAAATTAGTTAAGTGGTGTTATTGCTTTCGAGTAATAACGGAAAAGAGCGCTTTAGTTAGGCGCTCTTTTTTATTTACTATAATCTTCCAATTGTTTCAAAATAATGGAATGAATCTCTTCTTTTATAACTTTTTTATCTTCTAATGTTTTCCCTTTTGTATCAAAAAACTTATGTACTTTAGCTCGCATTATTCCTGGACTTCCACTTAAAAAAGTATAAGACATTCTAGTTTTATTATCGGCAAAGGTTATTGGAACAATTGGAATTTGATGTTCAATAGCTAATTTGAAAGCACCATCTTTAAATTCATCCAACATTATAGCTTCATCAGGAACACCGCCTTCTGGAAAAATACAAATACTTAAACCCTGATTTAATCGTTTTTGAGCTCTTGCAAAAACTTCCATTCTACTCTTTTGGCTACTTCTATCTACTAAAATACAGGTGCGTTTGTAAAAAAAACCAAAAAGAGGAATTTTAGACAATTCTTTTTTTCCAACAAATACAAAAGGATTTTGAGCAACAGAAAGCATCAACATTATATCCGTCATTGAAGTGTGATTGGCGACTAACATATAACTTTTGCCTTTTTCTAACTCTTGATCTCTCTCAATTTTGGTATAAAAACCCATTCCTAAGAGGATGCCTTTGGCCCAAATTCTTGCCATCACAAAAAAATAAGGATACCATTCTTCTTTCAAAATTGAAAGTAATAGAAAGGGCAACATTATTAGGATAAGCGCGCCCATTAAAATATAAAACCAAACGCGCCAAAGGACCCAAAAAATAATTTTTAGCAATCTCATAGCGTCAAAAATAAGTAATAGTATGCAAATTATACTACAAAGGTTTAACTTTGCATCAAATAAATTTAGAATGGCAAAAATACTTACAGGCGTACAAAGCACAGGCACACCACATTTAGGCAATTTACTTGGAGCTATCATTCCGGCAATTGAGTTATCTAATAATCCTGAAAATCAATCGTTTTTATTTATAGCCGATTTACATTCCATCACACAAATAAAAGATGGTGAAACGCTAAGAAAAAACACTTATAGTACTGCTGCAGCTTGGCTTGCTTGTGGTTTAGATATCAATAAAGTAACTTTTTATCGTCAAAGCGATGTGCCTCAAACGGCAGAATTATCATGGTATTTAAGTTGTTTCTTTCCGTTTCAAAGATTGACATTAGCACATTCATTTAAAGATAAAGCTGATAGACTGGAAGACGTAAATGCAGGATTGTTTACATATCCTATGTTGATGGCTGCCGATATTTTATTGTATGATGCTAACTTCGTTCCTGTTGGGAAAGACCAAATGCAACATATTGAAATTACTCGTGATGTAGCTTCAAGATTCAATCATCAAATGGGTGAAACATTCGTTATTCCTGAAGGAAAAGTGCAAGAAGAAACCATGTACATTCCCGGAACTGACGGAAATAAAATGAGTAAATCTCGTGGAAATATTATAGATATTTTCCTTGATGACAAAGCATTACGCAAACAAGTAATGTCTATTGAAAGTGATAGTACTCCACTTGAAGAACCAAAAAATCCAGATACTTGCAAAATATTTGCTCTTTATAAATTACTTGCTAATGCTGAGCAAATTGCAAGCATGAGACAAAATTATCTTGGTGGAAATTATGGTTATGGTCACGCCAAACAAGCTTTGTTTGAATTAATCTGCGAGAAATTTAAAACCGAAAGAGAAAAATATAATTACTACATNGTGATTAAACATCACTCATTCCTTTTTGATTTCTTCTATTATCACTTCTTGCTCTTTCTGAATCTGTTTAAAACTTTGCTCTTTTGTACTTAATCCTTTAGACTCAATAACAATTTTTCCGTTTCTCTCAACTATTATTACATCTTCTTTAAAAGAATAATCGTCATTCAGAAGCTCTTTAGCACCATTGGCAAGTATTGTAAATCTTGGTTCAACAATTGAATTACCATGTATATATAACTTTTCTTCACTATTGTGAAAAGAGGCCAATTTTTTTCCAACATAAAAATTAAATGTTCTCTTAAATTCACTGGTTAAATCCAATTTAAAATCCTGTTTAGATTTTATATAATAAGCTTGCTTAGAAATATTTATTGTATCATAAGCAACCGCATTTTCCAGTAAAATGATATCATAATTTGTTTTATTTGTAAACAACCTGTAATTATATGAAGTTGAAACAAACTGATTTTTATAAACATTAGTGAAAGGATTTTGACCTGTCTTTATAGTATCATTATAAGTCAGATTATTCTTTTCTGTTTTGTCATAATCGGTTAAAAACATTTTGAATGTGTCTATTTTGGCTTGAGATTCTGTGTAATACCTATCTAATTCAGCTGGGGCTTCTTTAATTTGGACATTATCGTAGGTATTATTATCGTAATTATCATAAGTTGAATCAGAATCTGAAGAACATTTATTCGATAAAAAAGCAACTTTTAATAAAATCACTAAAATGATAAAAAACGTTTTCCACGAAAAAACAGATTTTTCACTTTTACCTTCTCTACCATTAATATTATCAAGAACTACTCTCTTATTTGAAGCGATTGTATCCATCAATTCATCATCAAATGAACGGTAATTCGACATTGAAATCATAATGGCTTCAGCAAATTCAGAACTTTTGGTTACATTATAAATATCAACTATAGCATTTAAAAGATGATTTACTTTATCGTCTAATTCTGAACTAACAAAATGAGATAAAAAGGTAAAAAAGTGAGATTGTTTTACGAAAAGTAAAGGAAAATAATTAATATTTTTTGCATGTAAACTTGATAATACAAAATCTAATTTCCCTTCAGCTCTTTTTGCAACTTTATACAACAACTCTTCTGGAAAATATTCTTTGTAAATTAGAAGGTCGTTCATTTCTTCATACTTGTTTTCAATAATCTTTTTATCAAAAAAAGTAGTTAAATCTTCTTGGAGGTATTTTTCAATAAATAATTTTACTTTATCATCATTTACTTCAATATTTTGTGCTGGAAAATCGTCTCTTAGGTAATTTTTCTTGCTGAAAAAATTGTATAAAACTCTAATGTTAGCAATAAATTGAAACTCTGTTGGAAAATATTTTAAAGCTTCTATTAAATTATTAGCGACATTGACATCAATATCTGGGTTGATTTTCTTCTCAACATTAACCTGTTTTTCAATTCTAATAATCTCTTCAGAAGTAATTTGAAGAAGTGAGGATTTATCAATATTTAAATTTTCAAATAATTCTATGATATTCATGCGCTTGTAAATTGAAGAAAAACAAATGTAAAATTTTAACGCTTTATTTCGATTGATTTTATTGAAAAAAATAAAATAATTGTAAATTGCCTACATATTCAAATTAAGTAATAATTCATGGAAGCCATCATCAACCAATTATTTGAAATCGAAAAGAAAGCAACCGAACAAAATCTAGATATTTTTGAACGTAATTTAAACAGGATTCAGCATGAACTTGAAGAGTTAGGTTATAAAATTATTAATCCAATAGGTAACCAATATGATGAAAGAGACGCTTCGATTGAAGCCAATATTCTAAATCCAAGCGCTAAAAAAATTACTAAAGTTTTAAAGCCTGTAATTTATAAAATGCAAAATGACAATTACATTCTATTGCAAAAAGGTATCGTAATTGTTGAATAACTATCAGAAAAAATATGAAAAATATTAATATCGGAATTGACTTGGGTACAACCAATTCTGCCATTGCTAAATATGAAAACGGTAAAGTAACTGTTTACAAAAATCCTGTTGGGTTTAAAGATACTATTCCATCGGTGGTTTCTTTTAGAAAAGGTCGTATTCAAATTGGCGATAAAGCTCGCGAACATTTTTTGTCTAATTCTGAAAATGTTTTTGCTTCTTTCAAAAGAAAAATGGGCTCTGATGAAACCTATTTTATAAAAGATTTGGACAGACAAATTGCTCCATTAGAGCTGTCATCAATGGTGTTGAAAGAGTTGATTAATTTTACTCAAAATGAAAATCCAAAATCGGCGGTAATTACTATTCCTGCATCATTTGACACTATTCAAACTAATGCCACCAAAAAAGCTGGTTACGAAGCTGGATTTGCAGAAGTCGTTTTGCTTCAAGAACCCATTGCGGCTTGTTTGGCTTATTCCAATTTTCAAAATTTAGATATTTCTTCTGAGAAAAAATGGTTGGTTTATGATTTTGGTGGCGGAACTTTTGACGTTGCTTTAGTAAAAATTGACGAACGCGAATTGAAAGTAATCGATCATAAAGGGAATAATTTCCTTGGCGGAGTTGATCTTGACACTCTGTTTGTGGAGAAAATTATTTGTCCAAAAATGGAAGCACAATCTTCAGAAAATAACCTTTGGAATAAAATGATTTCTGGCGAAGATGCGATTTATAAAAAACTGTATTTCGAATTACTTTTTAAAGCAGAAGAAGCTAAAAAAGAACTCTCATTAAAAGAAAAAACCAACATAGAAATTGAATTTGACGAACTGGATTTATCCTTAGATTTAGAATTATCAAAAGTAGAATTTGAAGCTATTGTTGCTTCAAAATTTGAGGAATCATTTCAACTTACACAAAAGTTAATTCAAGAAAATAACCTGAAATTTTCTGAAATTGAACGCATCATACTTGTTGGCGGAACGACATACATTCCTTACATCAGACAAGAATTAGAAAAAAGAAGCCAAACACTTGTAGATTCTAGTATTGATCCAACAACAGCCGTGGTTTTGGGTGCCAGTTTTTATGCTGGTTCCAAACCATCTGAATATGTTGCATCTGAAAAAGAAATGGTTGTTGAACAAGAAACTTTATCGGTTGAACTTATTTTTGAACCTCATTCTAAAGATAAAGAAGAATTGATTGTTGCTATTTTACCAACCGATTTTAATGGATTTTATAGAATTACTAGAAGTGATGGCGGTTTTGATACGGGTTTGCTTGCTGCAAATAAAAAAATCGCTGAATTTGTTCCTCTTTTAGAAAAAACTACCAATATTTTTTCGTTATTTTTATTTGACCAACAACAAAAGCAGGTTTATCAGCATACATCCATTCAAATTACTAATGGACTTTATAATATTTCTGGACAACCTTTGCCTAATGATATTTGTTTAGAAGTTGATGAAGAAAGTGGTAAAACCTTCATGGAACGCATTTTTAAGAAAAACGATATTCTACCTTTAAAGAAAACTATTTACAAAACTTGTTCTAAA
Organism: Flavobacterium chungnamense; assembly: GCF_039539165.1. Taxonomy (NCBI): domain Bacteria; kingdom Pseudomonadati; phylum Bacteroidota; class Flavobacteriia; order Flavobacteriales; family Flavobacteriaceae; genus Flavobacterium; species Flavobacterium chungnamense. The sequence goes on from NZ_BAABCS010000016.1 coordinate 44,483, forward strand.
AATATCCTAAAAAATTCTGACGATAAATTAATCATCAATATTGTAGAAGGTAATGCCGGAAGCATGATTGGTAGTAACTTAACTATTGGTTACATAGAAATTTGTGGGAAAGATTTTCATCAAGATTTATTGAAAGGAATGGATGTTGAACTGAATTTCAAAATTTCTGAATCGCGCGATTTAAGTATTACGGTTTACATTAGTTCATTAGATTTAGAAATAAAAGAAGTATTCAATCCGCATGAGCGAACCATTTCTTTATCTAAATTAACCGAAGATATTAAAGTGGTTCTCGATGAAGTTTCGGAAGAAATTTACCTCAATGAAGAAGATGAAAACTATGAATATCTTGCTAAATTAAAGCGCATAAAAGATCATTTGGCGGTTTTATACAACGAATCTTTAGAGATTGTAAATGATAAATCGACCGATAAAAAGTATCAAATTGATGAGATGAAACGCTTAACTATTCAGGAATATGACGATTTGGTGCGACACAAACATGTATTGAATGAATTGAGCGAATATCATTATTCTAAAGAAGTTTTCCAAACGTATGCAGAGCAAGCGAATCCGCGTCAAATGGAAGAATATGAAAAAATTATTAAAAATGAAGTTGAGTTTTTACAATCCAACAACAAATATTTAATCCGTAAAAAAACTAAAGAATTAGACAATTTAATTGATTCCGTTTATCTAAAACAAGAATCTCGTTTTATTGATTATTTCTATTATTATCGTTTTAAAGACGAAGACGAATTTACCAACAGAGACAAGTTTTTAAAATTAGTAGAATTGGGTGAAAAAGCTTTAGAGAACCATAGTATGGTCGAATTAAAATCTATTTGCAGTCAATTTTGGGAATTGTTAAAAGTAAAACCAAAACTAAAAGACGACTTCAATAGTTTTGATGGGAATTTAGGATTGAAGTAATTTCTAAACCACTTCAAATAATTTTCCTGGCAAAGGTCTAACAACTCCTTTTAGTTCCATATTCAATAAAATAGAGGCGGTTTTAAAAACTGGCAAATCACAATCGAGAGCAATTACATCTAGTAGTTGCTTTCCGTTTTTTATAAGATAATCGTAGAGTTTTTGTTCGTCGTTTTCTAAAGTGATGAAAAGCTGTTTTTGAATTACTTTTTCTTCTTTAGGTTGTAATTCCCAATTTAGAATATACAAAATATCAGCTGCAGAGGATAGCAAATGGGCACGTTGCGTTTTAATCAAATTATTGCAACCTTGACTAAATTTGTCAGAAATTCTTCCTGGAACGGCAAAAACATCTCTGTTGTAATCATTGGCTAAATTGGCTGTAATTAGCGAGCCTCCTTTTTCGGCACTTTCTATTACAATTGTAGCTTCACTCATTCCGGCTACAATGCGATTTCGTTTCACAAAATTTTCTTTTTCAGGATTTGATGTGCTCCAAAACTCGGTTAAAAAACCTCCATTTTCTTCCATTTTGGCAACGTATTTTTTATGCACTTTTGGATACACTTGATTTAAACCGTGAGCAATCACGCCAATAGTTTGCAGATTATTATCCATTGCGGCTTTGTGAGCAACAATGTCAACACCATAGGCAAATCCGCTAACGATGATTGGATTTAAAGGTGCTAAATCTTCAATTAATTTTTTACAAAATTCCATTCCATACGAAGTAACTTCACGAGTGCCAACAATACTAATTATCTTCTGATGGTTCAAATCCATTTTCCCAGAAGAAAACATTAAAAGCGGACTGTCAATACAATGTTTCAGTCGATTTGGATATTCTTTATCTTGATAATAAAGTAAATTAATGTTGTTGTCTTTGATAAAACGAAGTTCTTCTTCGGCTTGTTTTAAAACCGATTTATCTTTCAAACTTTTAATTAAAGTTTTACCAATTCCGTCAATTGAAGTTAGTTTAGAGGCTTTGGTTTTAAAGATTGATTCGGCATTTTCGCAATGAGAAAGCAATTTTTTGGCAACAATATCGCCAACGCCATCTACTTTTAGTAATGCCAATAAGTGCAGTAATTCTGTGTCGTTCATTATATTAAATCTGTATGGTGTGTATAAATATGACTCTAAAAGTAAGAACAATAAAAATTGTTAACAAAGTTTGTTGATAAAATTTTGCATTCCACATTAAATAATTAAATTTGTCATTATGAAGATGGATCAATACATATCACAATTATTATATCGTTACCAATGTGTAACTGTTCCGGGATTTGGTGCTTTTTTGACCGAAATCCAATCGGCGCAATTGCATCAAGATTCACATTCGTTTTATCCACCAAAGAAATTGATTTCTTTCAATGCTTATTTGAAAAATAATGACGGTTTACTTGCCAATCATATCGCTCAAACTGAAAAAATGAGTTATGAAGTGGCTGTTACTATTATTGAAAATCAAGTAGCTATTTGGAAATCTAAGTTGAATGATTTTGGTGCTATTACCATTAAAAATATTGGTGACCTCACTTTAAATGCTGAACGAAATTTAGTTTTTGTTCCTTCTGATCAAGTTAATTATTTGACTTCTTCTTTTGGATTAACTACATATGTTTCGCCTACTGTAAAACGTGAAGTCTACAAAGAAGAAATTGAAGTTCTTGAGGAGAAAGCTCCTATTGCTTTTACTCCAGAAAAAAGAAGTTCGGGTAATTTCTTAAAATATGCAGCAGTTTTTGTTCTTGGTGCTGGATTACTTGGTGTTGGTGGTTTCTTTGGAAATCAATACTATCAAAATCAAATACAACAAGAAACATTAGCGGTTCAAACAAAAGTTCAAAAGCAAGTAGAACAAAAAATTCAAACAGCTACTTTTATCATTAGCAATCCACTTCCTACTGTAACGCTTACCGTTTCAGAAGGAAAAATGCCTTACCATGTTGTAGCTGGTGCTTTTCAAATGGAGAAAAATGCTGATAAGATGTATGATTTACTTCTAAAATTGGGTTATCCTGCAAGAAGAATTCCTCAAAATAAACATGGATTATTTCCTGTAGTTTACAAAAGTTTTTCTTCCTATACAGAAGCTCAGAATGAAATGCAAAGAATAAAAAAATCGCATAATCCAGAAGCTTGGTTATTAATTCAAGAATTATAGAAAAGTCCCGATTTATTCGGGATTTTTTGTTTTTTGTTCCTTTATTAAAATACTATAATTACTACCTTTGCAAAAAAAACTATGACTCCTAAACATCCTATAGATTCTTTAACAACATTAACCGACTTAGTTTTACCAAGTGAAACCAATCCATTAAATAATCTTTTTGGTGGCGAATTATTAGCTAGAATGGACAGAGCGGCAAGTATTGCAGCAAGAAGACATTCTAGACGAATTGTGGTAACTGCATCTGTCAATCACGTAGCTTTCAACCGTTCTATTCCTTTGGGAAGTGTGGTAACTATTGAAGCAAAAGTTTCAAGAGCTTTTACATCATCTATGGAAATCTTTCTAGACGTATGGATTGAAGATAGAGAATCTGGAAATAAAACTAAAGCCAATGAAGCCATCTACACCTTTGTGGCCGTTGACGAAACAGGAAACCCAGTTGCCGTACCACCATTAGAACCACAAACTGAGGAAGAAAAATCAAGATTTGACGCAGCTTTAAGAAGAAAGCAATTAAGCTTAGTCTTAGCAGGAAAAATGAATCCACATGATGCTACTGAATTGAAAGCATTGTTTTTGTAAATAAAAAAGTCCGCTAATTGCGGACTTTTATTTTTATCTACTTATCCATTGCGATGGATTGGTGTAGGTTGTATTTTGAGAAATCATAAACTTCAGCACTGTTTTACCCTCGGCATTGGTTCGTACTTTTCCTAACACTTGTTTGGTCGATACTTTATCACCGGCACTTACATTTACACTTCCAAGATTTTGATAGATAGTAAAGTAATCTCCGTGTTGCACACAAACAGCTTTGTTTAAAGGCGAAATTACAATTACTTTAGTTACTTCTCCACTAAAAACAGCTCTTGCATTAGAACCTGATTCTGTAGTTATCTCAACACCACTATTGTGAATAACCAACGATTTATAAACTGGATGTGGTTGATCGCCATATCCTAAAGTAATAGTTCCTTTTTCTACTGGCCAAGGCAATCTTCCTTTGTTAGCTTTAAAATTATTTGAAACCAATTGTCCTTCTGGTGTTAAAACAATTTTGGTTGATGTTTCAATCTTCTTCGTTTCGGCAGCAGTTGTTGTTTTTGGATTGGCTTTAGCCTTTGCTGCAGCCGCTTTTTTATTAGCTTCGGCAATCGCATCACGAATCAACTTTTGAATTTGAGCATCAATTTTTCTGTATTCTTGTTGCTTTTTCTTAATCTCAGCGGTAATTTGCTTTTTATTTTTCTTTAAGCTATTGGCGATTTTTTCTTGTTCCTGCTTTTCTTTTTCTAAATCTTGACGTTGCTTTTCTTGCTCAGCAAGTAGTTTTTCTTTCTCCGTTTTTTGTCCGCTTAGTTTCAAGTTATAATCCGCAAGCTTATCTGTTTTATCCTTGATTTCAATACCTTGCATTTTTCTATAGCTAGAATATTGTTTCATGTATTGCAATCTTTTATAGGCTTGCAAGAAATTTTCTGAAGATAACATAAACATAGCACGACTCTGCTGCGAACGACTTTTGTAAGACTTCAAAATCATTTCTGCATAATCATCTTTAAGCACTACCAATTCTCTATTCAACTTATTTATTTGAAGTTGATTGATGTACATGTCATTACTCAACAACTTTGTTTGCTTAGCTGTTGTGTTGATTAGTTTCTCTTTCAATCCAATTTTCTCTTTTTGAATTTGAAGTAATTTTACCACCGATTTTTCTTTACCTCTAACTTCTTGAAGCATGCGTTCTTTTTCACGAATCTCTTCTTGAATTTTAGCTTTTTTCTGTTCAAGTTCTTCCTGACTTTGTTGGCTCCAAGCAAATGAAGTAAGTAAAACTAAAAATAATGTGACTAATTTTTTTTGCATAACCATTATATCTTATCAATGTAAATTCTCTCATATCCTTCAGGAACGCTGTAAGGAAACGATAAATCTTCGTTGAATGTAACCGTTTTATATTCTATATCAATTTTTGTATTCCCTTTCTTTTGTCGAGCATCAATTGCCAAAGATAAAGGTAAAATCATTTCGTTGTGTTTTTTATAATCTGGATAAGCAATTTGCAACGTTCTATCTTGAAAAGGTTGATTGATTTCTTGTCTTTTTATTAAAAAATTTTCGCTTTCAAAATAAAAAGATTTATTGGTTTTCTCCTCAGGCTTTGATTCTAATTTATATAGTTTTTCAATGATTGCAACCGCATATTTTTCTTTATGCAAGTCATCCAATGCTTTTCCTAAGAACATGTTTTGTACTTTGTTGTAATCTAAATCGGTTCCAAGCCATTGGCTTAATCCTTCATAATTGCCTTCAAAATATTTGTTTCCAATCTTTTCATAATACTGAACTGATGTTGGAGTAATTAAAGCTTTAGCCATAGTAATTCCTAAAACCCTAATACTTACTAATATCTTTTCGTTTTTCTTTATTCTTATTTCTGCTGTAACATTTTGAGTGTTTTTCTCATCTTCATATCTCGCACCGGCTTTGATATATAATGTAGAAAAATCTGTTTTATTGTTGTAATGATTCTCTATTATTTTATCAGCAGATAAGGTATTGCTAGCACTACCTTCAGCTAAAATTGCTTTTGGTTTACAAGATGCTAGAAAAATAACAACGAAAAGGACAAAGTATTTTTTCATAAATTAATCCAACTGAATGGCGTGTTTACTATTTTCTTTTTTGTTTTTCAATTAATTGGTTGGCTTTAGAAAAATACAAATCTTTCTTTTTCATATCGCCCAATCCATTAGACGCTTCACCCAACTGAAGGTTGAAATTGATTTCTAAAATAGTATCGTCTATTATAAAATCGATTCCTGATTCTAAAACATCTTTTGCTTTTTTATAATTTTTTAACTGATTGTTTGCCAGTCCATTATAATAATACAACTGTGGCTGTGTTGGAAACAATTGCAATTGCTCTTCAGATACTTTTGCTAATTTATCAAATTGCAAATTCTCTGTATAAGCCTGCATTAAAAGTAGAATGGTTTCCATATCATCGGTTGCATTTTTTAGATGCATTTCATAATATTTTATTGCTTTATTCCAATCTTTTTTGGATTGATAAAATTTGGCTATTTCCTTTGCTACTTTAACTTCTTTATCGTTATCAAAATAACCAATTGCTTTGTCTAAATCTTTATCGTATTGCGGGTTATTCTTTGAAAAAATCAAAAACTCATTCAAAATACGATGCTTAATTTTCTTATCTATTTTATCACTTGCTAAAACAGTATTCATTGATTTTACTGCTTTATCTCCGTCATTGTTATTAATATGGAACTTAAATAAGCTCACTTGAGCCCAATCGGAAGTTGGAATTTCTTTTTCTAATTGCTTGGCGATTTCTAACGCTTTTTCCTCTTGATTGCTTTGAGAATACATATAAATTAGCGCAATATAATTAGCCTCATCTTTAGGATTCTTTTTTATTTTATCAATAAGATTGGCTTTTTCAGAACCTTGATATTTAGCATCGCGTAAGATATCAGCTTTATATAATTCGCGTTTTTCAGATTTTCCTACTGTTTCATTTAGTTCGTTTATCAAATCTAATGCTTTGTCAAATTGCTGTGTATTCATGTACAATGAAACCAAGTCTTCTCTATAATCGGGTTTGAATTCAACTAATTTTTGAACTATAATTATTGCCTGATTAAAATCTCTTGTGTCGTAACAAACGTCATACATTCCAACCCAAGCCCAACGGTTTTTGGGATCAATTTTGGTTACTTTTTCAAAATTATCATAAGCATCTTTATATTTTTTTTGAGAAAGATAATTTTTACCCAATTCAAAAAACACAATTGGATTTTCTGGTTGAATATTTTTACACTTTTCTAGTGCTTCAATAGCTTTATCATAGTTTTCAATGCCTTTTTGTTTCAGAGATTCGTAGTAGTGATTTTCAAATTCATCAGAAACAGTAGCAACATCTTCTGGTTCGGTTTGAGCCAAAAGAACATTTGGAATGAAAAACATTCCAAAAAAGAAACTATATAAAACTATTTTTTTCATCAAATTTCTATTCTAAAACGGAATAATCTCCGATGCTAATACTTGTAAAACTGCCATCAAAACTAACGTGATTTCCTATCATTGCATTATCAAGATTAGCATTTTTAATATGAGCATGAGTTTGAATCAAACTGTTTTTAATGGCGCTATCAATTACATGACATCCTTTTCCTAAAGACACATTCGGACCAACTGTTGCGTTAATTAAAACTACATCTTCAGCAATATAACATGGCGGAATGATGGTTGAATTCTCTTGTTTAACATCGTAATCAACTAAATGAATTCCGTCGTTATGAAGGAAATTTAACATTCTGTTGTTGGTGTCAACCGTTACATCTTTATTTCCGCAATCCATCCATTCATCAACTTTACCCGGAACAAATACCATGCCTTTTGCCATCATTTGTTTGATTCCATCATTAATTTGATATTCACCTCCATGAATGATGTTATTATCAAGTACTGATTGCAACTCATTTTTTAAAACGGCAACATCTTTAAAATAGTATATTCCAATCACTGCTAAATCAGAAACAAACTCCTTTGGTTTTTCAACTAATTCGATTATTTCGCCATTGGAATTCAAATTTACAACTCCAAAAGCTTCAGGTTCATCAACTTGTTTTACCCAAATTACACTATCAGCATTTTGATCTAAATCAAAGTCGGCACGAATTAAAGTATCGGCATAAGCAATTACCGCCGGACCACTCAAAGAATCTTTGGCACACATTATAGCATGACCAGTGCCAAGCGCTTCATTTTGATAATAAATCGTTCCTTTTGCTCCAAGTTTTTCGGCGATTGCAATTAATTCTTCTTCTACTTTTTTGCCAAAACTTTCGTGAATTACAAAAGCTACTTCTTCTATTGGTTGATTCAAAACCCCAGCAATATCTTCTACCAAACGGTGAACTATTGGTTTTCCTGCAATAGGAATTAATGGTTTCGGAATTGTTAAGGTGTGCGGACGTAATCTTGAACCACGACCCGCCATTGGTACTATTATTTTCATGTTAATTGCCCGCGAAAGCGGGTATCTTTTTAATTAAACTTTATTTTCTTATTTTACTAAAATCGAAATTCCAATTTAAACTAATATCCATCCAAGTAAAATTCATTTCCTCAATTAATTTTACTTTCCATTCTCTTTTCCATTTCTTTAATTGCTTTTCCCTAGTTGTGGCATTCAAACCATTATCTAATTCTTCAAAATAAATTAACTTATCGCAATTATATCTGGCTGTAAATGAATTTGGATAAATTTTTAATTTATGTTCTTTGACTCTTTCTATTAAATTATCGGTAACTCCAATATATAGTACTCCATGATACTTATTTGACATTATATAGACATACCACAAACTCATCTTCTTTTACACTAGATTCCTGCCTTCGCAGGAATTATTTCACCCCTGTACTCCCAAAACCACCTTCGCCTCTTGATGTTTCAGATAATTCTAGAACTTCAATCCATTCAGCTCGTTCGTGTTTGGCAATTATTAATTGTGCAATTCTTTCACCGTTTTCAATTACAAAATCTTCATTGGATAAATTTACTAAAATTACTCCTATTTCGCCACGATAATCGGCATCGACTGTTCCAGGAGAATTTAAAACCGTGATTCCTTTTTTTGCAGCTAAACCACTTCTTGGTCTTACTTGTGCTTCGTAACCTATTGGTAATTCAATAAAAAGTCCTGTTTTTACAATAGTTCTTTCTAACGATTTTAAAGTAATTGGTTCGGATATGTTTGCGCGTAAATCCATTCCTGCAGAGGCAATGGTTTCGTAATTAGGTAGTTCGTGTTGTGATTTATTTATAATTTTAATCGTCATGATTTATTATTTTCGTTTGATGATTTTTAAAAGTGTTTCCTTTTCGTTTCTATAAATGAAATATAAAAATAGCGAAAGTAAAACGATTTTCACAAGATAATTTTCTCTCAAATAAGGAATATAAAAAGCAATGGCTGAAAAGGCAATAGATAAGCCTAAATATTTCAGAATTGTATTAATTTCATAAGGAATTGGGTATTTTTTTTGCCCCAATTTATAGGATAGTATCATCATAGTTCCATAAGCCGCAAGAGTAGCAATTGCAGAACCATAATAACTGAATTCCTTAATCAATAAATAATTTAACGCCAAGGTTACCAAGGCTCCAATTATGGATATGTAAGCGCCGATTTTTGTTTTATCAATTAACTTATACCAAACTGATAAATTAGTGTAAATACCTAGAAAGAAATTAGCTAAAACTATCAAAGGAACCACTTTTATTGCATCCCAATATTCTTCACTTGGGACTAATAATAGTTTTAACAAATCAATAAAAATGATAACAAAAAGCGTAATAAACGACCCGAAAATAACAAAATACTTTGTAATCGTTGCATAGGTTTGAGGTGCGTTTTCATTGCTTGCATGACTAAAGAAAAAAGGTTCGATACCAAGTGTGTAAGCTGTGCGAAACAAAACCATAAACATTCCAATTTTATAACAAGCAGAATAAGCTCCAATATCTGCTTTTGGAACATTCATCCAATCTAAAAGAATTTTGTCAAAATGTTCGTTAATAGCAAATGCTAAACCAGCAATTAAAATTGGATAACCATATTGCATCATTTGCTTCCAAAGATTGAAATCGAACTTCCAATTAATCTTGAAATAATCTGGAGAAAGAACTATAAAAGTTAATAAACTTGCAATTAAACCTGAAACAAATATATAGCCTACTTTAAAATTCTCAAAATAAATAGTATTGAAAAATCCGTCGGGATTTGCTTCGGCTAATTTGGGTAGAGCTATTAAAAAAAACAGATTAAAAAGCATGTTTACAGTTACATTTCCAATCTTGATTACTGCATATTGCATTGGTCTTTTAGTGGCTCTTAATCTTGAAAACGGTATGATTACAAGTGCATCTAGAACTAAAATCCAAATAGTATAAGTAATATATTCTACTTTAATTTCTGCCCAGTTTGACAATGTATTTCTAAAGATTAAAGCGAGAAATAAGAATGAAATTGAAGTCCAAAAAATAGAAACTGTTGCTGTAGATATTACACTTTTCTTATTTTCTTCTTTATTATAGAATCTAAAAAAAGCAGTTTCCATTCCATAAGATAAGATTACATTGAAAAAAACCAACCAAGCAAAAACGATGGTGACATCTGCAAACTCTTGTTTTGGCAGTTTTTTTACATACAATGGATTGAGCAAAAAGCTTATCATTCTTGGCAAAACGGTTGCCAAACCATAAATTAGTGTTTGCTTGAAAAGATTTTTATATAAACTCAAGGTGATTTTATTTAATGTGAAACAAAAATAGTTATTAAATCGACTTAATAAAAAAAGAGCCAACAAATGTTGACTCTTACTTACTTTTATTTTGAATTAAACTATCCTTTCAAAGCTTCTGCTCCACCAACAATCTCTAAGATTTCGTTAGTAATTGCAGCTTGACGTGCTTTGTTGTAAGTTAATTTCAATTGATTTCTTAAATCGGTTGCGTTATCAGTTGCTTTATGCATTGCTGTCATACGCGCTCCATGCTCTGATGCAAAAGAATCACGAATTGCTTTATACAATTGTGTTTTTAACATTTTTGGTATTAATGTTTCTACAATTTCTTCTTTAGAAGGTTCAAAAATATAATCTCCTGTTGAAACTGGTTTATCAGATTTAACAGGTGCTAAAGGCAAAAATTGTTCTGTTTGAACGATTTGAGTAGCTGCATTTTTAAATTGATTATAAACCAATTCAATTTTATCATATTCACCAGAAGTAAATTTTTCTGTTAATATATTAGCAATTGTAGTTACATTATCAAAAGTTAAATTATCATAAATATCACTATGATTTTCAATAATTGTACTTGTCTTTGCTAAAATATCATTTCCTTTTTTACCAATTGCAAAAATGTCAACTTGTTTACCAATGTAAGTATCTGCAACAACCTTAGCTTGTTTAATAACATTTGTATTGAAAGCACCGCACAAACCTCTGTTAGAAGTAATTGCTACCACTAAAACCTTATTGATTTCACGTTGTTTTGTAAAACTTCCGCCAACTTCTCCTTCAAGTGTTGATGAAAGGTTTTGCAATAATTCTGTTAATTTTTCGGCATAAGGGCGCATTGCTGTAATTGCATCTTGTGCCTTTTTCAACTTTGCTGCAGAAACCATTTTCATCGCAGAAGTAATCTGCATCGTTGATGAAACGGAAGTAATTCTATTACGGATTTCCTTTAAGTTTGCCATTTTTTTCTAGTAATTAGTAATAAGTAAATAGTAATTAGCTTTTTACTAATCACTATTCACTTTTCACTTATAATTAATTATATTTTGCTGAAATTTCTTTAGCTGCTTTTTCTAAAACATCAGTAATGTTATCATCTAACTTACCAGCTTTAAGAGCATTAAGTGTATCTCTGTGTTTGTTATTTAAGTATTCGATATAATCGTTTTCGAATTCTTTAACTTTATTTACAGGAACGTTTCTTAACAAGTTTTTAGAACCAGCGTAGATAATTGCAACTTGATCTTCAACTGTATAAGGATCGTTTACTGCTTGCTTTAAGATCTCAACGTTTCTTCTACCTTTTTCAATTACGTTTAAAGTAACCGCATCCAAATCAGAACCAAATTTAGCGAAAGCTTCTAATTCACGGAATTGAGCTTGGTCTAATTTTAATGTTCCAGCAACTTTTTTCATTGATTTAATCTGTGCGTTACCTCCAACACGAGATACAGAAATACCTACGTTAATTGCAGGACGAACTCCAGAGTTAAACAAATCTCCATCAAGGAAAATCTGTCCGTCAGTAATCGAAATTACGTTAGTTGGGATATAGGCAGATACGTCACCAGCTTGAGTTTCGATAATTGGTAAAGCAGTTAACGAACCACCACCTTTTACGATACCTTTCAAGTTGTCTGGTAAATCATTCATATTTTTTGCGATATCATCATCAGCAATTACTTTACAAGCTCTTTCTAATAAACGAGAGTGTAAGTAAAAAACATCTCCAGGATAAGCCTCACGACCTGGTGGTCTTCTTAATAAAAGAGACACCTCACGGTAAGCAACCGCTTGTTTTGATAAATCATCATAGATAATCAAAGCAGGACGACCTGAATCACGGAAATATTCACCAATTGCAGCACCTGCCATTGGAGCATATACTTGCATTGGTGCTGGATCAGAAGCATTTGCAGCAACAATAACTGTGTAAGCCATTGCTCCTTTTTCTTCTAATGTTTTTGCGATTAATGCAACAGTTGAAGCTTTTTGCCCAATTGCTACATATATACAGAATACTGGTTGACCAGCATCATAAAATTCTTTTTGATTTAAGATAGTATCAATACAAACAGTTGTTTTACCTGTTTGACGGTCACCAATAACCAACTCACGTTGTCCTCTACCTACTGGAATCATCGCGTCGATAGACTTGATACCTGTTTGTAATGGTTCTGTTACTGGCTGACGAAAGATAACTCCGGGAGCTTTTCTTTCTAATGGCATTTCATATAGTTCTCCACCGATTGGTCCTTTACCATCGATTGGATTACCTAATGTATCTACCACACGACCTACGATTTGCTCACCAACTTTTAAAGAAGCAATACGTTGTGTACGTTTTACTGTAGAACCTTCTCTAATTCCTGTAGATGGTCCTAAAAGTACAACTCCTACGTTGTCTTCTTCTAAGTTCAATACGATAGCTTCCAATCCGTTTTCGAATTGTACTAACTCTCCGTATTGAGCATTTGATAAACCGTAAACACGAGCGATACCATCACCCACTTGAAGTACAGTTCCTACTTCTTCTAACGATGCACCTGATTCAAAACCAGATAATTGTTTTTTTAATATTGCTGAAATTTCAGCAGGTTTAATTTCTGCCATAATATTTATGATTATCTACCTATGTTTATATTAACGCCTGATCTTCTTGGCTCTTCTTTTATTATAACTGTATTCGTATTATTATTTGTCGTCGTTTTGTGTAATCTGTCAGAATAAGGTGTTCCATATTTCTCGATTAATCTTTGAACCTTATCTTCATCAAAAGTACCATCTTCATTTATACATTTTGAATTATAAAGAATACCTATTGCCTTTTTAAAGGTCATATCTAATTCAATTGTTCTATTCAGACCTAGAAATTTAACTTCAATGTATTTCAATTCACCATTCTTGTTGTAATTTGTAATTGGCTCAACACCAGGAACTATAACAAGATTCATGTAAATAACTTCTTCTTTATTCGAAGCCAACATTAAACTACAATTTTGACTAAAACCACCACAACCATCGTAATTCAACCATGCTTTTTCGTCAACAAGAACTTCTCCTTTTTTTAGTTTAATATCTTGACTAAATCCAAAAAAAGAAAAACTTGATAAAAATAGGATTAATATATACTTCATCTTAATTTGCAAATTCACGTTTTAATTCACCTAACTTACCTGCTACAGAAGCATTATACTGTTGGTCGCCAACTCTTAAAATAAATCCACCAATAATTGAAGAATCTACTATATTTTCAATTGTTATTTTCTTATTTGAAAACTCTGCAATTTTAGCTAATACTTTTGTTTCTAATTCTGCAGTAATTGGAAATGCTGTTGTTACTTTGGCAACCTCAACTCCATTACTTACATCATACAACTTAGTGTATTGAACTGCTATTGATTCCAAAATTTCGTATCTTTTGTTTGCAAACAACAAGTTGAACAAACTTTGAGTTTCTGTTTGAACATTTGAAAATATTTCAGATATAGCAGATTTTTTTACATCCATTTTGATAACTGGACTTGATAAAAAATCTTTTAACTCTGTACTTTCTGCAACAGCTGTAACGATAGATTTCATATCATTATTAACTGCTTCAGCTTTTCCTGAAGTTTGAGCAATATCTAAAATTGCTTTTGCGTATCTAATCGCTGCTCTAGACATAATGATTAGTTTAATTTAGCATCACCCAACATTTTCTCAACTAATTTAGTTTGAGATTCTTTGTTAGATAATTCGTCTCTTAATACTTTTTCAGCAATTTCTAATGACAAAGAAGAAACTTGATTTTTCAATTCTGTCATCGCTGCATTTTTTTCACTTTCAATAGCTGCTTTAGCTTGAGAAATCATTTTTTCTCCAGCTGCTTGAGCTTCAGATTTAGCATCGTTAATCATTTTTTCTTTGATTTCACGAGCTTCTTTCATCAACAAGTCTCTTTCAGCTCTTGCATCAGCTAATAATTTTTCATTATCTGATTTAAGATTTTGCATTTCTTTTTTTGCATTTTCAGCAGAAAGCAATGCGTTTTTGATTCCTTCTTCTCTTTCGTTTACTGAATTAAGAATAGGTTTCCAAGCAAATTTTTTCAGCAATAAAATTAATCCTACAAAAATTATTAATTGCCAAAAAAACAATCCAAATCCAAAATCTTCCCACAATTTTTCCATCTCAATTTATGTATAATGTATATTCTATAATTGTAATTTGTATAAATAAAACAAAAACTGAAACCAACCGTTACAGTTTTTGTTTTTGTTTATATTAGTTTTCTGAAACAGCAAATAAAGCTGCGAAACCAATACCTTCAATAAGTGCAGCTGCAATAAGCATAGCTGTTTGGATTTTTCCAGATGCTTCTGGTTGACGAGCAATAGCGTCCATTGCAGAACCACCGATTCTACCGATACCAATACCAGCTCCAATAACAACTAAACCTGCTCCAACAATTCTTGGGATGTCCATAATATATATATTAAAAATTAAACATTCAAATTTGATATTAGATTTCAAATATTAGATTTTAAATATTTTTAAAAACTAACACTCATAATCTTTATTTTAATGATGAGCTTCTTCGTGATGATGCTCTTCTACTGCTGCTCCAAAATACAAAGCGGCTAACATAGTGAAAATATAAGCTTGCAATGCAGCAACTAATATTTCGATTATTGATATTATAAATGTTAATGTTAACGAAAACGCTCCCATTCCTATGTTTTTTGAAATAAATATTAACGCTAATAAACTCATTACTACTATATGTCCTGCAATCATATTAGCATAAAGACGTATCATTAAAGCAAACGGTTTAATAAATATACCCAATAATTCTATAGGTGCTAAAATAATTTTCATTAGAATTGGTACACCAGGCATCCAAAAAATGTGTCCCCAGTAATTTTTATTTGCTGTGAGAGTAGTTATTATAAAGGTAATTATTCCTAATCCTGCTGTGATTGCAATATTTCCAGTAACGTTTATTCCTAGTGGTGTCAATCCAAAGATATTTAAAAACCAAACAAAAAAGAATATGGTCAATAAAAAACTCATGTAACGTTTGTAATGTTTCACACCAATATTTGGGATTGCAATTTCGTCACGAACATATAAAACAATTGGTTCAAAAAAGCGTCCAGCTCCGGCAGCAATACTTCCGTTTTTTGAATACGATTTTGCTAAACCTGTGAATAAGAAAAACATTAAAATAGCAACTATCATCATTGCTAAAACACCTTTGGTTATTGAAAAATCAAGTACCTGAGGATTTGTTGGGTGATGTGCATCACCAGTCAATGTTCCAGCAGCATCTGTTTTATAAATTTTTTCGTTGTGACCTAATTTGTAAAAATTTCCATTTGACTCTGCAACTGCATGACCATGTTCAAATTTTGATGATGAGAAAATATGAACACCATTGTCCCACAAGATTATTGGTAAAGGAAAACCATAATGAGTTCCTGTTTTTTCGTCTTCGAATAGAGAAAACTCATGTGAGTCTAGAACGTGGTGTGCTTTTTTCTCTTTTATTTTTTCAATTACACTTTCTTCTTCAGATAACGCTTTAGTTTCAGCGTGTTCTCCGTGAGCTTCTTTTTCTTTGTGAGAAGTAGCTTCTGCATGAGTTCCTTCTGCTTTTGCATTAACAAAATCAGTTGCAGTATTTGCAGAACTAAATAAGGGAAGACAAGCGACTAAAACGGCTACTATAAATTGGAGTGGTTTGTTTGAAAACACCATATCTGATAATTATCTTTAATTTATTTTCTGAAATTTGGTGCAAAAGTACAATTTAAATTAATATTAAAAAGTATTACTTTTATTTTTTTTGATGAAATTGTCGATTTTTGAACTATTTATTGTTTATTGTTCAATATTCTTATGGTAACAACAGTTTCTATTATTAAAAACAGAATGAAAACAACAAAGAAATTGATTTTTTCTGATCCTGCATAAATACTTTGTGAATTGAGAATAGGCTGCATAAAAAAGTAGGCAATTGCCATTTTTATACTAGTTAAGAACATAAATGAAAAACCTACATTATTTATATTCCTTTGATTAATCTTAATTAAGACAAATAATATGATTGCGGTGAAAACAAAAAAGAAGGCATATAGAAGTTCAATTGAATAAATGAAACTCAATTCAAATTTTTCTGGGGCTATTAAAAGAAAAAATGATTTGTGAATAGCAAATAGGACAAGAGCAACAAAAAAAGAAATAAAAATAGATTTGTATGGATTGAACTTCATTATTGAGAGGAATTGATGTCTTTTAGTTGTCTATTAAGATTGTAAAAGGCAATAGCGACACCTATTAATGTGAGGATTTTTACAAATAAACCATGTTCATTTATATATTTTTGATCAAGCCAATTACCTAGTAGGGAAAACAAATAAATAATTACTCCCATTTGAACAGGTATATTTATCAAAGCCAACCACTTGTTACGCTGTTTTTTCTTCGACTGGTTGTCCATTCTGTGGAAGGTTTTTTACTTGAGGTTTCATAACACATGTGGCGCTAAATTCTGCTCCAGGTTCAACGGCTAGTTTACCACAGATTACTTCTCCGTGAATTACTGCTTTAGATTTCAAATTCAATATTTCTGATACTTGAATTTTTCCTTCAAATTTACCTTCAATATCACAACTTTTACAAATGATATCGCCTTTAACACTTCCAGCTGGTCCGATGACTAACTTGCCTTTAGTTTCGAAATTACCAATTAAATGGCCATCTAAACGAAAATCAGCTGGACAAGAAATATCGCCTTTGATAATTGTTCCCTCAACTATTCTGTTAGTTTTTCCTAAAAGATCTGTATATGATTTTGGTTTTTTATCAAACATGACTTTATGGTTTTTTTGGTAATTCAGGTGTTGGTGGCATCATCCCTTTTGGTGGCGCGTCATCAGTCTCAATTGAGTTTGTTCCTTTTGGAGCTTGATTAGATTTTCCTTTTTCAGGAGGAGCTTGTTGATTGAGTTTGTTTAAAACATCTTCTTTTGTGAGTTCAGGTTTCTTTTTTGCATCTTCTTTAGGTTGGTCTAATTCAAGATTTCTTTGAATTGGAATTATATCTTTATTTAACCAATCACCTGTTGTATATTCGTCAATGTTCTTTTTAACCTGAACAACTTTATAATTCTCACTCGATATAACAATAGCTGGTTCTGCAATTTTATATTCTTTAAATTCTTTTAAAACCTGTGCAATTCCTTTTGCATTATCTAACGATTTGATTCCGTGAATTACAATGAAATTTTTATCAAGTGTATAAATATCTGTAGATATTGATAGTTTTTCTATTGTTCTTTCTTTGGCAAATTTGTTTAACTTTTCTAACAATGCTTTAGTGTTTTTGTCTTCCAAGTTATCTGCTTTATACAAGATGTTCCATGACAATGGAAACTCCGAATTAAAAGAAAGAGATTCTAAGTAAGGCATTTTTTTAGCCAAAAACACTTCAGTAGATTTTCCTTCCTCACTATTAGGATATGTTAACGCTACATAATTAAGTGCTTTTTTAAATTCACTCAATCCTTTAAGTTTTCCTAAAAGATTGGCTTTTAGTAATTCAAATTTTGATGCCATTTCCTCACCTGTAAACTGCTCTACTGCAAGTTCAGTTTTTGGTAATACTTCTCTGTACAATCCTTTTTCATAATCTTTATAAAGTAAATCATAAGCAACTTCTGGTGTAGAACCTAATTGTCCAGAATTTGTTGAACTGTTTATAATTTGTGCATAACGAGAATCTGGATATTGAGCCGTAATTTTAGCTTTCATCGCTTGCGCTTTACTTGGATCTACGATTTCATAAATCTTATATAAGTTATACATTGAAGGAAGCACCAATCGCTCTTCAGGATTATTTTGAAGTAGTTTTTCAAGTTTTTCAGCAGCTCTTTTATATTCTTTAAATTTCTCTTTGTAGATTACTCCTAATTGATAGAATGCAAAATTTCTTTCCTTAGCAATACTATCCAAATCTTTATCTGAAGAAGGGATTTGTTTCAAATAGAAATCAGTAGTGTAACGTTCGTCAACTTCTTCTTTATCACCTTTGTCTGCAACTTCGTTGTTTTCATCAGGATTTTTATCTTCTTTGATGATATCTTTTGACCATCTCCAATTTTCTACGTGAGGTCTATTTCCCCATTTTTTCTTAAACTCTACTTTACCAAAAGCGACTGTAGAAGGATTATAAAAGTAAAATGTGCTTGAAGTACTTGAAATTGAAGGTGTTGGTGCAATTGCTTTGGGAGCAACTTGTTTAGAGACCATGTTATCAGGTTGGGCTAATTCTTTAGCTCCATTTTTACCTAAAACATCGCCATCAGAGGAATTTAAGGCAGCCAACTCTTTAATTTTCGCTTCCTTCTCTGCTAATTCTTGTTTTCTTTTTTCTTCTTTTTTAAGTTCATCAATAAACTGTTTGTAATAATTCTCCTTTTCAGAAGAAGACATTGATGCCACTTTTAAAATACTATCGTTACGTTGTGCGATTCCTTCAAATTTAATTACATCTTCAAGATTCTCTCTCTTTTTTGTAATCAATTTAAATTCACGTGTTCTTGAATTTAAAACAGTTAACGTGCTATCAAAATATTTTCCAGCTGTTACATATTTAGCTTTGTTGAAATAAATTTCTGCTAAATTTCTATAATTAGAAGCTATCAAATACTCATCTTGAGATCTAGATTTTAATGATTTATTATAATATTTTTTAGCAACTTCTGGCTTTTTTGATTTGTCATAGAATAAGGCCATTTGATGATTAAGAACATCTAAATGAGGACGATTTTCTCTGTCTTTCAATAAATCTTTATATTTTTTTATAAAGGATAAAGTATCTCCTTTTTCAAAATCAAATTGTTGCGCTTGACGAGCATGTGCCTGAATTACATACTGTCTTGCTGCTTTTCTTTTCATGTTAATGACATCTTGATATTTTGCAAACGCACTGTCTTTATGACCCATTTGTTCATATACCTGTCCTAAAATGAAGTGATATCTTGCTTTTTCTTCATTAGACTTTGTAAATTCTGTAGCCAATTTCAATTTTGCAACAGCACTATCTTGTTCTTTTAAGTTCAGAAAAGCCTGAGCTAAGGTTGCATTTGCATCGGCGAAAATTTGATCTTTAAATTTAATTTCTTTTAGAAGTTTTCTAAGATTCGTAACCGCTAATGCATCATTATCCATGCGCATGTTAGTTTTTTCTCTCCAAATTTTCACTTCATAGATCTTGTCGCTATTTGGATATTTATACAAAACATAATTGAATGCCTCTAAAGCAGGAACAAATCTTTGGTCGTAGTAACGAGCTTTCCCCAACATTAAATGTGCTTCATCCATTTGCGGATTCTTTTCACCGCCTTCGATATTCATAGAATGTTTTTGAATCGCTTTCGTTGCTTTGGTTTCAGCTCTTTCGAAGTTGGCATTTTTGGCTTGACCCGGAAGCATTTGGTCTTGGGTAATTTGCATTCGCTCAACAGGAAGTACTTCCCAGAAGTTGTCTTTATATTGTGATTTTAAATCGGAAATCCCTTTATCTAAGGCAATACCACCATTATAAAGGATATTATATTCTGTACTTAAAGCATGTGAATTTCTAGCAAGAAAAGTGTTCTTCTTTGTAGAACAAGCCACAAAAAAAGCAATTATTCCAATTAGAAATAAGTATTTAATAGTATTTGATTTCAATGTAAAAACGTTTTAATAAGTAACTCTAAAAGGTTAATTTTAGTATAACTGACTGGTAAAAATACACTTCTTTTTGATAAGTGGAAAAAAATAATGATTTTTTTAAAAAAGAAATCCGAAGAACATTAGTTTGTACTTCGGATTTATACTTTTTTGAACCTGAAAATTATACAGCAAAAAATGCTTCCAATTCTCTCAATGTTTCTGGCGATGTTTCAATATCTTTTACAATTTCGCCTTTATTTAATGCTACAATTCTGTTGCAAACTTCAACCGTATGTACCAAATCATGCGAAGAAACTAAAACAGTAACTTCCGGATTATCAGATAATTCTTTGATAATTTTTTTCAATCGATTTACCGTTGTTGGGTCTAAATTAGCAAACGGTTCGTCAAGAATCACCACTTCAGGATTTCCGATTAAAGTGGCTATGATTCCCACTTTTTTCATGTTTCCTTTAGATAAATCACGTAAATATTTTTTGCTTTTTAAGATTTCTCCGTTAAAAAATTCTTCGTGTTTTGCTAGAAGCGCATCAACATCGGCTTTATTCTGACCGCGCAAATCACCAATGAAATAGAAATATTCTTCGGCTGTCAAATAACCGATAAGAAAACTTTCATCAATAAAAGCTGCTGTAAAAGGTTTCCAAGCTTCACTAGTATTTACTTGAATAGAGTTGTTTTTAATAAATCCTGTTGAGGGTTGAATTAAATCTAACAGCAAACTGAAAAAAGTAGTTTTTCCTGCTCCGTTATTTCCTACTAATCCAAAGCTCTGTCCTTTAGGAATATCAAGATTAGTGATATTTAATACTTTAACTCCGTTGTTATATGTTTTTGAAAGATTGTTTACTTGTATCATTTTTTTAGTAATTAGTGATTAGTACTTAGTCTGAAACTAGTTTTTTTGTTTGTATGCAGCGATGGTTGCGTATTTTTCTCTTTTGTAGATTTTTTCGATTTGATTGAAAACATAATTTCTAAAAGCAAATCCGAGAATACCTGCCAAAGCAACAAATAATAATCCGATGTTTGGTGAGAAAAGGTAATATCCTAAAGCATAAACCACCATTGGTAAAACCATTTTTGGAATAGCAATTAACATCGTTTTTACATTGAAGGCTTGCTTGTCACCAAAAGCTCCTTTCCCAGTAGTTAAATCAATTGGAGTTTTTACAAAGGCACCGCCAAGCATTACTAAATGTGAATTTACTCCGATGTTGAAAATTGCACCAGCAACAACTAATAAATAAGTGTGAACTCCAAAAAATAGATAAAACGATGCTAAAATTGTTGAAATCAATGTTCCGATAACCATCAACCACCATTTAGAACTGATGTATTCTCTGTATTGAATATTTTGACTCATCATCAACTGATAATAAGCGCTGTCCCAACTTGGTACAAATTGTCCGAACGTGAAAAGAAAACCTCCTGAAACGAAAATTCCGGCAAAGATTTGAAACATCGGACTTTGATAAACTTCTATTGATTTGGTGAAAAATAACAATCCGTAAAAGATGAATAAGAAACTCATTATCAAAGTTGTTTTTGAACGTTTGTTTCTTCTTAACAATCGGATGTCGTTCTTCAAGAACGTTCCTAGGGTTCCGAATTGGTCTAAAAAGGTGTAGTTTTCGGTTTTTGCGATGTCACTTTTTTTAGCCAAACCTTCATCTAAATTCAAATTACTTTTAAAATAATTGAAAGCAAAATAATAGGTCGCAACTACCAAAAGTATCGGAATCAAAAACACAAAAACAGTTTCGTACATTCCCTGAAAAAAGGGCTGTGTGTAAAGTGTGATATCAAAAATTTTATAATAATGAGCTAGTCCTAAACCTGCAACAACAGCCAAAACCGAGTAGAAAACACTGTCTTTATTATTGATTAAAACATTTATAAAATTATTTAAATAAAACAGCGCCATAATTCCTAAATGCCAAAGAATTACATTCAAAACCGAATAACCATTCATCATTAAAACGATAGAAAACGGAATAAAAAATAACGCATGTGACCAATTGAAAAAAGACAAAGCCGTTTTCCCTAAAGTAAAATGAACAATCGTATTTCTTTTTATAGGTAAAGTCAATAACGGACGAATATTCATAACGGGCATTTTTTGAAGAAAATACCTAACCACCAAATCCATTACCAAATAGTAAATCATGAATTTATTTACAGTTGAAAGTGGTTCAAGTCCAGATTCTTTCAAAATAAAGAAGGCTCCAACTCCAGCAGCAATAAAAATCACCATAAAATAAGCTGCAAAAAAACCAATAAAGATTTTCATCGCAATATTAGTTCCTAAGGATGCCGAACGAAGAAATGACTTCCATTCGAGCATAATAAAATGTTTGAACATAGTTGATTGTTTTTGGATGAAGTATTAGATGATGAATTTAAAAATTTGTTACAAACATTTCAAATTTTAAATAAAAGTAAATAATTGCTATTTCTTACCTTTGTAAAAATTACTTACAATGTCACAATTCTATAAATTACAAATCAAAGAAGTAAAACGTGAAACTCCAAGCGCAGTTTCTGTAGTTTTTAATATGCCTTCTGAATTACAATCGGCTTACCAATTTATTGCAGGTCAATATATTAATCTAAAACTTACGCTTGACGGACAAGAAATACGTCGTGCCTATTCTATATGTTCTTCACCAGAAAGTGGTGAACTACGAATTGCGATTAAGTCAGTAAAAAACGGACATTTCTCAAAATTTGCAAACGATAATTTGAAGGTTGGTGATATTATTGAAGTGGGTCAACCTGAAGGTAAATTTACTTTCGAACCACAAGTTGGCAGACAAAGAAACTATGCTGCGTTCGTTGCCGGAAGCGGAATTACACCAGTAATGTCCATCTTAAAATCGGTTTTGCATAACGAAAAAGACAGCACTTTTGTTTTAGTTTACGGAAATAAAAACACTGACGAAACCATATTTCATCAAGAATTACACGATTTGCAACAACAATATGTAGGAAGATTTTTTGTGCATTTTGCTTACACTCAAATTAAGGTTGAAAATGAACTTTTTGGTCGAATTGACAAGGCCAATGTGAACTTTGTTTTGAACAACAAACACAAAGAAAAAGAATTCTCAAAATTTTATTTATGTGGTCCAGAAGAAATGATTAATTTGGTTTCCAATGTTTTAAAAGAGCAAAATGTAGCTGATAAGAACATCAAATTTGAATTGTTTTCAACATCAACTTCAGCAGAAAAAGAAATTGCAACATCAGAAAATGGTCATACAAAAATCACGGTTTTAGTTGACGATGAAGAAACAATTTTTGAAATGAGTCAGAAGCAAACTTTATTGGAAGCAGCTTTAAAACAAGGCATCGACGCTCCTTATTCTTGCCAAGGCGGAATTTGCAGCAGTTGTTTAGCAAGAATTTCAAAAGGAACTGCTGAAATGAAAAAGAACTCCATTTTAACTGATAAAGAAGTTGCCGACGGATTAATATTAACTTGTCAAGCGCATCCAACAAGTAGTGAGATATTTGTGGATTTTGATGATGTTTAGATTTTAAATTCCAATATAAAGAATTCCAAATTCCAATTTTGTTAAGCAAGATTGGAATTTATTTTTTGGATAATATCGTTAACCGGAATACTTCGCATCACATCTTCATAACCAGCAACGTTTTTATTTCCATACACAGAAGTTGGTAATAATGGATATTGATTTCTATCAGCTGTCAAGCAATTTTCTAAAGGTTGATTGAATGGTGAAAATCCTGCATAAGGATGCGTTGCGCCCCAAAGCGTGATGGTTTTTACGCCAAACATGGCTGCCAAATGAGCGTTTCCGCTATCCATAGATACCATTAAATCTAAATTAGAAATCAGATGTAATTCATCATCAAAAGATATTTTCCCAGCAAAGTTGAATGCGTTTTTATTTTCATTCGCAAACTCTTCTAATAGTTTCATTTCCTTTTTCCCTCCACCAAAAAGAAGGATTTTTAAGTTTGGATTTTCAGATAATTTACTAATAACTTCTCTCATCAAATCCATTGGATAGGTTTTACTTTGGTAATGAGCAAAAGGTGCTATTCCTATCCATTTTTGATTTTTATTTCCGATAATTTTTTGTGCTTTTAAAGGAATATCCATTTGCCTCAAAAAAACAGGATTACTTAAATCTATATCATAACCTAACTGTCTAAAAGTATCTACATGTCTTTCAAACATTGATTTTAGTGGCTTGAAAATTTTATTTTCTGCACGTGTTAATTCTTTTTTCTCTTTCCTTCCTTTATCAGTATAGGCTACTTTTTTTCCACTTAAAGCAAATAAAAATCTAATAACTTTTGAACGCAAAACGTTGTGTAAATCGGCAACTTGTTCAATATTTTGGTGTTTAATTTCTTTGTATAATCTATACAATCCAAATATTCCTTTGTGTTGGTGATTGGTATGAACTGATAAAAAAGTTACATTAGGTATATTTTCAAAAATGGGTTTGAAAAATGGGCGAGAAACCATCGTTATTTTAACTTCTGGATACTGATTGACTAATGCTAAAATAACAGGAACTGTCATTGCGACATCTCCCATTGCAGAGAGTCGAATGACAGCTATATGTTTTATTTTATGTGACAAAGGTTGTCGGAAATTATTTTTTATTTTGATACAAAACCGGATTCAAATCATCATCATTGTACATTTTCATTTGTTTGTACACTTTCATGAATTTGTCACCATTTTCAATATCAGTCAATAAATCGTCGATTGCTGTTGATAAATCGGTTCTTTGCTCTAAAAGCACGTTTAGTTTTTCTTGACATTTATCTCTGTGTTCTTGTGAAGCTTCAGCACGAGTTGCTTCTTCGTTCATGTGATAAATTTTTAAAGCTAAAATTGACAATCTATCAATTGTCCAAGCAGGAGATTCTGAATTGATTTTAGCTGTTGGTTTTACTTCAACATGAGCATATTTTTGAAGAAAATAACTGTCAATATATTCTACCATGTCGGTACGTTCTTGATTAGAAGTGTCGATTTTTCTTTTCAAAGTTAATGCTGCAACAGGATCGATATTTGGATCACGAATAATGTCTTCATAATGCCATTGAACCGTGTCAATCCAGTTTTTAAAATAAAGTAAATGTTCTATTTTTTCCTTTGGATATGGATTGTTAATAGGTTGGTTTACATTGTCGTAAACGTGATAATCCTTGATACTTTGTTCAAATATAGAATAGGCAAATTTTGAAAACATAATGATTAATTTTATTTGCAAAGATAGTTTTTATACTTTTACTTAAACATACAAATTTTTTACTTTTATGCAAATTCATTATATCTCTGAAAACAATAGTATTCTAAATCATTTTTTGGCGGAAATTCGGGATGTCAACATTCAAAAAGACAGCATGCGTTTTAGAAAAAACATTGAACGTATTGGAGAAATTATGGCGTATGAATTAAGTAAAACTTTAGAGTATAAATCAATTGATGTTCAAACTCCTCTTGGCGTAAAACATACTACAACAATTGCAGACAATGTCGTTTTGTGTTCTATTCTTCGTGCAGGATTGGCATTGCATACAGGTTTCATGAATATTTTTGATAATGCCGAAAATGGTTTTGTTTCAGCTTATCGTCATCATCCAAATAATGATGATTATTTTGAAATTTTAGTAGAATATCAAGCAGCTCCATCCTTTGAAAATAAAAACTTAATTCTAATTGATCCTATGTTAGCAACAGGTCAATCCATTGTTGCAGTTTTAAATAAATTGCATTTGGAACAAAAACCAAAAGAAATTCACCTTGCAGTTGTAATTGCTGCACCAGAAGGAATTGCTTATCTTGAAGAAAATCTTCCAAATAATTGTCATCTTTGGGTTGCCGCTCTTGATGAAAAACTAAACGAGAAAAATTACATTATTCCAGGACTTGGAGACGCAGGAGATTTAGCTTACGGAAGCAAATTATAACTGTGAAAAGAAACAGAAAACACAACATATTATTGAGACAAACAAAATAATTTCTTGTTGAATTTTATTTTGTAGATACTCTATAGTGTTTGTAGCCATTATAGCCATTGGCAAAAATGTGTAAACTAATACTTCATTACTTTTATTAGCAGAGATAAAGAAAATAGCTATACCAATAAAAAAAGCTAACAATACTTTTTTATAGGACGCCTGTAAGTTTAGTGGTTTGTTTGTTAATGTAAACAAATAGGGTAAAACAAAAAAAACAACAAATACTGCATAAATAGAAAAAGCAATATTTTGATAATTATTAGTAAAATAGTCTACTTGCAAATTTATTACTTCCGATTGAAGGTAAACATCAATAGCTTCTTTATCAAATAATAAAGCATAAAAAACAAAGATTATTGATGAACTGAAAAGGGCTACAAAAGGAATTAACCAATTTCTATAATCTCTAGAAACGTGAAAAATTATGGAGATGTAAACCAATAAAATAAAAAGTATTGCCCAAAAATGGAATAAACTAGCTACAAAAATCCATAACGAAGCATCAAATATTTTCTCTTTTGGGGCTTTCAATGTTTGTAAAGAAACCAATCTTCTCATCGCTAATAAAATGAAAAAATTAGATACAATAAGTTTGTAATTATTTAAAACGTTTGGGAAAAACATTAAAAAAATAAGAACAAAGAAAATAGTATAAGCACTATCCTTAGTTAATGCGTTTTTCTTAACAATAAAATTTGCTGTAAAAAGTGATGCAAATAAAATTAATAATAAAGCCGACTTTTTTGCAATTTCAAATAACGAACTTGTCCATTTTGTATCCTGAAACTGGTAGGTAAAAAAGACAAAAACCATCAAAATTCCTATAAAAGAATAATTAATTGGTGTAGATTTTTTAAAAACGCTTGTTATCATGAGGATATTTTATACTTTTGTGGATGTAAATATAACACTTGTTTAAAAATGAAAGCATTTTTCGAAGCAATACAATCACTTTTTGTAGATTTTTTATTTAAACCACTAGATTGGTTACGTGCATTAGAGTTAGATAATTGGTGGTTGGCTAATATCGTTAGCTGGACATTAATGGCAATTTGTGCTAAATACATCGTATATTGGTGCAAACAATTGGCTGCTCACCAAAAAAACAACGAAGAAAACCAAGATACTACGGCACATTCGTTCTTAAAGTAAGTCGAAACCGATATCTTTTCTAAAATACATCTTATCAAAATGTAGCTTGTCTATGTTTTGGTAAGATTTTTTTATGGCTTCTTGAAAGCTTTCGCCAAATGATGTAACGGCAATAACTCGACCACCATTTGTTACAACTTTTCCGTTTTCTAATTTTGTGCCAGCGTGAAAAGCTATTGAATCTTCTATATTTTCTAATCCTGTAATTTCAAAACCTTTTCCATAATCTTCAGGATATCCGCCAGAAACCACCATGATTGTTGTGGCACTTCTTTCGTCAATTTCTAAAGAAACTTCATTCAATGTTTGATTTCCAACTGCTTTAAAAAGTTCTACTAAATCCGATTTCAACCTCGGAATTACAACTTCCGTTTCTGGATCACCCATTCTCACATTATACTCAATTACGATTGGTTCGCCTTTTACGTTTATCAATCCTATAAAAACGAAGCCTTTGTATTCAATTCCGTCACTTTGCAAACCAGCGATTGTTGGTTTTACAATTCGTGTCTCAATTTTTTCCAACAAAACTGCGTCTGCAAATGGAACCGGAGAAACTGCTCCCATTCCGCCGGTGTTTAAACCGGTGTCGCCTTCGCCAATTCGTTTATAATCTTTCGCCGTTGGAAGAATTTTGTAATTTTTTCCGTCGGTCAAAACGAAACAACTTAATTCAATTCCGTCAAGAAATTCTTCAATCACGACTTTTGCACTTGCTGATCCAAATTTTTCGTGAACCAACATATTTCGCAATTCCGTTTTAGCTTCTTCTAAATCTTGAATAATTAAAACACCTTTACCTGCTGCTAATCCATCCGCTTTAAGAACATATGGCGGTTGTAATGTTTCTAGAAAATGACATCCTTTTTCAACCGTTTCTTTTGTAAAACTATCGTAAGCCGCAGTTGGAATTTTATGCTTGATAAGAAATTCTTTAGCAAATTCTTTACTTCCTTCTAATTGAGCACCAGCTTTTGACGGACCAATTACAGGAATATGATTTAGTTGAGAATCGTTTTTGAAGAAATCATAAATTCCATGAACCAATGGGTCTTCTGGACCAACTACTACCATGTCAACTTTTTCTTGAAGTGAAAATGCTTTTATGGCTTCAAAATCTAAAATATTTAAAGAAACATTGATTGCAATTTGCGATGTTCCAGCGTTTCCAGGTGCTACAAAAAGTTTAGAACATTTGTCTGATTGTAACATTTTCCATGCTAATGCGTGTTCGCGTCCGCCAGAACCAAGTAGTAAAATTGTCATTGTGTGTGTAGTTATGTTGTCTTGCAAAAATAGTTTCTTTTCAAAAGAATTTAAAGCTAATTGATAGAAAAGTTTTTGTTTTTAGTATTTTTGAACAAAATAGATTTCTTGTGTTCCACCTTTTCAATTTAACGCTCAAGCTAAATGGTTTTCCGATGAAGGAAGCAATTGCTGAATTTGAAAAAATTCAATCAATTTCAGATTCCGATTATGAAAGCCATAGTATTTTAAAACGAAAAGAAATTGTTGAATATCATTTAAAAAACAATAAATCGTATCAAGAATTTGTTGGAAAATCTGATTTCAATACCGAAGTTTCGGGATGGAATGAACTTCCAATTATGACTAAAAAGGAGTTTCAAAAACCTTTGTCAGAAAGACTTTCTAACGGATTTACTACGAAAAATGTTTATCTAAATAAAACTTCGGGTTCAAGTGGAGATCCCTTTATTTTTGCGAAAGATAAATTTTGTCACGCCTTAACTTGGGCAAATATTATAAATCAATTTGGATGGTTTGGAATTGATTTTAATTCGTCATTACAAGCACGATTTTACGGAATTCCTTTGGATTTTATCGGAAACACCAAAGAACGCATTAAAGATTTTTTGAAGAACAGTTATCGATTTACAATTTTTGATTTGTCAGATAAAATTCTTGAAAAAGTGCTACTGAAATTTCAGAATAAAAAGTTTGATTACATTAACGGTTATACTTCTTCTATCGTTTTATTTGCAAAATTTCTTCAAAAGAAAAACATTGTATTAACATCAGTTTGTCCTAGTTTAAAATGTTGTGTTGTTACTTCCGAAATGTTATTTGAAGAAGATAAACTATTGATGGAAAAACAATTTGGCGTTCCGGTTGTCAATGAATATGGCGCTTCTGAGTTGGATTTAATTGCGTTTCAAAATCCACAAGGTGAATGGCAAGTAAATTCGGAAACGTTATTTGTAGAAATTTTAGACGATAATAATAATGTTCTTCCCAACGGAAAAGAAGGTCGAATTGTAATTACTTCATTGTACAATAAAGCACATCCATTCATTCGTTATGATATTGGTGATATAGGAATTCTTGATGAAAAAAGTACGTTTAAAAAACCAATTCTGAAAAAATTAATTGGTAGAACTAACGATGTTGCCATTCTTCCAAGCGGAAAAAAATCGCCTGGATTGACCTTTTACTACGTTACCAAAAGCATCATTGAAGACGACGGAAATGTAAAAGAATTTGTTGTAAAACAAACTAAAATTGATACTTTTGATATTGAATATGTAAGCCAAAATAAATTAACTGAAAACCAAATTCTGAATATTGAGAAAGCGATTGCAACTTATTTAGAAAGCGGATTAACCTTCACTTTTACTCGAAAAGAAAAACTTGAAAGAAGTAAAAGCGGCAAGTTGAAGCAGTTTATATCGTTAATAAAATAAATATATGAGCCAAAATTTAATAATTTCTGAAGAAACAATTTCAGATAAAATTTACTTTATCCGAAATCAAAAAGTGATGTTAGACAGAGATTTAGCAACTCTTTATGGTATACAAACAAAAGTTTTAAAACAAGCAGTAAAAAGAAATATTTCTCGATTTCCGGAAGATTTTATGTTTGAATTGACAGAAACTGAGTTTTTGAATTGGAGGTCACAATTTGTGACCTCCAATTCCGACAAAATGGGTTTGCGTTATGCACCAATGGCATTTACAGAGCACGGAGTATTAATGTTATCAAGTGTTTTGAATAGTGACAAAGCCATTCAAACTAATATTCAAATCATTAGAATTTTTACTAAAGTGCGACAAATGCTTTTAGACACAACTGAAATTCGATTGGATATTGCTCAAATTCAGAAGAAATTAGAAAATCACGACAAAAATATTGAACTGGTTTTTAGCTATTTGGATGAATTAACAGAAAAAGAAGAAAATAAAAAACCAAGAACAAAAATTGGTTACAAAAAATAAATTATGAAAATCACCATAATTGCAGGCGCAAGACCTAATTTTATTAAAATCGCACCCATAATCATGGCGATTGAAAAGCAACAATCTGAAGGTTCAAATATCTCTTTTAGATTAGTGCATACAGGTCAACATTACGATAAAAACCTCAGCGATACTTTTTTTGAAGAATTGAATATTCCACATCCAAATGCTAACCTGGAAGTTAAAAGTGGTTCACAAGCCGAGCAAACTGGTGCCATTATGGTTGCTTTTGAAAAGGAATTACTTCAAAATCCGTGCGAACTAGTTTTAGTAGTTGGTGATGTCAATTCGACTATGGCTTGTGCCATTGTGACCAAGAAAATGAATATTAAAGTCGCACATGTTGAAGCTGGAATTCGTTCTGGAGATATGACAATGCCCGAAGAAATTAACCGAATTGTCACCGATAGCATTACCGATTATTTCTTTACTACCTCAACTTCAGCCTCAGAACATTTATTGAAAAATGGGGTTCAATCCTCTAATGTTCATTTTGTTGGAAATGTGATGATTGATACTTTATATCAGAATTTAAATCGAATTTCGGCTCCGAGTTTTTGGAATGAATTTCAATTAGAAACTGGAAATTATATTATTTTAACCTTACATCGTCCATCAAATGTTGATGAAGAGAAATCATTGATTGATTTATTGGAAGGAATTGATAAAATGGTTGGAGATAAAAAAATAATCTTTCCTATTCATCCTAGAACGAAAGCAATTCTTGGTGAAACCAATTTGAATTTAAAAAACATCTTATTTGTAGAACCGCAAGGTTATTTGAATTTTATGTATTTGATTAAAAATAGTTTTGCTGTGATTACTGATTCTGGAGGGATTTCTGAAGAAACTACGGTTTTAGGAATTCCATGTTTTACTATGCGAACCACAACCGAAAGACCAGAAACTATTGAAATTGGTACTAATAATTTAGTTGGAATTTCAATAGAAAATTTGACTTTAGAATTTACGAAATTTCTAGAAAATGGTTTGTCAAAAAGAGGAATTCCTGAGCTTTGGGATGGAAAAGCATCAGAAAGAATTATTGATATTTTGCTTTCAAAATAATGAAAGAAATCCTAATCATATCCAATTATTATCCGCCAGAAAAAGGTGCTGCTGCAAATAGAATTGAGCAGTTGGCCCTGAAATTGTATCAAAATAATTATAAAGTTTCTGTAATTTGTCCGCTTGGGAATTATCCAAAAGGCGAATTGTTTCCTGAATATAAAGGTAAGTTTTCGGCTACAGAAAATCGTGATAATATTACTGTAAAACGTCTTTGGATTTATCCAAGTGTGAGTAAAAATTTGATTGTTAGAGTTATTTCGGTTCTGTCTTTTTCAATGAGTTTATTTTTCTATTTATTATTTAAAAAGACTCCTAAAAAAGTGGTCGTTCAATCGCCTCCATTATTATTATCTTTTATTTCAGTTTTTGTCCTTTCGTTGAAAAATAAAAAAATAATTCTCAATATTTCAGACCTTTGGCCATTAGCTGCAATTGAATTGAAGGCGTTGAAAGAAGGTTCGTTTTCTCATAAATTCTCCTTATTTTTAGAACGATTTATCTATAAAAAAGCAACATTAATTATTGGTCAGTCCAATGAAATTATAACACATGTAAAATCCTTATTCCCCGAAAAAAATTGTTATTTATATCGGAATTTTCCTGACCATAAAATTGAAAATTTTGATTTGACATTTGAAGAAAATCAACCTATTAAAATATTTTACGCTGGACTATTAGGGATTGCTCAAGGTGTTTTAGAATTGTGTCAAAATATTGATTTAAAGGAATTAAATATCGAATTACACATATTCGGCGATGGCGCAGAAAAAAATCAAATAGAACAGCTTATTTCTTCTAAAAAGGAACAAAAGATATTCTTTCACGGCATGATGGAACGCAAAGATTTACACGAAACTTTAAAAAAATTTGATATAGCAATTGTTCCATTAAAAACAAGAATTTATGGCTCAGTTCCTTCAAAGATATTTGAATATGGTTCACTTGGATTTCCGATTTTATATTTTGGTGGTGGTGAAGGCGAAACTATTGTGGAAGAAGACAATATGGGTTGGGTTGCGTCTGTAGAAAATTATGAGCAATTAAATCATGAAATACAAAAGATTTCGAAGATGAGTAAATCAGAATTATTCGAAATGAAAAAGAAAATATTTGTTAAATCAGAAATCAATTTCAATTTAGATAATCAAATGAATTATTTAATTGAAAAAGATGTTTTTTAGTAAGCTTTATCCTCGCCTTTAAAGATGTTTACAACCGTTTGAATAATGATTTTGATATCCATTACAATTGACCAATTTTCAATGTAGAAAACATCAAATTTTATACGGTTTATCATATCTTCATCGGTTTCTATTTCACCTCGATATCCTTTTACTTGAGCAAGTCCTGTAATTCCTGGTTTTACATAATGACGAACCATATATTTCTTTACTTTACTTGCATACGATTTATTCTGAGACCACAAATGAGGTCTTGGTCCAACAACCGACATATCACCAAGCAAAACATTAAAAAATTGAGGAAATTCATCAATACTTGTTTTGCGCATAAACTTACCCATTTTGGTTACTCTTGGATCATTTTTAGAAGCCTCTTTTTCTGTGGTTTCATTTACCTGCATTGAGCGAAATTTGAAGCAAAAAAATTCGTTTTCATCTAATCCTGGGCGACCTTGTTTGAAGAAAATTGGGCCTTTAGATTCTAATTTAATTAAAACTGCTATTAATGGCATTAACCAAGAAAGAATAAAAATAATTACAAAAAGTGAGAAGACAATATCAAATCCTCTTTTAATACCTTTTATTGTTGGGTTATGAAGTTGAGTTTTTTGAAGAGATAAAACTGGGAAAAGCTCATAATAATCAATTCTCATGTTTTTTGAAAATATCTCTTTTGTATCAGGAATAAATTTTATTGTTTTATTATTTTCATCAGAAAACTCAACTAATTCTTTCAATTTTTCATTTGAAATCTCATTCAATGAACAATAAATTTCATCAATTTTTTGATCTATAACAAAATTCTTAATGTCCTCTACTTTACCTTTTACCTCGGGATTCTGTTTTTTATCTGAAAAATATCCTTGAAAACGATATCCATAATCTAATCGATTATCAAAAACTTCTTTAAGTCGAATTGCTTCTGGAGTGTATCCTATTATAATTGCATTTCTGAAATTATTTTTTGTAGTAATTCTGTATTTTTTTAGGTAAAAAAACAAGAAGTATTTAATTCCGGCAATTATAGCAAAACTAATTGTCATCATAATTGCAATAGCTTTTCCGCTGAAAATCACTGTTTTTGCAAAGGGAAAAAAGGCAATTACAACTAATAGAAATAAACTAAATTGTTTAAATATTTTAGATATAATTTCTACTGGAGTTGTAAACCTATATACTTCATAAAATTTGATAAGAAAGGCAATAAATATCCAAGCAAGTGTTTGATATGCAATAAAATATACCATATTAAGATTTAAATCTCTAAAGAAATATAAACTTAATATGGTAATGACCAAAATATCTATAGTGATACTTATTGGTCTAATATATTTTGAATACCTACCTGTTTGCTGTGCAACCATATTTTAATGGATGTAACCTTTGAAATCTTTGTGTTCTTCTTTTAGTAATTCTTCCGATGATAAAGATTTGAAATAATCATAAGTCAATTTCATTCCTTCTTCTCTATTTACTTTAGCTTCCCAACCTAGAATTTCTCTAGCTTTAGTAGTGTCTGGTTGACGTTGTAGAGGATCGTTTATTGGTAATGGATGATAAACAACTTTTTGTTCAGTTCCTGTTAGTTTTATAATCTCATCCGCAAAATCTTTAATTGTGATTTCATCTGGATTACCAATATTAACAGGATAAATATAATCGGAATGCAATAGTCTGAATATTCCTTCAACTTGATCAGTAACATAGCAAAAAGAACGTGTTTGACTACCATCTCCAAAAATAGTTAAATCTTCACCACGTAAAGCTTGTCCGATGAAAGCGGGAATTACGCGTCCATCATTTAGTCGCATTCTTGGTCCGTAGGTATTAAAAATTCTGACTATTCTTGTTTCCACACCGTGAAAAGTATGGTAAGCCATAGTTATTGATTCCTGAAAACGTTTTGCCTCATCATAAACACCTCTTGGACCAATGGTGTTTACATTTCCATAATATTCTTCTGTTTGTGGATGAACTAAAGGGTCTCCATATATCTCTGAAGTTGATGCAATAAGAATTCTAGCTTTTTTTACTCTAGCCAATCCTAAAAGATTATGTGTCCCTAAAGAGCCAACTTTTAAGGTTTGAATAGGAATTTTTAAATAATCAATTGGAGATGCCGGAGATGCAAAATGAAGAATATAGTCTAATTTTCCCGGAACGTGAACGAATTTAGTTACATCGTGATGGTAAAATTCAAAATTTTCAAGTTTGAATAAATGTTCAATGTTTTTTAAATCTCCAGTAATCAGGTTATCCATTCCGATAACAAAGTATCCTTCTTTGATAAAACGATCACAAAGATGAGATCCTAAAAAACCTGCCGCTCCTGTTATTAATATTCTTTTCATAATTTTGTTTCTATATTAATTGATTCTTTGGGGCTTATTGAATTGAAAATACAAAATAATAATGTAAAAAAGACAACGCCTCTTTGCCTACAAAGAAAAGATTCTGTCAAAAATAAACTTATCATTAGAACTGCAAAAGAAAAATGCATAAAATCTTTGTTATTTATTGCTTTTTTTAATGTTTGAAACAGCATAATGACTAAAAGTAAAAATCCAACTACACCAATTTCGGCAAAATTCTGGATGTATTGATTGTGAAAGTTAAATCTTCCATACCCATGATATAGATTATATTTCTTTTCTTTTTCTAATAATTTAATTTCAGAAGCATTTAAACCAAATCCTTGTATAAATAAATTTTCTTCTTTTAAAAGTTCCAAAAACATTCTTGCTTGATAAACTCTTAAAGCAGTTCCTGGAAAGTAATCATTTGGAGAAAACTTTTCATTGTTCCATGCTTCATAGATACTAACGTTGTGCACACCATTCTCAAAAGTTGCTGAAACATCTGGGCTTATACTATTTGGCGCATTGTTTCTAAACTCCTCTTGAAAACGTTGTTTAATCTTGCCAAAAGACAGTCCAATTGCAATAATCCCTATAAAAATTATAAGATTTCTAAGTCTCATTTTGTGAGATGCTTTTGAATAGTAGAAAAAGTAAACTAAAATTAAAACAACAACAACTAGAATTATATTTTTGGAAGAAAGTAAAATAATAAATCCTGCGAGAAGTAATGAGAGTGCTATATCAATTTTAGATTTAATTTCTTTTGTGAAAAAATAAAAAAAAGCTAATGCAACAAAAACTGAAACATGAATTGCATTTAATAGATTAGGTACTAATCCATAATCATCATCGCTTTCTCCATGGTAGAAAAAGCTCCTTGTGTCTTGACTTATTAAATATCTAATTACTGCTCTTAAAAGGAAAAAAACTACAATTAATACCATTGAAAAGCTATAATATTTCAAAAGCTTTTCTTTTTCTGTTTTGGAAATTTGTACTTTCATGAACACCAATGGCAGTAGTAGTAAAGCAATTCCTTTTGGAATAGCTTTTAACGTTTCATGTTTATCAATACTCCAAAAATAGGATACAGACATCCATAAAAACAATACTATTGGAAAGAAAAAAAGTAGATTTATATTGAAATTGTTCTTATTGAAATTTATAAGAACCGATAAAATTAATAGTATTAATGCAATATTGTTTACGGCTAATGAAAATGGAATAGTAACAAGTAATACTAAGGTAAAAATAAAAGAACTATTCTTATTGCTTTCTTGTTTTATGTCTTGAATAACACTCTTCAAAAAGTTGTAAATATTGACCATTTATTTTCTCCCAATTAAAATCTTTAATTATAGCTTGATAGTTATTTTGAACTTTCTGCAAGTTATCAATTTTTTTGACAGATTCTAAAATATTTTTTACTTCAGGAGGATTAGAAAAATAGATTCCATTTTCTTTCAAAATCCCTTTATTAAAATCATTATGGTGTGCAATAACTAATGCTTGCGAAGCCATAGCTTCTAAAAGTGATGGGTTCGTTCCGCCTACAGAATGACCATGAAAATATAATTTTGAAAAATAACGAAGGTTGTTTAAATGCTCAAGATTATAAATTCCTCCTAGAAATCTAATATTATCATGACTTTTAAATTTATTTTTTAAATATTCACCATATTTAGTTTCATGTTTTCCTATGACTAAAATTGGTGTTTTATCATTAGATTGAGCAACACCTTCAAGAACCATATCAAGATTGTTTTCGGGTTCAAAGCGCGCCATAATCATGTTGAAATTTTCTTTTTCAACATTGTATTCTTTTAGAAATTCTTCGTTAGGCGAATCAAAAGGATATGCGCCGTAAGCAATGTAGGTTGAGTTTTTATTATATTTTTCTTTTAAAAACTTTTCAATTCCAATTGAATCTGAAACTAAATAATCACTTGAAATTGCGGCAAGTCTTTCAGCGAATTTTAAGAATTGTTGAACCGGCTTAGAATATTTTGTCCTTTTCCATTCTAAACCGTCCATATTTGTTATAATAATTGGTTTTTTAGGTAAAAGAAAGCACCAAATAGAATTACTTGTGTATCCTAATTGAATAATAATATCAAAATCTCGTTTTCGAGAATCCATGATGCAATTGTAGTCATAAATAAATTGACCGAAAGTTCCATATTTATACTCGGGATCATGTTGATGAATGATATTTACGCCATGAAAAGTTTTTTCTTGAAATTTGTGATTGTGCGAATTATAGCAATATACTTCATGTCCTTTATCTACAAGATAAACCGAAAAAAATTCAGCAAATTGTTCAAAACCTCCGTAATGATTTGGAATTCCACGAGTTCCGAGAATGGCAATTTTCATGAAGTGATTTCTTTTTCTGAGGGCAAAAATAGGGAATTTTGTTGTTTTAAAAAATTATAAAAACTAATGTTTTAATATTAATTCATATCCTTTGAAGGTTTCTTGTGCGGTTTTTTCCCAAATATAATCCGTAAGTATTTTTTCCTTTAATTTTGGATTGAATGTTGAATTGTAAGCTCTATCAATTGCTCTTTTAATTGAATCTATATCGTCTGGCTCACAATAAAATGCATAATCTTCAAAATAGTCATAAGTGTCTCCTTTTTTAGTAACAACTATATTACATCCCATTGCAGCAGCTTCAAGAGAGGATAATCCAGGTGTCTCCATCCAGCTTGCTAATACATGTACTTTAGCAACTTTGTATAAATCTCGTAAATCATCGTGAGAAATTGCACCTAAAAAAGTTACGTTGTCTCCAGCTTCTTCATGAACTTGTTCAACATATTTTTTTTGATTTTGTGATTCTTTACCTACTAGAACTAACTTATAATTAGTTTCTTTCACTGCTTTTACTAAATTCAATGTTGATTTCCTTCCTTCTATTCTTGCCGCACAAAGTATACAATCTTTGAATTCTGAATATTTATTTGGCTTTTCAGTATCGCTATCTGTAAAAACCGATTTATCAATTGCGTTCGGAATGGAAACAAAAGTGTAGTTTTTAAGATTAAATTCAGTTGCAACTCTGTTCATTTCGGAAACTGAATTAGGTAAAAAAACAGATGTGTTATCAACAATCTCTTTCATTAAGCCATAATATCCTTTATAAATCATTTTGAAAACTCCTTTGTGAAAACGTTTTTCAAAATAGTGTTTTATTAATGTTTTTAAATAATTTATTTGATATGGAGAGAGAAAATTGGCTACTTTTTGAAAAATTCCACCACGTGCTTTCCTTTCAAATTCGGTATAAAGACCATAAATTGTTGATAAAGCAATTTTTTTATTTTGCTTTTTAGCATTTATCATTTGACGATAAATGTCCTGAGGTTCCATTAAATTAAACAAATGAACTAAATCATAATCTTTTAAGTCTGGTTCAAATTCTAATGAAACGTCAACGGTTACACCAAGTTTTTCAAGAAATTCCTTCGTTTTTAACATTTGAACCATGTCGCCACCTGGAGCATCAAATAAATTGGTTCGAGATTGAAAAAGCACTTTCATTTTAGCAAATTAAGAGTTGCAAATATAGTTTTTATTAGTAGTTTTACACTTCTTAAAGTTAGGATTATTCTAATAATGAAAAAAATACTATTTCTATTTGGAACTCGACCGGAAGCTATAAAAATGGCTCCGCTAATTCAATGTTTTTCTAATGATGAATTATTTGATGTAAAAGTTGCTGTTACGGCTCAACATAGAGAAATGTTAGATCAAGTTTTGCATTTTTTTAATATTAATGTTGATTATGATTTGAACATAATGAAGCCAAATCAAACGCTTCATCAATTAACTGCTGATTTGATTTCGAGAATTACGGAGGAAATTTTAAGTAAAGAATCGTTTGATTTTGTGTTTGTACAAGGTGATACAACTACTGTTTTAGCAGGTGCATTGGCAGCTTTTTACAAAAAAATTAAAGTTGTACATATTGAAGCAGGACTCAGAAGTGGAGATATGTTGTCGCCATTTCCGGAGGAAATGAATAGAGTTTTGACCTCAAAATTAGCAACGTTTCATTTTTGTCCAACAGAAACTTCTCGAAATAATTTAGTTGCAGAAAATATTACTGAAAATGTTTTTGTAGTAGGAAATACGGTTATCGACGCACTTTTTAAAGGATTGAATAAAATTAAAGAAACTTCGGAAATTGAATTATTAAAGCAGTTTCAACAAATTGATTTTACAAAAAAAGTGATTTTAGTAACTTGTCATCGCCGTGAAAATTTTGGTGAACCATTTCAAAATATTTGCGAAGCATTACTTGATATTGCTGATTTGCATAAAAATGATGTCGAAATAGTTTATCCTGTGCATTTGAATCCAAACATCAAAGAAATTGCACATAAAAAGCTAATTTCCAGCAATATAAAATTGATTACTCCGTTGGATTATCCCGAATTAATTTGGATGATGAACAAAAGTACCATTATTTTAACAGATTCTGGTGGCATTCAAGAAGAGGCACCAAGTTTAGGAAAGCCAGTTTTAGTATTGCGAGAAGTTACAGAAAGAATGGAAGGTGTTGATGCAGGAAATGCAATTTTAGTTGGTTCTGATAAACAAAAAATAGTTTTAGAAACAACAAAATTATTGAGTAATTTAGATTATTACAATTCTATTTCAAAAGCTTCAAATCCTTATGGAGATGGGGAAACCAGTGAAAATGTAAAATTGATTTTAAGCAAATCCGTTTTTGAGTAATTCTTTTTTGTCAGTTATTTCTTTATATGCTATTAAAAAACCAACCAGAATTGATTTGGAATCTTCGGTAAAATAATACCCCATAAGAACCCAGTTTGAAATTAACAAAAATATAGCCGTTCCAACTAATAAAAAATTAATGTTTTTGTTTATTGGTATTTTAGATTTTGGCTGGTTGTATATCAAATATATGGAATATAATAACAATAATATGCCCAAAATACCTGATTTGAGATAGGTTGTCATAAATGCATTATGTAACACATAAATATATCTCATTTCTAAATCACCGAGCCAAACTTTTTGTTTTAAATCCACCTTTGAACCCAAACCCTCGCCTAATAACATAGTTAGACTTCCTTTATATTGCATTTGGCGGATCGTATTTATAATTTCAACCGATCTGTAATTATCGTTAAAATCGATATTATCATGAGTTTTTATTTTACTTTTAAAAGCTTCTGTAGGTGCTATTTTAACTTTATATAAAAAAGCTTCAAAACCAACTCCATTTCTTTTTGGATTTATTGCTAAAATAATCAAGTATGAAATAACTATAAATAAAGTTAGTGAAGTAATTGCCAAAATCGCTCTCTTATTCAAAATAAAATAACCTTTTAAGCCACAGAATAATATAATAAACTGAATAAAATTATTTCTAGATAAATACATTAAACTCGAAAAAGTGATAATTGCTACCATTAAATAAAATTTCTTTTTGTGAATTTCAATATCAAATTTTTTGTGAAATAATAAAATAATTAATCCATAAACTTCAAAATCACTGAAGTAACCACAATAAAAACGAATATCAACTACGGTATGTGCGTTGCGAAATAAAACAGAAAAAACAATAAAAAAAACATGAATTAAAGATACAAAATAACTGATTTTTATTACAGACAAGAATGCCGTTTTATAATTATACTTACATATTTGATAGCCAAGAATTATACCCAGAATTGGTTTTAAAAGATAAGTAAAATCCCGAATTATAGAATATATATTTTCGATTTTAAATTTTGTTCTAAAAACAGAAATCAATAAAATTAGAATAAAACAAGAAAGGTATTTTATAAATGTTTGTGAATATTTTTTTTGAATTGTAATTAAAACACTAAAAGACCATATTAAAAAAGTTAGTTCGTAACTCCCATAATAAGGAATCATTAAACAAAGTGCGAAAAGTGCGAAATAAAATTTATTTTTTTTTAAAACGAATGCCATAATTTAATTCAATTTATTTGCTTTTAAATCAGTGTGTAATATCCAAATTTCTTTTTAATGAAATAGACACAAGTAAAATTCAAAACTATTGTGGCAATTAAACTGGCAATAGCCGAACCATTAATTCCATAAGTAGGAATTAGAAAATAGTTTAAGATTAGATTTATTAGAAAAACGAAAATATTTATATAAAAAACCAATTTTTTGTTATTTGTTAAATTTAAAATTAAATCTACATTTCCACAAACTGCACTAATAAATGTTGAAATTGCTATTATTATTAAAACCGTTTTTCCTGCAATAAAAGCATTGCCAAAATAACTTAAAAGATATTCGCTGAAAATTATTATCAATAGCACAATTGGCAAGGTTACAAATGTAATAAGTTGCGTTGCTTTTTGAATAATTTTTTTTAATTCTGAAAAATTTTTAGATTCATAAGCCTCGGTTACTTTTGGCCCGATAACAATACTCATTGAAATTATTATGATATAAACAATCATTCCCACTTTAAATGCGGCGTTATAAATTCCTACATTTTCTTCGGTCGAAAACGATCCTAACATCAAAACATCTGTCCAATTAATTAAAAAACTCATCACGCCAGAAAACATCATCGGTAACGAGGCGATTAATGTTTTTTTATAAGAAAATTGGGGTTTAGAAAAATTAATTTGTTTAAAAAAGATAAAACAGAATTCAATTATTAGTGTTATAAAAAATGAAATTCCATAGAAACTTACAATATTGTATGCGTTTATTGAATCATTTCTGAACAAAAAAATAAATGTAAAAAAAAGCACATTTGGAACAATAAACATAAACCATCCAAAAAGTATTAATTTTTTTGTCGCAATAAAATAATAAACAGCAATTTCATGAAGTAAAAAAAAGGGCAGGGAAATAGCAATTAACTGAAAAACAGAAGTTAATTGTGTTTTGTGAAAAATAAATATAGCTATTTGTGGAGCAAAAAAGTAAATTAAAAAAACAGGAATAATTGATACAAATAAAACTAATTTGATAACATGGAATAGAAAATTTTGAGCAGAAAAATCTTTTTGTTCAATATTTCTATTTACCTCTACGATTATGGTGTTTTGAACCCCTAAAGTAAGTATTACACACAACAATTGAATTATAGTTTGTGCTAATGAGAAGGTTCCGTAAACTTTTGCAAAATAAAAATTTGAAATTAGTTTAATGGTATAAAAACTAAAA
Source organism: Flavobacterium chungnamense (assembly GCF_039539165.1). Classification (NCBI taxonomy): domain Bacteria; kingdom Pseudomonadati; phylum Bacteroidota; class Flavobacteriia; order Flavobacteriales; family Flavobacteriaceae; genus Flavobacterium; species Flavobacterium chungnamense. The sequence continues at coordinate 86,881 of NZ_BAABCS010000016.1, forward strand.
CACACCCCTAAAACTCGGAAACCAAGCGATATTAATCCTTTAGAAAAAAGATATTTAATATTGGTGTCTTTTAAAAAACCCGCTAAAGTATTTTTTAAAAAACTCACTTTTTATAATTTATTATCAAATTAGAAATTTCTTTACTCCAAACTTTCCAATTTAATTTGTTTAAATATAAATCTCTAGACGATTGACTTAATTTTTCATAATTTAATGGATTTTCTATTAAATTATGAAAAACTTCGACATAAGCCTGAAAAGTTTCCTTTGGTTCTAATAATATTCCGTTAATGTTGTTTTGAACTGCACCACTTATTCCTCCTGTATTTCTTGAAATACTGGGAACACCGTATGCACTAGCTTCACAAAAAACAATACCATAACATTCCGCTTTACTCGGAACAAATAAAAAATGACTTTCTTCCATTAATGAATTAAATTTTTTAAAATCATTTTTATCGTTTTTATTTAAAAACGGTATAACAGTCATTGATTGATGTTTAACTGGCGGTATGCAACCACAAACAGTCAATTTGACATTATAGTTTTTTAATAATTCTAAAAATGTTTCAAATATAATTTTTCCGCCTTTTCGTTCCCACTCAACCCCAATAAAAAGTAATTTTATCTCTTTATTTTTGTCTATAGTTTTAGGTTTATAATTTATATTTTCTTCATTAATATTTGCTCCATAAGCATTCACAAAAACTTTTCCTTGGGGTTTGTAAAATTCGTTAACATAATTTGCAGCCCAATGGGAAGAATAACTTAAAATAGCAGCTTTTTGAATTGTTTTTTTTTGATTTATGTTAGATTCTTTAATAGAGAAATCAAACAATTTAGTAAAACCTTCGTAATAATTATTAAGTTGCCCAAATGAAGAGTCTGAGGTATATAAAATAGGAATATCAGTTTTTAATAAGGCAATTTCAGCTGGGACTGATGGTGCAAATATAAAGTCATAATTTTGTTTTTTTAAGCGATGTTTAATAATTTTTGCACTTAAAAAGGATTTAAAAAAACTGTGTCGATGATTGTATCGCTTTGAAAAAATAAAAAGAGTTATTCGATTTATAATACCTAATGCTTTTATAAAAACATTATTAATTGGACCAATGGCATCAACAATTTCAAAATGATTTTTTAAACCTTCAAGCATTTTATAATGAATACCAGACCAAGATTTTCTGTCATTTGGGTCCGTAGAGGTTAAAAAGGCAATTTTAAGTTTTGATTTCACAGTTTTTTAATTTTTTTGTAATATTACATTAAATATTATATTTATTTTATTTTTATAGTTTCAACTAGTTTTGATTAATACTGGTTTTTATTTTATTAAACTGGTTTTTGAGCAATGCAAACAGTTAAATAACCCTCAAAGTGCATAAATTTATCTAAAAATAAAAAGAATTTTCGTGTAATTTTATATTTAGTTACCCATTGTTTAAAAAGCGTATCTCGGTCCATAGTGGTTCTACTAATATAATTTAAACCGGCTGCTTTCATTTCATCTTTTAAATCATAAAACTTGTATTCTTTAGGCCAAGGCCAAACTTTTTTACCTAACATTCGTCCAATTAAATACGAAAGTCTGTAAGGAAAAGTATGATGATTTGGATAAGCAACAATTACATAACCTCCTTTTTTAGTAATTCGAGTATATGATTTTATAGCTTTTTCTCTAATATCTTTGGTATAATGTTCTATAACTCCTGAATTATATGCTAAATCATACGATTCGTTTGGGATAGAATTCATAGTGAACATATCTTCGCAAATACATTTAGTGCCTTTAAACTTTAAGTCGCTACATACTATTTCAACTTTTTCTAAAATAGTATGGTCATAATCTAAAAAAGCAGACTGGCTTAACGATTTATTAAGTAACATTAAACTAATTCCAGCTTCGCAACCGATCTCTATCGCTGACTGCAAATTATTTTCGGCTACTAATTTGTTTAGCACAACATTAAATTCTGCTTGAAAACTAGTTGGATTGTTGTATGCTTTTTTAATATGTTCAATGGTAATCCCTTTTGAGTAGTCTAACCAAGCTTGTTTTTGATCTTTTGACATTTTTTAATGATTATGTAAGTTTATTTTATTTTATTGTTTATTAAGAGTTTTATCTGTTAAGATTAGTCCTTCTTTATTTGTTTCTTCATTTTTGAGATACACTGCCAATTGATAGGTGCCTTTTTTTAATTTAGAACTATCAATGGTTGCGTTAAAACCACAATCATCATTATTATAGTCTAGTTTAAAAGCGGCGGTTACATCTGGTCTAGTTGCTTTTTGAACATTAAGTTTTGTTGTCTTTCCGTCATTTAATAATACTATTATAATCCTAGTTTTACTCGGTGACTGATTACTAAAAAAAGCCCATCCTGAAACTTTAATAAGGTTATTGCTGTTTTTAAATTCATCAATGTTACCAATAAAACTTTGCCCAACTAACGTTTCATTAGGTTTGATTTTCGAAATTATTTGATTGATATCGGCTGCTTCTTGTTTATTTTTTTGTTCTTCAAAATTTGCCTTACTTTCCTCCACTATTTTTTTATCCAATTCCACTTCATCTTCTGGAAAAATATCTTCTTTAGTTTTTATTCGTTCGTCGCCTCGCCATACAAAACCTCGAAGTTTTCTAGCGTTTTCGGGTAAGTCTTTTTCTGGATAAATATCACCATCTACATTGTTGAAAAAAGTAATTGTTTCTACTTTACTTTTATCATCCATTATCATATTAATCTTGCTACTAAGGTTTTTATTGATACCTATGAGTTCGTTTTTGTCATTTCGCATGTAATAAACAACCTCTGTATTCTTAATAACATCGACTTCATGAAGCTTATTTTCTAGAAATTTTCCATAAAGATTTAAACCTTTTATCTGATTAAAACCTTCACCAATTGTATCTTTTGAAATAATAAAAGTATTGTTTAACACTTTAAGTGAATCTAGTTTTTCTGTTTTATTGTCACCTATCAAATGCATTACATCACCTGTAAGTTGGTTTTCAAAATTCCAAAGAATTGGTTTTCCAATAAGTTGTGTTAAAGCTCTCTTTTGGTCGGAATGAATTGAGTCACATTTACCGCTTAAATCTGTTTTGAAAAAACGTACATTTTTTTGTCCTATCACAATTCGTTCGCCTGTTTTCCCTGTTAAATACAACTTTTTAGCGTGAACAAACATCGAATCGTTCTCTACTTTATAGCGAATTGAAGCATGCTTAGTCATGTAAACAGAATCCTTTTGTTTAAAAACTTCGCCATAATGTCCTTTGATGATAGCTTTATTAATGGAATCTGTAATTTTTACATTATTAGTTCCAGAGGCATATTCGATTTTTCTATCGTAATATAAACTGTCTCCTTCTATCAATCTGTCTTTGTATTTTATATAGGATTTTTGGAGAAAATGTCCTGTATTGTTCTTGCTGTTATAGTGTCCGTTTTCTGTATAAATAAAGGTTTCTTTACTTACAATAGTTGATGGTCCTTTTAAATCGGAATTTCCTTGAGTTGTTTTATAATCTAAATGATTTGTCTTTATAGTATATTCAGTGTTTTTTAACTCAACAGCAGATAAGAATTGGTATTTTTTTTCCTTTAAATAATAACGTCCTGCTTTACTTTTTAGAGTGTTGTTTTTATTTACAATGGTTCCGTTTGAATTAAAATAAGCTTCTTGAGTATTTCGGTCAAAATGAATAGTATCGGTTGTCATTGTTGACTCTGGTGAAGTCATAACCACATTTCCTGCCGCAAATGCTTTTTTGATATTTCCATTATACTCGGCATATTTACTATTTAAATAAAGGGTGTCGCCTTGTACCATTTGAACATCTCCAAATGCTTTTATGTAGTTTTCTTTTTGATAGTAATAGGCTTTGTTGCAAGTCATTATTGCGCCATCATGACTAAGTCTCACATTACCTGTTAAAAGCAATGCGTCTGGAACTTCAAATTGATTAATGTCTGAGAAATCAGAATTTTCAATAACAATTGTTTTTGCTTTTTGGGCAAAAACAAATGCAATGTTCATCATTAGAAAGCTCAGTATAAATATCGTCTTTTTCAAAAGTACTGTTTTGTTGGTAAAATTATATTTTATGAATTGATAAAATCATAAATAAAATTTAAATTTTACATGTTCTTAAACTTTCTTTCCAATCCTTAATTTCAACTTGAAAAACCTTCTTTATTTTAGTTTTATCTAAAACACTAAAAGCTGGGCGCTTTGCTGGTGTTGGAAAACTTGTTGTTGGTATAGCGCTTAAATTTATTTTAATACTGTTTATTTCAAATATTTTCTTAGCAAAATCATACCATGAACATTGTCCTTCGTTTGAGAAGTTGTAGATTCCGAAAAGGTCATAAGTTGTTGGTTGTTGGTTGTTGGCACTTCGACTGCGCTCAGTGTGACAAATCATTGAAATCAAAGCTTCGGCTAAATCTACTGCGTTTGTTGGTGTTCCAATTTGGTCATTTACTACTGATAAACTATCTCTTTCTGAAGCTAATCTAATCATGGTTTTCATGAAGTTATTTGCGAATTGCGAGTAAACCCATGATGTTCTTATAATGAAATAATTATCAAATGTTTCTTGAATCGCTTTTTCTCCTTGTAATTTTGTCAAACCATAAACTCCAGTTGGATTTGGTAAGTCTTCCTCTTTATAAGCTATTTTGTTAGTTCCATCGAAAACAAAATCAGTAGAGACATGAAGTAAAATAGTGTCATATTCCTTACAAGCCTCAGCTAAGTTTCTTGCGCCAATTATGTTTATTAATTGTGCTTTTTCTTGTTCACTTTCTGCTTTATCAACTGCTGTGTAGGCTGCTCCGTTTATACAATAGTTTGGTTTGTACTTTACAAAAACTGCTTCACAACTTTCCTTTTTAGTAATATCTAAATCTGAAGAAGAGCAAAAAACAAAATCTATTTCTGGATAATTTCCTGAAATAGATTGTAATGCTTGTCCTAGTTGTCCGTTTGCTCCTGTTACTAAAACTACCATACTTTTTTAGCTATTTTTAAATTGGGAAGCTGTTGGTCTTTTTCAGATATAATTAGTTCATCAACATCAAATTGCCAATCAATATTGATATCTGAATCGTTATATTTTATTCCGCCTTCGCTTTCTTTGTTGTAAAAATTATCGCATTTATAAAAGAAGTTGGCTTTTTCGCTCAAAACCAAAAATCCATGAGCAAATCCTCTTGGAATAAAAAACTGTTTTTGGTTATCACCTGAAAGTAAAATAGCAATATGCTGTCCAAAAGTTTCAGAATTTGGTCTTATGTCTACTGCAACATCAAGTACTTCTCCATTTAAAACTCTTACAAGTTTTGCTTGAGCATGTTCTCCTGTTTGATAATGCAATCCTCTAAGTACTCCTCTCGAAGAGTAGGATTGATTGTCTTGAACGAAATGTACTCTTTCACCTGTTCCTTTTTCAAAAGTTTGCTCATTAAAGCTTTCCATAAAATAACCTCGCTCATCATTAATTATTTTTGGTTCTATAATAAAACAACCTTTGAGTTTTGTTTCTGTAAAAATCATGTTCAATAGCAATTTCAATAGCAAAAATCAAAGTCAATTTCTAAAAAATCAAACTTCATTTAAACTTAAATTAATTTTATTCTTCTAATAAACTCATTAAATGTAATCCGTAACCGCTTTTCAATAATGGTGTTGCAAGTTCTTTTAATTGTTTAGCATCAATAAATCCCATTTTGTATGCCGCTTCCTCGATTGCGCCTATCTTCAATCCTTGGCGTTCTTCAATTACTTGTACAAACTGTCCGGCTTGCATTAACGATTGAAAAGTTCCTGTATCAAGCCAAGCTGTGCCTCTATCAAGAATACTAACTTTTAGATTTCCTCTCATTAGATATTCTTTATTGACATCTGTTATTTCAAGTTCACCTCGATGACTTGGTTTTATATTTGCCGCCACTTCAATAATGGAATTATCATAAAAATAAATTCCAGGAACTGCGTAATTTGATTTAGGCTTTTCAGGTTTTTCTTCTATTGAAAGAACGTTTCCGTCTTTATCAAAATCAACCACTCCATATCTTTCTGGATCATGAACATGATAAGCATAAATAATTCCTCCATCGGGATTACTATTGGCTTGTAATAATTCGGCTAAACCTGTTCCGTAAAAAATATTATCTCCAAGAATAAGCGCGGCTTTATCATTTCCAATAAATTCTTTTCCAATAATAAATGCTTCCGCAAGACCATTAGGATTTTCTTGAACAGCATATTCAAAACGACAACCAAATTTTTTTCCATCGCCTAATAATTGTCTAAATAAGGGCAAATCGTGTGGTGTTGAAATAATTAATATTTCATTAATTCCTGCCCACATTAATGTTGAAAGTGGATAGTAAATCATTGGCTTATCATAAATTGGCATTAACTGTTTGCTTACAGCAAGAGTTAATGGGTGTAATCTAGTTCCTGAACCTCCAGCTAAGATAATTCCTTTCATAAATGTAAAATTTTATTTATTATTGGTCATATATGGTATCGCCGCTTTATATGGTTTTATACAAACTTGTCGTTAATAGCGAGATCATAAATTTCTATTTTGTTTTAGTTGACTGATTCTTATAAAAAGCTAGAAATAGAGAAATAAGCACAAATAAAGAAATAAATAGTATTGGTAAAATCAATTTCATTTTACCATTTGTTCCTTTATTATTTATAATATTTGGAGTTATACTAATATCTTTTATAAAAGATTCTATTTTTACTAATTGTATTTTTTGAGAAGCAATTTCACTAATTAGTTTGTTTTTTAACTCGAACATAGCGTTTATCTCGCTGTTTTCGTTGTTATATATTAGATTATTACTCTTGTTGTTTTTAGAAATATTTTTAGAAATTACACTGATAATCGAATCGATTTGAACGATTTCTTCCTCGTTCTTCTTCATTTTTATTAATATATTCTCCTTATTAATTTTCGAAATCTGACTCATGTAATCATCAGTATTCAAATATTTTAATAAAGGTTTAATAATGTCATCTGATTCTATTCTACCGCTTGATGATATAAGTAAAGAATGATACGGATAATTTTTACTTGTAAGTTCATCTTCAATTACTTTATTGATATCATTACTTTCTGCTAGTAATTTTATTACTTCAAAATTTTGAGTATTTTGAGCATTTGAAGCGATTGCAGTATTATTATTCACAAAATTATATAGATCTACTATTGGCTCTATTTTTATATTTTGTATTTTATCTGAATTGTTAATCCCAATACTTTTAAAAAATGTCTGGTCTTTTTCAGATAATCTTGATTTAATCAAGTCTATTTTTGAATATAAATAATCAACTCCTCCACTTGGCGCAACAATTATTTGACTATCATAATTTTTATTTGAATCTAAAAAATAACCTAATCCCGCTCCAATTATAAATAATAATACTAGGATTAAGGCTTTTCTTTTAAAAAACAAAAGCATATTAAAAATTGACATTAAAACAGCGTCATATAATCCACCAATTTTTTTTGAAATATCAGATAAATCAATTTCTTGATTGTCATTGTTTTGAGAATTTGTACTCATAGAAATATTTTATTTTACGTTGAAAATTTGTTCTAATATTTTGATTGTAATCAAATATGTTGGTTTTACACCTGTTGTTCCTAATCCACCAGATGCTAAAGTACTTCCTGTTTCTAAAGGATTATCTGAAGCATAATAAGCATAACGAACTTTTACATTTGGATTGATGCTTTTTCTAATTTTAGATGCCGATTGAATGGCTTTTTGATAATAAGCTCCTTCCATTTCTAAACCTATTACACTCCAAGTTGATTCGTGAAAGAATTTCAATAAATCTTTATTTTGAAGTGATGTTCCAAGAACTGTAATCATTGGTCCGGCAAAAACTGGAATTCCATTTCCTTCAAGCATTTCGGCAGTTAATTCATTCTCGAAGAAATAATTGTCTGCTGTTCCTTCATTGATGTGGGCATTTGGAATCATGATATCTCCTTTTCCGCCTTCAAGAATTCCTGCTTTACCCATAATAGAAACCGATTCTACATTAAGTAAAATTTTGTCTTTTCCGTTTTTGTAGGGTTTCAATAATTCGTCGATGGTTTCATAAGCCTGTTCTCCAAAAGCATAATCCATTACGATAATTACTGGATTATCTTTTCCAATTTTTGCATTAGGAAAAGCTGATTTTATCCAATCAATCTTTGACGTATTAAATATTTGAACATCAATATTGGTTCCTGATTGGTCTGGAAGCGAAATCATTCCGTGTTTTACTGCAAATTCTTCTACTTTATCACGAACATCGTGCGCGCCTTGGCGGCTCAATTCTTCAAAAATATCAAAATCTGATTTTCCCTTAAATTTCGAACCCAAAACATGAGTTGCAAAAATCGAATTCATAACACTATGCATATTTGCGCTAATGATATGAATTGGTCTTCCCATTAAATTGTTTTCTTTTAAAACTTCTTTGATGTTGGTAGCCCAAATTTCACCATGAATGTGATGTCCAAGGCGTTCTCTCAAAATTGGACTGAAAGTAATCGTTCTTTTGTTATTGTCAACCACTTCTTCAATGGCCAATTTTCCTAACCAATAAATTACATGAAGAAATCTGTCTGGTTTTTCTTTAGTTCCAAAAGAATCATAAATATCTAAAACCTCAACAAACGTTCTTCCCAAAACATTTGCCGCATGAGAAATTGCTTTCTCTTTCTCAATTTGTGATAGCTTTTTATTTTGTAAAGCAGCTTGTTCTAATTTTTGCCAATCGCGTGAAATTCTTCCTTCTTCATCAATTAAAACTCTGTCTTTAATTTTGTGTGATTCGATAAAAATAAAGGTAAGATGTGTCAAAATATCATAAATATCGGAACGTCCACGAGTAATTTCTACATTCATTTGTTCTTCATCAATACGGTAGCAATTTCTTCTACGTTTTGGTGGAACAATGGCTTGAAAATGTGATTTTGAATACCCTTCATCTGAAGTTAAATTGATGTAACGGCATTCTTCAATTCCTACTGGAAGTCTTTCTATTACGTAAAGTAAACCGTTAAGTTCTACTTTTTCTTCTGCAATACTTCCATAAATTTCTGGTCGAAGCTCTAATAATGCTTCCCTTAAAGTTTCTCCTGAAACACCCATTGGTTTATAAAAACCTCTGTTAAATAAATGTCTCATAGTAATGTACAATCGTTCGATAGCTGCCGACGATTCTTGCGCTCGAGAACGCGAAATGTTTTTAATTTCTTTCATTAAATTTTATTTTCTAACCTGCAAATATACTGATTTTCTGCTTTAGTTGGTTAGGATAAGGTTAATTGCCGGCTCATTTATCATCATTTTACTCACTGAACCATCGAGATTGAATTTTTGTTGTTTACTCCATTTTCCGCCAGAATATTCAAATTGAAAATCCCTTTCAACAAAATTATAAAGTAAAAATGGATAATATTTTCTTTGACTTTTTGTTGTATTCGAATTAAAATCTGTAATTGTTGTTTCAAGTTTATTTTTCTCGATAAGTAATTTTTCAAATCCCACAAAAAGTCCTGATTTTGGGATAGTAAGATTCAAATCAGAAATATCAAAAGCATGATTGTTTACACCTTTTTTTACAGTTAGTATCAAATCTTTTTTTAATAACTCTTTTGAGGGAAAACCTAAGGAATCAACAGCATAAAAATGTAATTTTATAGTAGCGTTTTCTATTTTACTATCGGTTAAAACAGTAACTTTTTTTATGTATTTTGTTGATTTATAAGACAGTTTATAAGGAAAGAATTTAGCAACAATTTTAGGCCCATTATCAAAAGCTTGTGAAATCGAATTTTTGGTTTTCCCTATTTCAATTTGTTTGGTTTCTTTACTATTGGAAAGCACAATTTCATCCAATAAATATTCTACCGACTTTAATTTTACTTCTTTACATTCTGATATTTTCACAATTTTTTTCTCAAAACCAATAGCTGTAAATATCAAGTTTTTACTCTTTTCTGAATTATAAATTTCAAAAGTTCCGTTTTCTTCTGAGCTAGCTCCAATATTCTCGTTTTCAACCCAAATATTTACATAAGAAATTGGATTTCCTGTTAAACTATCTTTGACAACTCCTTTGATTTGAGCTGAAACAGAAATGGAAAATAAAAAAAGAAATAGTCTTGATTTCATTAGTTGGTAAGAGTAATTAACATGGATGGTATTAAATATTTATTATGATATTTTCTCATAAGTAGATTTTCATAACTCTTTGGTTTGTCCAAAATTTGTTTAGAAGTTTTTTTCCAGCTGCCAGTTATTGAAGATTGCCAAACAATATCTTTTTCTTCGGGAACAAAACAAAGTTCTGGTTCAATTGACATTGACTTATGATTTACTTTTTTTCCGTTTTTATCTTTATAATTATATTCGAAAAAATATTTATTTTCCTCTATAAGTAACTTTTCAAATGAAATAAAAAAACCTTCGGAAGGAATTTTTATTTTATAATTGCTAATGTTTGCAATGTTCTTGTGTTTTCCTTTTTTTACCATTATAATAATTTCATCGTCGAGTAAGCTCTCACCCGGTGAATAATCAGTATTAACACTTAAAATTTTAATTCTAATTTTAGCGTTTTCAATATCTGACTTTGTTAGAAACTTTATTTCCTTTACAAATGGGTGCGCTAACATTATAGAATCTGGTTTAAAAAAAACCGCTGAATTAATATTACCTATACCAATTCTAAAACCACTAGTTTCATAATTACCAACTTCTATTTCTTCCTTAAACTTGGGGTTTTCTATTATTACTTCATTCAATTCAAAAATTTTTGGTTTTAAAAAAACAATTTCCTTTATAGAAAAAAGTCTTTTTGTCTCATATCCCAAAGCTGAAAAAAACAAGACTGAATCATTTTTTAAATCTATCGAAAAACTTCCGTTTTCTTCAGATGTAGTTCCAATATTCTTATTCTCAACCCAAATATTTACATAAGGAATAGGATTTCCTGTCAAACTATCTTTTACTACTCCTTTGATTTGAGCTGAAAGAGAAACAGAAATTAGTATAAGTAAAAGGTAAATTTTATTCATTAATTGGTTAAAATGAGGTTTATTGCAGGTACCATAACTTTATTATCCCACGGTTTTGTTTCTTTAATTTTGATTTTATTAATTTTTGATTTTATCCATCTTCCTCCTGAATATCGAAAGGAATTTTCTACTTCTGAATAATTAATAACCAAAGAAGGTGCGTAATTTATAGTACTCTGTTTTGTTTTGTTATAAGTATATTCGTAAAGATATTTATTTTCTTCTATGATAAGCCATTCTAATCCAATGACAATTCCATTGTTTGGTATTTTAATTTTATATTTTGAAATGTCTACAACGTTTTTTCTCATTCCTTTTTTAACAGTAACAAAGACGTCTTCGAATAACATATCTTCATCAGGTAAAGAGTCTTTTAGTTGAAATATTCTGATTTTTAATTTTGCGTCTTTTTTTTCACTATCTGATAAAAATACTATGTTTTTTAAATAGGGTGTTTCAGAATATTTTGGCTCGTAAGTAAATAACTTGCCATAAATCCATGGCTTATCTCCTGATAAATGTTTGTGGTGAATTTTTTTGGAATCACCAATTTCTAATTCTTTAGTGTTTTTAAGTTTGGTTATTTCTACGTTATCTAACTGATATACAATCGGATTTAGAATAATTTCGGATGTTTCAGATAATTTACAAATCTTAGTTTCAAAACCAAGCACCGAAAAAACAAGTTTTTTTTCTTTTGAAGTTTTTAATTCAAATGTTCCGTCTTCTTCTGATGTAGTTCCAATATTCTCATTTTCAACCCAAATATTTACATACGGAATTGGACTTCCGGTTAAACTGTCTTTTACAACTCCTTTGATTTGAGCTGAAAGAGAAATTGAAAATAAAAAAAGTATTACTATTGATTTCATTGTTAATTTGTTAAAACAGCTTTAATAACTGGAGCAATAACTTTTTTATCTTCTTGCCACTGCTGATTCATATTCATTTGTTGTTTCACCCATTTACCTGTTCTAAAAGTATAACTAGATTCGGAATCGATATATTGATAGAAAATGTGAGGATCGTAATTATCATTCTTTACAATGTTATTTGATTTTGGTATGCTGATTTTTTCAATATATTTATTTTCTTCAACAAACAAACTTTCAAAACCAACAATGATACCTTGTTTTGGAACCTCTATTTTGTATGTTAACAAATCTACTTCTATTTTATGTTTTCCTTTTTTAACTTGAACAATAATTTCTTTTGACAACAAATCCTCTTCTGGCATATCATTTTTAGAAACACTAAAAAGTCTTACTCTAAACTTTGCAGAATCAAGTTCACTTTTGGTATAATAAATTAGCGTTTTAAGGAATCTCGCATCTGAATTAGTTACATCAAAATTTATTTTTCTAGCAAAAATCCAAGGTGTATTCTGAGGTTCTGGTAAATAAAATCTTTTTTTTGAATCGCCAATTTCAATTTGTTTAGAGTTTTTAAATTTAGTAAGTACAACATCATCTAATTGATAAACTATTGGTTTTAAAACAACATTATTTGCATTAAAAACTGAATATTTTTTGGTTTCAAATCCAATAGTTGAAAAAATCAAATTCTTACTTTTCTCTGATGTGTTGATTGAAAAAGTTCCGTCCTCGATTGATGTTGCTCCAAAGTTTTCACCTTCGACCCAAATATTTACATAAGGAACTGGATTTCCTGTTAAACTATCTTTAACAACTCCTTTAATTTGAGAAAAAGTAAATTGTGAAATTAGAAGTAAAATCCAAACCAGTATTTTTTCTCTCATTTTTATCCTATTTCTGAAAAAAATCAGCAATTTTTCTATCGTTAGAAAGTCTAGGTAATTTATTTTGACCGCCCAATTTTCCTACAGATTTCATATATTCTTGGAAACCGTTTCTAGAAACCGTTGTTATTACTAGTGTTCGCAATACTTTTCCAACTATTAAATCATCGTAATACACGTTTTGCTTGCGCATTGCGTTGTCAATTTTTAACGCAAATTCTTCGAGATTATTGGGTTCTTCCGAAATTTCGGAATCAAATTCGATAAACCATTCGTGATAAGGTAATCCATCCTTTGGCGCAATTTGTGGTGCAACTGTAAACTCATTCACCCGGATATCTGTATTTTCCATAGCTTCTTGTAAAGCGTGTTCAACTTCTTTACCAATTACATGTTCACCAAATGCAGAGATATAATGTTTAATTCGACCCGAAACGATAACTCGATAAGGTTTTAAACTTGTAAATTGAATGGTATCGCCGATATTATAAGCCCAAAGTCCAGCATTGGTGGAAAGAATTAAAACGTAATTCACATTCAATTCCACTTCACCGATTGTATATCGTTTGGGATTTTCTGTGAAAAATTCGTCGGCTTTAACAAATTCGTAGAAAATTCCTGAATTCAAGAGCAATAACATTCCTTTTTCTTTTTGAGAATCTTGGTAGGCAAAAAATCCTTCAGAAGCCGGAAACAATTCAATAGAATCTACTTTTCTTCCAATTAAATTTTCAAATTTGGCACGATAAGGTTCATAATTTAATCCACCATAAATAAATAAATTGAAGTTTTTGAAAAGTTCTCCAACTGGCTTTTGAGCTTTTTGATGTAATTTTTCGAAATACATTTGCACCCAAGAAGGAATTCCTGAAATCACCGCCATATCTTCGTTGAAGGTTTCTTCAACAATAGCGTCAACTTTGGTTTCCCAATCTTCAATGCAATTGGTTTCCCAACTTGGCATTCGGTTTTTTTGTAAATATTTTGGAACAAAATGCGCTACAATTCCGGATAGACGACCTAATTTAATTCCGTTTTTTTCTTCTAATATTGGACTTCCTTGTAAAAAAATCATTTTGCCATTAACAAAATCGGCATTTCCTGTTTCGTGAATGTAACTTAGAATAGCATTTCGCGCAGCTTGAATATGAAAAGGCATCGATTCTTTAGTCAACGGAATGTATTTTGCGCCCGATGTTGTGCCCGATGTTTTGGCAAAATAAAGAGGTTTTCCTTTCCAAAGAATATTTTCTTCACCTTTTACAACTCGGTCTACATAAGGTTTTAATTCTTCATAATCTCTTATTGGAACTTGCTTGGCAAAATCTTCAAAAGTTTTAATTTCATTGAATTTGTGATCTTTTCCAAACTGCGTTTCTTTCGCTTGACGAATTAAATCATTGAATACTTTTTGTTGTGTTTCAACAGGATTTGAAGCCCATTTTTGAGTTTTATTATGAATTGATTTAGCAAATATTTTAGCTGCTATAGATTTTATTGACATATTTAAGGCGCTGTTTTTCCACAAAGACATTAGGTCTCAAAGTTTTTTCTTTTCTCTATTTTCTTTTCTCTATTTTCTTTTTCTCCTCCTCGGCAACTTGTTTTCTCAGATTCATTTCGGCTTCAGTAGCTGTTAATTGTAAATCTGGTAATGTATCAACAGATATTGCTAAAATGGAATCTTTGTTGACTTTAGCATATTCTAAATTACCATTCAAAACTTTTTTTATGGATTCAAGATAAGCTTCGTTTTTCTTAATAGCAAACTCCAATGAATCTGATTTTAGAGCTAATTCTGTAGCGTCTTTTTTGAGTTTTGTTGAAGTATAACCAGGAATATATTCTCTTAAAGGTGTAAAAGCAATAATAAAAGTAGTTACAAAAATGATTAAAATAGCTCCAATTGATGCAAAAACAAAGACATTCATCAAGGTTAATCTCAATGAAAAAACTTCTTCAAAAGTCTCATCATTTAAAATTACTAAACGATTTTTCGTGAAAAGATGTTTCTTTAACTTTTGCTTTTTGAGGCGCTTTTCAGACATGTTTTTTTATTATTATACAAATATAGAAAAATTGTTGAATTGCTATATTTATTAAGGTTTTTGGTTTTTAAAAAAATAAAAAGAATAACTAAAAACTATATTAAACTTAAATTAATTGTAAAAATTTTTAGTAATCACAATTCACGACCATTTTATTTTTACATTTGCATATTGTAAATAACTGAATTTAATTTTTAATAAATAAAAAAATGAATTTTTTAACTATATTTTTAGGGTTTATGCCAGGAGGATCTGAGTGGATACTTATCATTGTAGTGGTATTGTTGCTTTTTGGAGGTAAAAAAATTCCTGAACTAATGAAAGGTTTAGGCTCTGGAATAAACGAATTTAAAAAGGCCTCAAAAGGTGAAGATCAACCTGCTGATTCTAAAAAAGAAGAAACTAAAGAGTAATCTTTCAAGTTTAAAATAAAAAAATCCCAAATTCTAAATTGTTTTAGAATTTGGGATTTTTTATTTAAAGTATCATTGTAAGTTGTATTCTTTTCCTGTTTTCATCAACCTCAACGACCTTTACTTGAACGTGTTGGTGGAGTTTTACCACTTCATTTACATCACTAACAAATCCTGCTTTTAATTGAGAAATGTGAACCAAACCACTTTCTTTTACACCAATATCCACAAAACAGCCAAAAGCGGTAATGTTGTTTACAATTCCAGGTAAAATCATTCCGATGCGAACGTCTTTTATGGTTTTTACATTTGGGTCAAATTCGAAAACTTTTGCCGCTTTTCTTGGGTCTAATCCTGGTTTTACTAATTCTTTCAGAATGTCTTTTATACCAAGAATTCCGATGGTTTCGTTGGTGTAACTTTCTGGTTTTATTAGAGCGATTTTTTCTTTGTTGGCGATTAATTCGTTTACCGAAATCTTTAGATCTTTAGCCATTTTCTCCACAATTGGATAAGCTTCTGGATGCACTGCTGAATTGTCTAAAGGATTTTTTCCGTTGTGAATTCTGACGAAAGCTGCAGCTTGTTGGTACGCTTTTTCACCTAATCTTGGTACTTTTTTAATTTGTTTTCTATCTTCAAATGGACCATTTTCTTGACGATAAGCAATAATGTTTTCGGCCATCTTCTCTCCTATTCCACTGACATAACTCAACAATGATTTACTTGCTGTGTTGATGTTAATTCCAACCGAATTCACACATCTAA
This sequence comes from Flavobacterium chungnamense, assembly GCF_039539165.1. Lineage (NCBI taxonomy): Bacteria > Pseudomonadati > Bacteroidota > Flavobacteriia > Flavobacteriales > Flavobacteriaceae > Flavobacterium > Flavobacterium chungnamense. Next base: position 102,988 of record NZ_BAABCS010000016.1, read on the forward strand.
TTACCGTGTTATCCAATTCTTCTTTCAATTTTGTTTGATCTACATCGTGTTGATATTGTCCAACACCTATCGATTTTGCATCAATTTTCACCAATTCTGCTAATGGATCTGAAAGTCGTCTTCCAATAGAAACTGAACCTCGAACCGTTACATCATAATTTGGAAATTCATCACGTGCAATTTTACTTGCTGAATAAATGGATGCTCCAGCTTCAGAAACCACAAAAACTTGAACTGGTTTATCGAAAGCAATTTTCTTAATGAAAAATTCGGTTTCACGACTTGCGGTTCCGTTTCCTATAGAAATGGCTTCGATGTTGTAAGCATTTACCATCGATTTTATCTTTTTCATCGCCATTGCCGTTTCATTTTGCGGTTGATGTGGATAAATGGTTTCGTTGTACAATAAATCGCCTTTTTCATCCAAACAAACAATTTTACAACCACTTCTGTAACCTGGATCTATTGCTAAAATTCGTTTTTCTCCCAATGGTGGCGCAAGTAACAACTGACTCAAATTTCCTGCAAAAACATCAATGGCTTTGATATCAGCTTTGGCTTTGGCTTCTTGTAACGTTTCATTCGAAATGGCAGGATGAAGTAATCTTTTGAAACTGTCTTCGATTGCCAATTGAACATGATTAATAGATGGACTATTACCATTTTTGATTATAATTTCATCAATCAAATCGTAAGTTTCATCAATATCGGTTTCAATTTTTAGTTTTATAAAACCTTCATTTTCTGCTCGAAGCATTGCTAATAATCTATGTGAAGGTGCTTTTGACAAAGGTTCTGCCCAATCAAAATATTGTTTGAATTTTTGAGCGTCTTCTTCTTCGGCTTTCTTTTTTACAACTTTAGTTTCGATAACTGCTTTTCGGTTATACAATCGTCGTAAACTTTGACGAACAGCTATATTTTCGTTAATCCATTCGGCAACGATATCTCTTGCGCCTTGCAACGCTTCTTCTTCGTTTTCAACATTTTTATTGATATATTGTGTTGAAAGAAAATCTACATCATCATTTTTTTGAGCCAATATCAAAGTTGCTAGTGGTTCTAATCCATTTTCACGAGCAACATCAGCACGCGTTTTTTTCTTCTTTTTATAAGGTAAATACAAATCTTCAACTTCTTGTAAATCAAAAGATTTTTCAATTTTAGATTTTAATTCTGGCGAAAGTTGTCCTTGTTCTTCAATCGTTTTTAAGATGCTTTCTTTTCGCTTTACAATTTCGTCGTATTGCTTAGAAAGTTTGGCAATATTTTCCACTTGAACCTCATCAAGATTTCCGGTTTGGTCTTTTCGATAACGAGAAATAAACGGAATGGTACAATCTTCAGAAAGCAATTTTAAAGTTGCTTCAATGTTTTTAGGAGTTGTGTTTACTTGGCTTTGAATGAATTGAATATTAGTCATCAATAAAATTTATTAATTTGGATTGGAATGTGAATATATTTTTAAACCAATTTCTACATATAGATATCCTATAGGAATGTTTAATAACATAATTCCAAGAGTTAGAAGAATTTGATTTGTTATTTGCTTTTGTTTTAATTGAAAAAACAATGTAACAAACAGATAAGTATTAACAAAAAATGCAGCAACAATAAAGAGTAAACTAAAATAAATCATTCCGTTAAACTCTGTAAAATAGAATATTAGCAACAAAATAGAGGCAACCAAAAAAGTTAAAAAAGCAACTTTTTTAGAGTTAGAAATAGTTTGATTTATATGAATTAGATTGTCTTTCAAATTTATATGCAACTAATTTTATCAACTCTTGTTGCGTGTCTTCCTCCTTCAAAATCAGTATTCAAAAAAGTATCAACAATTTCAATTGCTTGTTGAATAGAGGTAAATCGCGCCGGAATACTTACCACATTTGCATCATTGTGTTGGCGCGCAAGCGCCGAAATTTCTTTGGTCCAACAAAGTGCCGCTCTAATTCCTTGATGTTTATTGGCAGTCATTGCGATTCCGTTGCCACTTCCACAAATTACGATTCCTAAATCGGCTTTTCCTGATTCAACATCGGTAGCTACAGGATGACCAAAATCAGGATAATCAACACTATCAATAGTATCGGTTCCGTGGTTTAAAATTTCGTGTCCTTTTGATGTTAAATAATGAAGAATTGCTTTTTTATAATCTGGTCCTGCGTGATCGTTTCCAATAGAGATTTTCATAATAAATTGTGTTTTAGTTGTGGAAACAAATTTAGTTAATCTTATTTGTATTTCCATTTGATTTTTGTAAAATTATAACTGCTTGATTTGCTTACGTTAAGGAAATATTGTTAATAAGATATATTTATAAGTAGCTGTAAATCATTACATTTTATTTAATTCAAATGTTAAAATTTTACATTGTTAATAGTGGTTTGTAATTCGTTGATAATCAGTTAACGTTAAGTTAACATCAATTGTTAACAACTTTGAATAGAAAATTAGAAGTTTTTCCTGGTTGTATGAAAATTAATTGTAATCAAAAATTGGTATTAAAAATCCAAATTTAGTTTGGTGAATTTTTAGAAAAGTTATTAATACAAAAAACTACTTTTTCAACAGAAATTAACAATCAAAGTTATCTACAAAATGTTTGCTTTTTTACTTGTTAACAACTGTTAATGAAATCTAAAAAATACTTCAAAATGAATGATTTACTTTCTTAAAACTATGTTGATAAATCGGTATAAAAAAGTATAACTTGAAAATCAACTTTTAAAAATTAAAGTTATTGTACAAATTAACACGCTATAATAACCATCATAAATTAATTTAAATTTAAATTTTATTTTTGTTGTTTTTAATAGATGTTGAAAACTTTCAAATTTTAGAAAATAGAATAAAGAGAAAAGGAAATAGATTTTATACTATTTCTAAATTAGTATTTAAGTTATTCAAAATTTCTTTTACTCTTTCAACATCGTTTGGATGTACTTTTAAATCAATTCCGCCGTAGGCATAACTTGCTAATGGGTCAACAGCTATTAAATTTTCATTTTGAAATAAATATAGAATTCCTTCATGGTCTAAAATAGATTTTAAAACCATGATTTCGTGAGCAAAATTAAATGTAGCAACAGTTATTAATTCAGACATTTCTATTTTTTTATAAAGATACAAAAGTTATATTTTCGATAAATCTATTCTCTATTTTCTATTTTCTATTTTCTTCTTCGTAATTTTAAACTTTATTAAGAAAAAGATTATGAGTAAATTCCCAAAAAAGTTTGGAAAAAAAGAGAAAACTTTCTCTGAAAAGATTTTAAAAATACTATCACAAAATGCCAATAAACCATTCAATTACAAACAAATATGTGCTGTTCTTGAATTGAATGATACCAAAAGTAGAAACGAAATTATTAAAGATTTAAAAATTCTTGCTGCACAAAAAGTAATTATCGAAAGTGAACCTGGAAAATATTTAGTAAAAGCTGTTTCACAAGATTATTACGAAGGAACAATTGATATGACTTCTCGAAGAACTGCATATTTTATTTGTGATGAGTTTGAAGATGATGTTTTTATTCCAACCAATAATTTGAATCACGCATTAGATAAAGACAAAGTTAAGGTTTATGTTTATAACCGTCGTCGTGGTAAAAAACCTGAAGGCGAAGTAATTGAAGTTTTAGAAAGAGCTAAAACAGAATTCGTTGGAGTTATTGACATTCAAAAGAATTTTGCATTTGTAACAACCGCCAATGCTAAAATGTACACCGATATTTTTATTCCAAAGGATAAATATAATGGAGCTGAACAAGGCGATGTTGTTGTTGTAAAAATTGAAGATTGGCCAAAGAAAGCCGATTCACCTTTTGGTTCAGTTATTAATGTTTTAGGGAAACCAGGAGAACATGATACTGAGATTCATGCTATCCTTGCTGAGTATGGTTTACCTTATGATTTTCCGGTTGATGTTGAAGTTTTTGCACAAAAATTAGACACTGCGATTCATCCAGAAGAAATTGCAAAGCGTCGTGATATGCGCGACACGTTGACTTATACAATTGATCCAAAAGATGCTAAAGATTTTGATGATGCTTTATCGTTCAAAAAGTTAGAAAACGGAAATTACGAAATTGGAATTCATATTGCCGATGTTTCGCATTATTTGCAAGAAGGAACTATTCTAGATGATGAAGCTTATAATAGAGCAACTTCGGTTTATTTGGTTGATAGAGTTGTGCCAATGTTGCCAGAAGTATTATCTAATTTTGCTTGTTCACTTCGTCCGAATGAAGAAAAATATACGTTTTCAGCCATTTTTGAAATTGATAATAAAGCAACTGTTTTAAATCAATGGTTTGGTAGAACGGTAATTAATTCTGACCAACGATTTTCTTATGAAGAAGCGCAAGTGATTATTGAAACTAAATCTTCTACAATTCCATCTGAAATTTCATTAACTGGAAAAGAATATAAAGCTTCTGATGAAGTAACAGAAGCGACTTTAAAATTGGATGAATTAGCTAAAATTCTTAGAAGAAAAAGAATGAGCGAAGGCGCAATATCATTTGACAAAGTTGAAGTAAAATTCAATTTAGATGAAAATGGTGAACCAGAAGGTGTTTATTTCAAAGTTTCAAAAGATGCTAATCATTTGATAGAAGAATTCATGCTTTTAGCGAATAGAAAAGTAGCAGAATTTATTGGAAAACAAAAGAAAACTTTCGTTTATAGAATTCACGATGAACCTAATGAAGACAAGCTTTTTGCAATGCAAGCTTTGATTATGAAATTTGGTTATAAATTAGATTTACGCGATAACAAAAACATTTCTAAATCATTAAATCAATTAATGTCAGATGTTAATGGTAAAAAAGAACAAAATCTAATTGACACTTTAGCAATTAGAACAATGAGTAAAGCTAAATACTCAACAGAAAATATTGGTCACTACGGATTAGCATTTGATTATTACAGTCATTTTACATCGCCAATTAGACGTTATCCTGACGTTATGGTACATCGATTACTTCAATATTATTTAGATGGCGGAAAATCGGTTTCTGCAGAAGAATTTGAAGAAAAATGCGAACATTCTAGTAATATGGAAAGTTTGGCTACAAATGCGGAACGCGATTCGATTAAATACATGCAGATTAAATACATGCAAGATCACAAAGATGAAGAGTTTTTGGGTGTAATTTCTGGTGTAACCGAATGGGGAATTTATGTAGAAATCATTTCTAATAAATGCGAAGGAATGTGTAGAATTCGTGAAATTAAAGATGATTATTACACGTTTGATGAAAAACAATATGCTTTAGTTGGCGAAATTTCTAAAAGTTTACTACAATTAGGCGACGAAGTTTACGTTAAAGTTAAGAATGCTGATTTGGTTAAAAAACAATTAGACTTTACTTTTTTAAGAAAGAATGAGTAACTAACTGTAACATTTCAGTTTTCTTATTGTCTTTAAAAGAAAAAACATCATGAAAAAAATAATTTGTAGTTTCTTATTGGTAAGTTCAATTACTTTTTCACAAACAGAAAAGAATGTTGGTGATTTTAATAAAGTAACTTCATTTGATCAAATTGAAGTTTTGCTAATTCCATCCGACGAAAATAAAGTAGTTCTAGACGGTTCAGGTTCAGAAGATGTTGAAATTGTAAATAAAAATGGAGAGTTAAAAATTAGAATGCGTTTAACAAAAATGCTTTCTGGTGATAATATTTCAGCAACGGTTTATTACAAAAATATTGATGCTTTAGAAGCTAATGAAGGATCAAGAATTTCTTCTGAAGCTACTTTTAAATCTACTACTTTTGATATCATTGCGAAAGAAGGATCACAAGTTAAAATCAAAATTAGTGTGGATAGATTAATGGTTAGAGTTGCTAATGGTTCTACTATTTCAATCTCAGGAACCGCTAAAAATCAAGATGTTTTAATCAATTCTGGAGGAATTTATGAAGCAGAAAAATTGGAAACAAATCAAACTATAATTACTGCAAATGCTGGTGGAGATGCTGATGTTTATGCAACTGATTTGGTTGACGCTAAAGTTCGTGCAGGCGGTGATATTAGAATTTTTGGTAAACCAAAACAAATCAATCAAAAAATTGTAGCTGGCGGAACGATTAAAGAAGGAAATGATTAGTACTTTTTGTTTTTCAGAATAAAAGTTAGATATTTGATGAAGCAAAGTTTATTCTTTTAAACTTCAAATCCATAAACTTTTTAAATGATAAACGATATATTATCTGCCATACCTTGGGGAATTTTACTTGCATTTACTATTGGGCCAGTTTTTTTTGTATTACTTGAAACTAGTATTACAAAAGGATTTAGAGCAGCAATGGTTTTTGATTTTGGAGTAGTTTTTGCTGATTTTGTATTCATTCTTATTGCTTATTTTTCTACCAATCAAATACTTGAAAAACTAAAAGACGATCCAGGATTATTTATTTTTGGTGGCGCTGTTATGTTAGCTTACGGAATCATTTCTTATGTTAAAGAAAAAAAGAGTTACAAAAAGCAACTTGAAGAAGAATTAGAAGAAGATAATATCCAAAAAAACAACTATTTGGGTTTATTTTTCAAAGGATTTTTATTGAATTTCATCAACATTGGAGTCTTAGCTTTTTGGATGGGAATCATCATTGTTTTTGGTCCAAAACTAAATATGGAAACCAATAGAATTATCCTTTTTATAGCTTGTATTATCCTTACTTATTTCGCGGTTGATATCATAAAAATTATGGTTGCCAAACAACTAAAATCAAGAATGACACCTCATAATATCTACAAAATTAAAAGAGTTATCAGTATTATTCTAATGATTTTTGGTGGTTTTTTAATGGCTCAAGGTTTCTTTCCAAAAGAAAAAGAAATGATTAAAGAGAAGTTCGGAATCAAAGAACCAGTTGTAAATGAAAAGTATAATTAATGTAATTTTTCTCCTTTTCACACTTTCATTTTATGGACAAAATGATACGATTTCTGATGTAAAAACTACAAATATTAGTGAAGTTTTTATTGAATCTAATTATACAATTTATAGAGGAATAAAAAACAGAATATTTATTAATGTTCCAAATCCTGAAACATTAACTGCATCTTCACAAGGATTATTTATTGAGGATAACAAATATTTTATTTCTCCTGGAGTAGGAAATGAACAAGATTTGTTCCTGAGTTTTAAATCAGATGAAGGAAAAATTATAAATGAAAATCATATTTTAAAAATCAAAAACATACCAATCGCTCTAGGTTTGATAAACGGTTATAATTGTAGCAAGTGTTTGGTGGAAATGAAAAAAAGTGAACTTAAAGATGCTATTGTTTCATTAAAATTTGACGATGTTTCTAAAGATTTTAATTTTAAAGTAAATGGCTTTTCTATTTTATTTTCTAATCAAAAGATAAAATGGCTTGATATAAAAGGAGATAGAATAAATGAAGAAGCATTTGAAAAAATAAATAAACTTGAAGTAGGTTCGAAGTTTTAAATTATGAGCATAAAATATAGTTATAGTTGGGAAGGATTAATATGTAAAACGACTCCAATTAAAATAATGATTATTGATGAAGAATAAATTTTTAATGTTTTTTCTTTTTTCAACACTTTCATTTTATGGACAAAATGATACAATTTCAGTTGTTAGGCATACAGATAATGACTTTGTTATTCCAAAAACAGCTAAAATAGTTTACAGAGGATTTTTAAATGAAATTTTTATTGATGTTCCTAATTCAAAATCTTTTGAAGTAGTTGGAATTGGAGTTTCCAAAAAAGAAAAGAATATTTATAATATTAATCCGTCTTCTGGAACAGAAGTTATTATTAACATTTCAGGAGTTTTAAAAAACGGAAAAAAGTTTTCTGAAAATCAAGTATTCCAAATTAAAAATATTCCAAATCTTCAAATGAATATTAATAATTTCATTGGATTTAAAGTTAGAATGCAAAAACATAATCTCTTAAATGCTGTTATAAAAGGAAGTTTTCCTGATAAAAACATTGGTTTGCAATGTACCATTAAAGGTTTTGAGTTAAGAATACCTGGTTATAGTTCAATTCATATAGATGGAAATAAAATTAAAGAAGAGTATTATAAAAAAATTGTTAGTAAAGTAAAGATTGGTGATGAAATAGTTATAAGTGATATTAGATTTACTGTAAATATTACAGCTAACATTTGTAAAACAAACCCAATAATTATAGAGATTTATTGATTTTTTTTTAAAAAAAAGAGACACATTTCTGTATCTCTTCTTGAGGCATCGTCAGGATTTGAACACAACTTTAATTAATTTTTTCTAAAAATTTTAAAACAAAAAAATCCTCTCGATTGAGAGGATTTTAAGCAGAGGCATCGTCCGGATTCGAACCGGAGTAGGAGCTTTTGCAGAGCCCAGCCTAGCCGCTCGGCCACGACGCCAATTATTTATTGGATTGCAAATATATAAAAAAGTTTAAAGTTTGAAAGTTTAAACTTTAAAAAGTTTCATTTTCTTACTTCGTACTTCTAATGTTGTACTTCGTACTTAATTCCTGTATTCTTCCATTTCAATAGTAACTGCTTCAACATCACCTCCAATAGGCGGATTTAGTTTAGAAACAGCCAACACAATTCTAGAAACAGATGGAATTTCCTTAAAGATTCTTGTGATGATTCTGTGAGCTACATGTTCTAAAAGTTTAGCTCTAATATCCATTTCTTCTACCACAATTTGATTTAAAAGTACATAATCAACTGTATCTTTCAACTCATCAGTAAGTGCAGATTTACGTAAATCAGTTTTGATTTCTAAGTCAACTCTATAATCTGAACCAATTTTCCCTTCTTCTTCAAGACATCCGTGAAATGAAAAAGTTCTAATATTTTGTAATTTAATAGTTCCCATTTTTTTAGTATTCAGTGTTCAGTAAACAGTTTTCAGATAAAAAAGTAAATAAAAGCACATCTATTTTCTATTCGTCTATTATCTATCATCTAAATTTTTATCTTTGCTAAAATTACGAAATAATTATGTCAACAGAAGAAAAGTCTCTGAATTTTATTGAACAAATCATAGAAGAAGATTTAAAAAACGGATTATCACAAGATAAACTTCGTTTTCGTTTTCCGCCTGAGCCTAATGGTTATTTACACGTTGGTCATGCGAGTGCTATTTGTTTAAATTTTGGTTTAGGAATTGATTATCAAGCGCCAGTTAATTTGCGTTTTGATGATACCAATCCTGCCAAAGAAGAACAGGAATTTGTTGATGCAATTAAAAGAGATGTTGAATGGCTTGGTTTTAAATGGGATAAAGAATGTTATGCCTCTGATTATTTTCAAGAGTTATACGATTGGGCAGTTCAGTTTATAAAAGATGGAAAAGCCTATGTTGACAGCCAATCTTCAGAAGAAATGGCTATTCAAAAAGGAACTCCAACAACTCCAGGAACTGATTCTCCATATAGAAATCGTTCAGTTGAAGAAAATTTAGAGTTATTCGAACGAATGAAAAATGGCGAATTTCCAAACGGAACACACATTCTTCGTGCTAAGATAAGCATGGGCGCTAATAATATGTTGATGCGTGATCCAATTATGTATCGAATTCTTCATGCTCATCATCATAGAACTGCTGATAAATGGTGTATTTATCCAATGTATGACTGGGCTCATGGAGAAAGTGATTATTTAGAACAAATTTCACATTCGTTTTGTACACTTGAATTTTTACCTCACAGAGAGTTATATGATTGGTTTTTAAATCAAATTTATGATAGCAGTAAAGTAAGACCAAAACAAAGAGAATTTGCTCGTAGAAATCTTTCACATACTGTAGTTTCTAAAAGAAAATTACTACAATTAGTTCAAGAAAAGCATGTTACCGCTTGGGATGATCCAAGAATGAGTACTATTTCTGGAATGAGAAGACGTGGTTACACACCAGCATCAATAAGAAATTTTGCTAATACCATTGGAATTGCAAAACGTACAAATTTAATTGATGTTTCGCTTTTAGAATTCTGTGTTAGAGAAGATTTAAATAAAACTGCTCCAAGAGTTATGGCAGTTTTGAATCCTGTGAAATTGGTAATTACAAATTATCCAGAAGGAAAAGAAGAAAGTTTAGAAGCAGAAAATAGTCAAGAAGATGCGAGTTTAGGTTTTCGTCAAGTGCCTTTTTCTAGAGAATTATATATTGAAAGAGAAGATTTTCAAGAGGAAGCTAATAAGAAATTTTTCCGTTTGACTTTAGGTACTGAAGTACGTTTAAAAAATGCTTATATCATTAAAGGTGAATCAGTTGTAAAAGATTCGGAAGGAAATATTACTGAAATTCATTGTACTTATGATGAAGATTCTCGAAGTGGAAGTGGGACAGAGGCTAGTCAAAGAAAAGTAAAAGGAACTATTCATTGGGTTTCAATAAATCATGCAATTGAAGCAGAAGTTCGATTATATGATAGGCTTTTTACACATGAAAATCCAGATGGCGATAAAGAAGTAGATTTTAAAGAATACATTAATCCAAATTCGTTAGAAGTAATTACTGGATATCTTGAACCAAGTTTGGCTTCCGCAAAAGATGGTGAAAGATTTCAATTTCAACGATTAGGATATTATTGTGTTGATAAAGATTCGTCTGCTGAAAAATTAGTTTTTAACAAAACAGTTGGCTTAAGAGATACTTGGGCAAAAGTGGAAAGTAAAGAATAATTTATAAATAGATTTTATATATAAAACCCAACAGAAATGTTGGGTTTTTCTATTATTGAAAAAACTTATCATAAAACAAAAAGCATATTTTTTTACTATTAAAATCGGCCTTTATATTTTAATTTTAATCAATTTTTAAAAATTCACCAACATAATTCACCAAACCATCAATAAACGTTGGTTATTTCGCTTTAAAATGGTTTTTACTTCTTTAACGACGATTTAACACTACGATATGATAAAATTTTGTAACTTTAGTATAAATAAAACTTAAAAGTTATGTCAAGTAAAAATGGAAATAGCATTTTAGCAATTTTAGCAGGTGCTGCAATCGGAGTTGGATTAGGAATTTTATTTGCACCAGACAAAGGTTCAAAAACTAGAGAAAAACTAAAAGAAGGTTTTGATGACTTAAAAGGAGAAGCTAAAACAAAATGGGATGCACTAGAAGAAGACACCAAAGATGAATTTTCTAAAACCAAAGATGAATTAATAGAAACGGTTGAAGATTTACTTTCTAGTTCAAGTTACAAAGCAGAAGAAGCAATTACTTTTCTTGAAGAAAAATTGGCTGAGTTAAAAACGCAAAACGCTAAACTTCAGAAATAATGGCTTTTGAAGAATTAAAAGAAAATACTGAAGCAATTCAAGAAAATGCCAAAGCTTATGTTGAAAGTAGTTTAGCTTACTATAAACTTTGGGGTTTCAAGGTTGCTATGAAATTAACCACCTTGTCAGTCAAGTTTTTCTTGATTGCAACGTGTTTGATGATTTTTTTATTTTTTGTTTCTATAGCTGGGGCAATGGAGTTGGGGCAATTATTTAATAGTTATCCTTTAGGATTTCTTGCTGTTGCAGGAATTTATCTATTTTTAGCATTGTTGTTATTTTTAATAAAAGATAAAATTGTAGAAGGACCTATTTTAGAGAAATTTTCAGAAATATTTTTTAACGACTAAATTATGGAAAATAAAAAATATTCGTCCTATGCAGCAATAGAGCAGGATTTAGAAATTCTGAAATTAGAAAAAGAACTCTATTACCAAAAAATGCTTTTAAGTATTGATAAAACCAAAGAAAGTATTCTGCCTTCTAAATCAGTTTCTTTTATTGGAAATCTGTATCAAAAAGTATTTTCAGGAACTTATGGAACGCTTTTAAAAATAGCAATTCCTTACATCATCAATTGGTATATAAACAGAAAAAGAGGCGATTAAGCCTCTTTTTATTTGAAAACATTTCATTAAACTTCATCACTTGGATTAGAAGTATCACTTGGATTAAAATCTGTTGAAGTGTGATCATTTTTTGTTTTCACACGTTTTGGTTGATTTTTCATTGTTTCACCAATTTGGTTACTTGCAGAAAAACTTGCCACCATATTGTTCAACATATCGCTTCCTGCCTGAGGTGAGTTTGGTAATAAAATCAAATTAGAGTTAGTATCTGCACCAATAGCTTGTAAAGTATCGTAATGCTGAGTAACTACGATTAATGCCGAAGCTTCTTGGGAGTTAATTCCAACAGAATTTAATACTTCAACACTTTCTACCAATCCGCGAGCAATTTCTCTTCTTTGGTCTGCAATACCTTGACCTTGTAATTTTTTACTTTCTGCCTCAGCTTTTGCTTTTGCCACAATTCTAATTCTTTGTGCTTCACTTTCGAATTCTGCAGCTGTTTTTTCTCTATCAGCAGCGTTGATTCTATTCATTGCGTTTTTAACTTGAATATCAGGATCAATATCAGTAACCAAAGTATTGATAATGTCGTATCCATAAGTGGTCATTGCCTCGTTCAATTCACGTTTTACAGCAATGGCAATATCATCTTTTCTAACGAAAACGTCGTCCAAAATCAATTTAGGAACTTCAGCACGAACCACGTCAAAAACATAAGCCGTAATCTGATCGTGTGGGTATTCTAATTTATAAAAAGCTTCATAAACTTTGTCTTGAATTACTTTAAACTGAACCGAAACTTTCATTTTGATAAATACATTATCTTTTGTTTTGGTTTCAATCAATACATCAAGTTGTTGAATTCTTAAGTTTACTCTTCCGGCAACTCTGTCAATAATTGGAATTTTAAGTTGTAAACCTGAGTTTCTAATACTTGTAAATTTTCCAAAACGTTCAATGACTACCGCGGTTTGTTGCTTTACAGTAAAGAAAGAAGAGAATAAAATAATTAATCCGAAGAAAGCTAAAACAATTAAAAAGACTTCCATTATATAATATTTAGTTTGTTAATACAATTATTATACGAGAATAACTTATGTTTGTTACAAATTAATTCTACATAATGAAGAAATCTTTTTTTACAATTGCTTTTTGTGTTTTTACAACTTTATGTTTTTCTCAGTATAGAAATCGTGATGGAAATAGAATAGGGTTGTCTGCCGGAGTTTCACAAACTAGTTTATTTACAACAGATTTTGATTCCAAACCAGGAATGGGCTTTGCAGGTGGACTTTCTGTAAGAGGAAATTATTACAACAATTGGAGTATGATTTATGGAATGCAATTTTTCAGCAATAATTTTAGTCTTGAATCAACATCGTTAACTTCATTAGCTAAAGAAACAGAATTCAATTTACAAGGCGTACAAGTGCGATTATTGTTAAGTTATAATGTTGTTGAAGATCATGTATCGTTTGATTTTGGTCCTGTTTTACAAATAAATGGAAAGCTTTCTGTTAACGAAAGAGATCAAAATAATATTCTAAAAGGAACTATATTAACAGCAAAACAAATTGAAGAAGTTTCTACTATTAATGGAAATTTTTATGTTGGATTTTCAGCTGGAAGTAAAGTAGTTCGTGCAGTAATTTTTTATGAATACGGATTTACTAATATCTTCAGTAAATTGAATAAGAATGATGATTTTAAATTACTTACAGGTAACGAAAGTATAAAAGGAAATCTAGGAACAATTAATGGACAGATTATTTTTAACTTATAATAAAAAAGCCCTGAATTTCAGGGCTTTTCTTTTTCTATAAATTTGCAATTGCTTTTTCTAATCGTTTGATGGTTTCGTCTTTTCCAATCAATTCTACAATATCAAAAAGATGTGGACCTTTTAATGCGCCAACCAAACTCAATCGGAAAGGTTGCATTACTTTACCCATTCCAATTTCATTTTTAGTCATCCAATCTTTTACGATTGTTTCAATATTTACCGAATTGAAATCTTCGATTGGTTTTAAAACTTCAATCAATTGTAGCATTAAATTAGGTGTTTCTTCTTTCCAGTTTTTAGCTGCTTTTTCATCGTAAGAAGTTGGTGCAACAAAAAAGAAGTCACTCATTTCCCAAAAATCTGAAACGAAATTAGCACGTTCTTTTATGGATGAAACTATTTTTATTAAGGTTGTATAATCTACATCAATTCCTTTTTCATAAACAATAGGAGCAAAGGCTTTCGCCAAATCTTCATCATTTTGCTTTTGCAAATACTGATGATTGAACCATTTGTTTTTTTCAGGATCAAATTTTGCTCCAGCTTTATGAACTCTATTTAAATCAAAATTTTCTGCCAATTCTTCTAATGAAAATAGTTCTTGATCTGTTCCGTCATTCCAACCTAAAAGAGCCAAAAAGTTAATTACGGCTTCAGGAAAGAATCCTTTTTCTCTATAGCCAGATGAAATTCCTTCTTCTGTTTTCCATTCTAAAGGAAATACAGGAAAGCCCATTTTATCGCCATCACGTTTTGATAATTTTCCGTTTCCAATTGGTTTTAAAATTAATGGTAAATGCGCAAATTCTGGAGCTTCCCAACCAAATGCTTTGTATAATAAAACATGTAAAGGCATACTTGGCAACCATTCTTCACCACGAATAACGTGAGAAGTTTCCATCAAATGATCATCAACAATATTGGCTAAATGATAAGTTGGCATACCGTCTGACTTAAATAAAACTTTATCGTCTAATAAATTTGTTTCAAATTTAATATCACCACGAATGATGTCATTCAAATGCAACGTTTCATTCACTGGAGTTTTAAATCGGATAACATAATCTGCTCCAGACGCAATTCGTTTATCAGTTTCTTCTTTAGAAATTACTAATGAAGTATCTAATTTTTCACGATTATGCCAGTTGTAAATAAACGTTTTTCCTTCTGCTTCGTGCTGTTTTCTATGTGCATCCAAAGTTTCTGCTGTGTCAAATGCATAATAAGCCCAACCTGAAGCAATCAATTGGTCAGCATATTGTTTGTATAAATCTTTTCTTTCAGACTGACGATAAGGTCCAAATTTTTCGTTTTTCCCAACGGTTTCACTTGGTGCAATTCCCAACCATTCCATAGCTTCCATAATGTATTCTTCTGCTCGAGGAACAAATCGATTTTGGTCGGTATCTTCAATTCGTAAATAGAAAACACCACCATTTTTTTTCGCAAATAAATAATTAAATAAAGCGGTTCTTACACCACCAATATGCAATGGTCCAGTTGGACTTGGTGCAAAACGCACACGAACTTGTTTAGACATTATGTAATAATTTTTGCAAAGATACAATTTGCTATTGAAATTGTTATTGTCATTGCTTTTTGTGTTTAATAAAGATTTAACTTTTATCGTAAGTATAAATTTGTATTTTTATCGGTTATAAACAAAGTATTAACAATTTTGGAACATCAAAACATAATATTCGATAAACTCGAACAGTTTATTAAGAAGTTTTATACAAACGAATTACTACGTGGAACCATTTTCTTCGTCGGAATTGGGTTGCTTTATTTTCTTTTTACACTTTTTGTAGAATATTTCCTTTGGCTAAAACCAACAGCGAGAACAGTTTTGTTTTGGACATTCATTGCTGTAGAACTTTTCTTGTTGTCACGATTTATTTTATTTCCTCTCTTTAAATTATTCAAACTTCAAAAAGGAATTAATTATGACGACGCTTCCAAAATTATTGGAAATCATTTTAATGAAGTAGGTGATAAGCTTACCAATTTTTTACAATTATCTCAAGATAAAAACAAATCAGAATTATTAGTTGCTTCAATAGAACAGAAAGCGAATACACTGCAACCCATTCCTTTTGGAAATGCAATTAATTTCGGAAGTAATAAGAAATTTTTACCGTTAGCAATTATTCCAATTTTGTTTTTTGCGTTTTTCTATTTGTCAGGAAATAGTAGTTTTATTTCTCAAAGTTTGAATCGTGTGGTTAATTACAAACAACAATTTTTACCGCCAGCTCCATTTGAATTTCAACTTTTGAATAAATCTTTACAAACCGAACAAAACCAAGATTTTCTTTTGAAAGTTAAAACAGTCGGAAAAATAGTTCCAGAAAATGCTATGATTTTTATTGGTGAGGAAAGCTATTTCATGGAAAGTACTAAGCCAGGAGAATTTCAGTTTGTTATTCCTAAACCAAAAGAGAATTTAGAATTTCATATTGAGGCAAATGAGGTTTCGTCTAATGATTATGAATTGAATGTTTTTACAGTTCCATCGATAGCAAACTTCGAAATGGTTTTGAATTTTCCTGGGTATTTGAATAAAAAAGCAGAAGTAATTAAAGGAACAGGAAATGCTGTCATTCCAGAAGGTACGCGAGTAACTTGGAGAATGAATACCTTAGCTACTCAAAAAGTGGAATGGTTGGATGCTTCAGCTAAGTATGCTTTTACAAAACAAGAAAATCAATTTTTGTTGTCAAAAAATATTGTTCAAAATACAGATTATCAAATTGTTACTTCAAATAATAAGGTTCAAAACTACGAAAAACTTAATTATCAGATTTCCGTGGTTAAAGATCAATTTCCAACAATTACTGTAGGAAATGCGCCAGACAGTCTTAAAATCGAAAAAAACTATGTTTTAGGACAAGTGTCAGATGATTACGGGCTTTCAAAATTACAAGTAGTTTATTATCCTAAAGACAAACCAAATTTTGCCAAACGTGGAGCAATTGCAGTAAAAAGAGATGTCTACGACCAATTTGTATTTGCTTTTCCAAGTAATTTACCAGTTGAAGAAGGTGTTTCTTATGAATATTATTTTGAGATTTTTGATAACGATGCTTTACACAATTTTAAAAGTGCCAAGTCTTCTGTTTTCACTAATAGAGTTGCCACAGAAAGTGAAAAGGAAGATCAAGTATTACAACAACAAAATGATAATATTAATTCTCTAGAAAAGTCTTTAAAAACTCAAGACAAGCAATTAAACGAAATGGAGAAGTTGCAAAAAATGGGTAAAGAGAAAGACAATCTTGAATTTAAAGAACAGCAAAAGGTTAATGATTTTTTAAACAAACAAAAGCAGCAAGATGAATTGATGAAAAATTTTGCTGAAAAGATGAAAGAGAATTTAGACAAAGTTAAAACTGAAAAGAAAGATGAAGTAAAAGAGGTTTTAAAAGAACGTCTAGATAAAGTTGAAAAAGATTTAGAAAAAAATAAAAAGCTTTTAGATGAACTTCAAAAGTTAAATGAAAAACTTCAAAAAGAAGAGTTGTTTGAAAAGATGGATAAGCTCAAACAGCAGAGTAAAAATCAAACAAAGAGTCTTCAACAATTAGTTGAATTGACTAAGAAATATTATGTAGAAAAGAAAGCAGAACAAATTGCAGATAAATTAGATAAGCTTTCAGAAAAGCAAGAAAAGTTATCGGATAATGACAAGGAAAATTCTACTGAAAAACAAGAAGAAATTAACAAAGAGTTCGATAAAATTCAAGAAGAGCTTAATGAATTAGAAAAAGAAAATAAAGAATTAAAAACTCCGGTTGAACTTCCAGATACAGCTCCGAAAGAGAAAAGTATTGATGAAGATTTAAAGAAAGCATCAGATGAATTAAAGAAAGACTCTAAGTCAGCTGCAAAACCAAAACAAAAAAGTGCTTCAAAGAAAATGAAGCAAATGAGTCAAGACATGCAAGCTAGTATGGAATCTGGCGAGATGGAACAAATGGATGAAGATGTTGCAATGTTGCGTCAAATTCTTGATAATCTATTAGCTTATTCTTTTTCACAAGAAAACGTTATGAAAGAGTTTAGAGGTTTAAAAAGAGTTTCTTTGAGTTTTAATAAAAACCTTAAAATCCAACAAGATTTAAAACAACAGTTTAAACATGTAGATGATAGTTTATTTGCACTTTCATTACGTAATCCTAAAATAGCTGAAGAGGTAACTACTGAGGTAGGTAATGTTCAATACAACGTTGACAAATCTTTAGAAACTTTGGCAGATGCAAATGTCCCAAAAGGAATTTCTCACCAACAATTTGCTACAAGTTCGGCTAATAAATTGGCAGACATGTTAGCAGATACCATGAATAATATGCAGATGTCTATGTCAATGTCTGGCGCAGGAAAAGGTAAGCCAAAACCTGGTGAAGGAAGCGGAATGCAATTACCAGACATCATTAAAAAGCAAGAAGGACTTGGTGAAAAAATGAAGAAAGGCATGAAACCTGGTCAAAAGCCAGGTGATGGAAAAGATGGAAAAGAAGGTGAACAAGGAAGTGGTAAAGAAGGTCAGAAGGAAGGAAAAGATGGTAAAGGTAAATCTGGAAAAGACGGAAAAAGCGGCGGTAGCGGAAATAGTCAAGGTGATTCTGATGGAGAAAACGGCGAAGATGGAGAAGGCGATGCAAAAGCAATCATGGAGATTTATAAAGAGCAACAACAGTTAAGAGAGGCTTTACAAAATGAACTTAACAAACAAGGTTTAGGTGGTCAAGGTCAAAACGCTTTAAATCAAATGAAGCAAATAGAGAAACAATTATTAAACAAAGGTTTTAATAATGAAGTGCTTCAGAAGATGCTTAATCTAAAATATGAAATGCTCAAATTAGAAAAAGCAATTCAACAACAAGGCGAAGAAAAGAAACGTCAGTCAGAGACTAATAAAAAAGAATTTACTAATTTAACGAATGCTTTACCTAAACGTTTGCAAGAATATTTGAATAGCGTTGAAATTTTAAACCGACAAACCTTACCTTTGCGCTCCAATTTTAACCAAAAGGTTCAAAAATATTTCAAAACAAATGATTAGTTTCAATTACGAATTAGAGTTTCAACTTGAAAACGAAGAACAATATTCTTCATGGATTTCAAATGTTATTTCATCTGAAAACAAAAAGGA
Organism: Flavobacterium chungnamense; assembly: GCF_039539165.1. Taxonomy (NCBI): domain Bacteria; kingdom Pseudomonadati; phylum Bacteroidota; class Flavobacteriia; order Flavobacteriales; family Flavobacteriaceae; genus Flavobacterium; species Flavobacterium chungnamense. Next base: position 121,784 of record NZ_BAABCS010000016.1, read on the forward strand.
AGGTGATATTAATTATATCTTTTGTGATGACGAATACATCCTTGAAATCAACAAGCAATACCTAAATCACGACTATTATACAGACATTATTAGCTTTGATTATTCTGTAGGAAACGAATTACACGGCGATATTTTTGTTTCTATAGAAAGAGTTCGTGAAAACGCTATAGAATTTGAAGTTACTTTTGATGAAGAATTCAAAAGAGTACTTGCTCATGGTGTTTTGCATTATTGTGGTTATAAAGATAAAACAGGAGAAGAAGAGCTGTTAATGCGCTCCAAAGAAGATGAGAAAATCAAAATGTTTCACGTGGAACATTAATTGTTTTTTATAAATTGAATTTACAAACGTTCCACGTGGAACAATAAATAAATCGAGCATATAGTTGTCTCGAATCAAAATAAAATGTTTTTAGAAAAATACGATGTTATTGTTGTTGGTGCCGGTCATGCTGGTTGTGAAGCCGCTGCTGCTGCTGCCAATTTAGGCTGTTCAACCTTGTTGGTTACAATGAGTTTGCAAAACATTGCTCAAATGTCTTGCAATCCTGCTATGGGCGGAATTGCTAAAGGACAAATTGTTCGTGAAATTGATGCGCTTGGCGGTTATTCAGGAATTGTTTCTGACAAAACAGCTATCCAGTTTAAGATGCTTAATAAATCAAAAGGTCCAGCAATGTGGTCGCCAAGAGTTCAATCAGACCGAATGCGTTTTGCTGAAGAATGGCGATTAATGCTTGAGCGAACTCCTAATGTAGATTTTTATCAAGAAATGGTTTCGGGTTTGAGTATCAAAAACGGAAAAATTGAAGGAATAAAAACTTCTTTGGGAATTGAAATTAAAGCTAAAACAGTTGTTCTTACAAATGGTACTTTTCTAAATGGTTTGATTCATATAGGTGATAAACAGTTTGGAGGAGGAAGAGCTGGTGAAAGCGCTGCTTATGGAATAACAGAAGATTTATTAAAAGTAGGTTTTGAATCAGGAAGAATGAAAACCGGAACTCCACCAAGAGTTGATGGTCGTTCATTAGATTATTCAAAAATGCAAGAAGAAGCTGGAGATGTAAATCCAGATAAGTTTTCGTATTCAGATGAAACAAAACCACTAATACATCAAAGATCTTGTCACATGACGTATACTTCACTTGAAGTTCACGATATTTTGAGAGAAGGTTTTGATAGGTCACCAATGTTTAATGGAAGAATTAAATCACTCGGACCAAGATATTGTCCGTCTATTGAAGATAAAATTAATCGTTTTGCAGATAAAGAAAGACATCAACTTTTTGTCGAACCAGAAGGTTGGGATACGGTTGAAGTTTATGTAAATGGTTTTTCAACATCTTTACCAGAAGATGTTCAGTTTAAAGCATTACGTTCTGTTGCAGGTTTTGAAAAAGTAAAATTCTTTAGACCAGGATATGCCATAGAATATGATTATTTTCCACCAACACAATTGAAACACACTTTAGAAACCAAGTTAGTTAGTGGTTTATATTTTGCTGGTCAAATAAACGGAACAACTGGTTATGAAGAAGCAGCTTCTCAAGGAATGATGGCTGGTATTAACGCTGCTCTTAAAGTAAAAGATCAAGAACCAATGATTCTTAAAAGAGACGAAGCTTATATTGGCGTTTTAATAGATGATTTAATTACTAAAGGAACAGAAGAGCCTTACAGAATGTTTACTTCTCGCGCTGAGTTTAGAACACTTTTGAGGCAAGATAATGCGGATTCTCGTTTAACGCCAAAATCATTTGAGATTGGTTTGGCTTCAGAAAAAAGAATGCGTAGAATGGAAGAAAAGTTTGCGAAAAGTGATGCTATGGTAAATTTCTTTAAAGAAACTAGTGTAACTATAGAAGAAGCAAATCCTGTTTTAGAAGCTAAAGGAAGTTCGCCAATGATTCAATCGGATAAAATGTTTAAAGTTTTTTCTCGTCCACAAATAGATCTAGACGATTTCATAAAATTTGATAAAGTAAAGCAATATATTGAGGATAATAATTTAGATAAAGAAATTATCGAACAAGCAGAAATTAATGTTAAGTATTCAGGCTACATTGAAAAAGAAAGAAATAATGCCGATAAACTTACACGTTTGGAGGATATGAAAATTCCGGAGGATTTTGACTACAATAAAATAAAATCGATGTCAATTGAAGCACGACAAAAGTTAAGTAAAATTCGTCCTGTAACAATTTCACAAGCTTCAAGAATAAGCGGAGTTTCTCCAAGTGATATTTCAGTATTGCTAATTTACATGGGAAGATAATTCAAAACAAGATTAATAAAGTTTAGAACACGACGTAAAATAAATATTGAATTTTAACCTTCGTATTTTGTATTTCTAACTTTTAACTTAGAAATGTTCCACGTGAAACTAACTTTGTTAACACCTATAAATAAAGAGAATTTAATGAATATTGAAAAGACAAAACATTTTTTAAACGTAAAAGATCATTCGGTTTCAAAAGAAACTTTTAAATTGCTTTATGAAGAAGATTTGGATATGTTGATTACGCATCCACAACCTTCTTTAGAAAAACTTCCTAGTTATTATGAAAGTGTAGATTACATTTCTCACACTGATGGAAACAAATCGTTGTTTGAAAAAATGTATCAGTTTGTAAAAGGAATTGCTTTAAAAAATAAATTAAGGTTAATCAATACAGAATCTGCAAAAGGAAGAATTTTAGATATTGGAGCAGGAGTTGGTGATTTTTTATCGGTTTGTAAAAATGATGGTTGGGAAACAATTGGAATTGAACCAAGCGATAAAGCTAAAACAATTGCAATCAAAAAAGGAGTTTCATTCGTAGAACATCTTTCAGAATTAGAAAGTAATTCATTTGATGTAATCACAATGTGGCATGTATTAGAACACGTTCCTGATTTAGAAAACCAGATTAAAGAATTAAAAAGATTAATCAAACCAAACGGAACGATTATAATAGCTGTTCCAAATTTTAAATCATTTGATGCAAAACATTATGGAGTTTTTTGGGCTGCATACGATGTGCCAATTCATTTATGGCATTTTTCTAAAACAGCAATTAAAAAATTATTTGCTAAAGAAAATTTAGAATTAGTAAAAGTGCTTCCAATGAAGTTTGATAGTTTTTATGTTAGTCTTTTATCTGAAAAATATAAATCTGGAAAAATTAATTTCATCAAAGCATTTTTCGTTGGATTGAAGTCAAATTGGAAAGGAAGTCAAAATTCTGAGTATTCTTCGCATATTTATGTGATAAAAAACGCTAAAAACTAAAATAAACGCTAAATTTTAATCATTTTCAACACAACAATCACTTTGGTTGTCAAAAACGAGAAGGTTTCTTAAACTGCTTTATTTCGATTCGTTTTTAATAGAGGATTACTATTTAAGTTTATAAAACAATAACAAACACTTATATTGCTAAAATTCGCCCAATTTTATAACTTTTTATCTTTTACGACTAAAATTTTATACTTTTGGCAAATAGAAAAAAATAACACTTTTAAAATGAAAAAAATTATAGTATGTCTTGCAATGGCAGTTGCAATTGTATCATGTAACAAAACTACAGACGCAAAAGAATTTAAAACAGCTTATATCGATACCAATAAACTTTTGGATGAATCTACAGAGAAAAAAGATATTGAAGAAAAATACAAAGCTAAAGCTGATGTAATGGATTCAAGATTGAAAGTCGCTGCAGAAAAATTCCAAAGTGAAGCAGCTAGTTTCAAACAAAATGCAATGGCCAATGGTCAAGCTTGGGCTCAACAAAAAGGTGCAGAATTGCAACAAAGAGAACAAGAATTACAATATGCTCAACAAGGAATGTTGCAACAATTGCAAACAGAAAGCGGAAAGGAAATGGATTCTTTAGTAACTAAATACAAGAAAATTTTCAAAGAATACGGAAAAGACAAAGGATACGATTATGTTTTCGGAACAGGTGAAGCTGCTACCGTATTGTATGCTAAAGACAGTTACGATATCACTAAAGAATTAATCAAATTGGTTAATGATAAATACAAGTCTGAAGGCAAAAAAGAGGAAAAACCTGCAGATAAAAAAGAAGAAGCTAAGAAATAATTTTAGTTTTAAATTTTAGATAAACGCCTTTCAAAAGAAGGCGTTTTTTCTTTGTATATTGATTAACAAACTTTTATATTTGCTTTTTAAAATATAAGCCATGGAATTTGTATCAGCAGAAGCAAAATATGTTTTGCAATTTATTAACCAAACCAACCGTTCTGTATTCCTTACAGGAAAAGCAGGAACCGGAAAAACTACTCTTCTTAAAGAAATTATTAGAACCACTCACAAGAATTGTGTAGTTGTTGCACCCACAGGAATTGCCGCTTTAAATGCCGGTGGCGTAACAATTCATTCAATGTTTCAATTGCCTTTTGGTGGGTTTATTCCGGATAATTCTACACCACAATTTGCAGAAAATTCTAAGTTTGAAAGCCGATCTACACTTCGTAGACATTTCAAAATGAGCGGATTAAAAAAATCCGTAATAAAAAATATGGAATTGCTGATTATCGACGAAGTCAGTATGTTGCGTTCCGATTTATTGGATGCTATGGATTTTATGTTGCAATCGGTTCGAAAAAAAACGCAGCCTTTTGGAGGAGTTCAAGTACTTTTTATTGGTGATTTACTACAACTTCCACCTGTTATTCGCGATGATGAATGGAGAACTTTAAAACAATATTACAGAGGAAAATTCTTTTTTCATTCACATGTTATCGAACAAAATCCTCCTTTATATATTGAACTTTCGAAGATCTTTAGACAAACAGATGATCGTTTTATTTCGGTGCTTAATAATTTGAGAAACAATCGAATAACGCAAAACGACATCCAAATTTTAAATGAGTTTGTTAAACCAGATTTTGATTTAAAAGCAAATAAAGGTTACATAACACTTACAACACATAACGTAAAAGCAGATACAATAAATTCAGAATCTCTTCAAGATTTAGAAGGAAGATCAAAAATCTATTATGCCGAAATAACTGGTGATTTTCCAGATAAGATTTATCCAATTGAAGAAAAATTAGAGCTCAAAGTTGGAGCTCAAATCATGTTTATTAAAAATGATTTGTCTTTTGATAAGAAATTCTTTAATGGTAAAATGGGCTTCGTAAAATCTATTTCAGAAAAAGAAATAATGATTCATTTTCCAGATGAAAATAAAACCATTGAAGTTGAAAAATATGAATGGCAAAATATTAGATATTCAATAGACGAGAACACAAAAGAGGTTCAAGAAGAGGTTTTGGGTACATTTGTTCATTATCCAATTAAATTGGCATGGGCAATAACCGTTCATAAAAGTCAAGGACTAACTTTTGACAAAGCAGCGCTCGATGTTTCGCAAGTTTTTCTTCCAGGACAAGCGTATGTTGCACTTTCTCGTTTACGTTCTTTAAACGGTTTAATTTTACTTTCTCAGTTAAGAATGAACGGAATTTCTAACGATCAAGATGTAATGGATTATTCTTTGAATAAAGCATCAGAAGATCACTTAGAAAATGCTTTACAAAATGAAACTAAGAGCTTTATTCATAATTATTTAATAAACAGTTTTAATTGGACTGAACTTGCTCAAGAATGGCGTAATCATAAATTTAGTTACCTTGATAGTGATAAATCTGTAAAGTCTAAATCTGCCAATTGGTCTACGCAACAGTTAGAACTTTGTGATTCAATTATTGATCCGTCTAGGAAATTTATTTCTCAGTTAAATAAGTTGTTTTCACAAGAAAACACTGATTATCAATACATAAATGAAAGAATTCAAGCAGCTTACAGTTATTTTTTTGATAAATTAGACAAGCTAGAATATGAAATTTTATACAAAATTGAAGAAATAAAAAGAGTCAAACTAGTAAAACAATTTTATGATGAGTTGTTAGATCTGGAAGATTTACAAACCAAAGCTGTTTTGCGATTAATGAAAGCTAAATTGTTAATGGAAACGATTATGAATAGAAAGACCATTAGCAAAGAAAGTTTAAACTCAACAGAAATAAAGAATTACAAATTGAACAAAATTGAGAGAGTTGTTGAAGATTTCAAACGAAACAATCTTAATTTGATAGAAGATAAAGAAGGCGTTAGTTATTACGAGCCAAAGAAAAAGAAGTCAGAAAAAACGCCAAAAAAACCAACGTCTCAAATCACTTATGAACTTTGGGTAGAAAGAAATACAATAGAAGAAATTGCCAATTTGAGAAAGCTTACTGTTGCAACAATTTTATCACATTTTACAAAACTTATTCAAGATAAAGCCGTTAGCATCAACGATATTATGCCAGAAGATAAAATTGAAATTTTAACTAAAGCATTTTATGGTTACAAAGAAGAGTCATTAACACCAATGAAAGAACAATTAGGCGACGATTTTTCTTGGGAAGAATTAAGAATGTTTAAGGCGAGTTTGAATGTTTAACTCAACCAAAAAACGCCTAAAATAGCTATAACAAAGTAAATAGCTATCGTTCTAGCTCCATCGAAATCTTTTGCCAATCGTTGACCAAATAACATCATTAGTAGTGAGATACAAGAAAAAACGGCACCATAAAAACCAAACATTCTGCCACCATTAATGTAAAGTTCGATGATTCCTACAACACAAGAAATTCCTGCTATTAATTCGAAAAAAACTAAAACTCCAACAGCTTGAGGAACATAGTTTTTTAATATAGTTTTTTCAAAATGAGGTTTCATCCATGCCATATTATCATTCCAATGAAAAAGCTTATCGTGTGCCGACATTATGAAAGTTATAGTTAGAAAAACCAAAACCAAAACAGATGCAGTATTATTCATATATGTAAAATTTATTTTTTAGCGGTCATATATGGTATCGCCTTTTTATTTATTGGGGTTTGCTTGCGCAAACAAGTTATTAATGGCGATTTCATAGTTTATTTTTTGTGAATTAATCGAGTAAGTTTTATTGATAAATCAGTAAGAATTATTTTTGCGTTTCCATTGCGTTCAATGTGATACGATGCTTCTGATAGTTCTTTAAAAATTTCAGTAATATTGTTTCCAGTTACAAAAGGCGCAAAATTTTCTAGTTTAAATTTATCAACCGTTGGTTCCATGTAGACCAATTTTTCAGCTTGATAATTTAGCAATAATGCTTGGCGGAACATATCGATACAATAATTTAAAAATTTCTTTTGTGCTTCACGACCCAAACTTGCAATTTGTTCACTCCAGGTGATTAAATCCTGTATAGCAGCAGCATTTCCTTTTGCTCTAAATGCAGCACGAACCCAATCTACAAACCACTTTTCAAAAGGCAACTCGTCATTATCTTCTTTTAAGATGTGTAAAGCTTTGTTATAATTTCCTTGAGACTGGTGAGCAATCTTATTGGCTAATTTTTCATCAATATTTTCACGTGAAACCAAAGCTTTAGTTATAATACTTTCTGGCAAAGCATTAAAGTGTAATACTTGACAACGCGAACGAATAGTTTGAATTATATCTTCTTCGTTTTCAGAAATTAATATAAAAACTGTTTTATCTGTTGGTTCTTCAAGTAATTTTAAAAGTTTATTGGAAGCATCTAAATTCATTTTATCTGCCATCCAAATAATCATTATTTTGTAACCTCCTTCATGGGATTTCAATGCTAATGATTTTAATACTTCAGAAGCATCTTCAACACGAATCATTCCCTGTTTATTCTGAACTCCCAATATTTTGTACCAATCAAATAAGCCACCATAAACATTCTCAGCAATGAATTGACGCCATTCTTGAATAAAATCTAAACTTTTTGGTTTTGTTTTTACATCTTCAGTAGAAACAGTTGGATAAACAAAATGTAAATCAGGATGTTGTAAGTGATTGAATTTTAAATTACAAGCTTCATTCTGTCCAATATTTTCATTTTCAGAATTTTGGCAGACGATATATTGTGCATAAGCAATTGCCATTGCTAAAGTTCCACATCCTTCTTGACCAACAAATAGTTGTGCATGTGGAATTCTTCCAAGACTTGCACTTCTAATTAAGTGGTTTTTAATATGTTCTTGACCTAAAATTTCTGAAAACTGCATAAGCAAAGATAATAAAAATTAGCATTTATTTTGTTAATAACTTTATAAAAAAAGTAAGAAAAAACGTTCAAAATATTAGAAAACAGCAGGAAACACCCTCTAAAAACATTAAAAAACAGCATTTAGTCGTTGAAAAAACACATTTTGTCGATATTTATTATAATTTTGAATTGTTAATAACCATTGTTTTAAATGTTTTAAAGACCCCAATCTAAAAAACTTAGAATTATGAATGCTAAAATTACTCTTCGAAAAATAGTTTTGCTAACTATGCTATTGGTTTGCGCAACCAATTTTGCTCAACTTTCGGTTCCGTTTAAAATTCGTTACCAAGGATTTGTTAAAGGTGATATGACTATAATTGCCAATAACATCGTAAACAGAGTTGACTTTACAAGTGGGCCAAACGAGCCATACTATAATCTTACTTCGTATGCCAAATTGAATGATGAATTTGATATGGCTTATATTGATATTGATGAAGATGAATCTACTTTTTCTTCAAGTAGCGCAGAGTTATATCTTGATAATTCAAACAGAAAAAAAATTGTCTATGCAGGATTATATTGGTCTGCAACCTATCGTTACAATACAGGAATTCAAAAATCAGAAAAAAAGTTTGTTCCAACAGATGCTTCGAGAGGAACTTTTTCTAGTGTAAAATTAAAGTTACCTAATAATGAGAAATACATAGATATTTCAGGTCAAGTACTATTTGATGGTGCTGGCAAAAATGAGTTTGATGAAATTGCTCCCTACGCAGTTTACGCTGATATTACAGATTATTTAAAAGCATTATCAAATGCTTCTGGTGTTTATTCAGTTGCTAATGTGAAAGCAACTCAAGGGATAATCGAAGGTGGTGTTTCAGCAGGATGGACTATTTTTGTTGTCTATGAGGACCAAAATATGAGTGGAAAATTTGTAACAAGCTATGATGGTTTCGCGGGTGTTACAGACAAGTCAACAGATATTGTATTTAATGGATTTCAAACTTTACCTGAAGGAAATGTTAGAGCTAAAATTGCCTGTGCTACTTTAGAAGGCGATAATAATCTCTTGGGAGATCAATTACTTTTTAGTTCTAACGAAAGTAAATTTTTTACACCATTAAGCACAAATATTAGAAAAGACAACAACTTTTTTAATAGCTCTATTACGATAGAAAATCAGAATTTCATTAATAGATATCCTGATAGTAAAAATACACTAGGTTACGACACTTGTCTGTTTACAATACCAAATCTGAATAATACAATAATAGGAAATAATATAAAAGAAGCTACTTTAAGACTTAAATCAAATGGTGATAGATGTTTTATGTTTTTTACAGCGTTTGGAGTAGAAGTAACGCCATCAACTGACGAAATTATTTATGCTGCAACTGATGATAAACCATTAAAAGTCGCTTCAAAAAACAATCTATTAAAATTTATACCAGCCAATAAAGATTTTTTAATCGAAGATTATAGAACAAGTTCATCTATTAACAGAAATAGAAAAAACACTTTTATCGATAGTAAAAATAACATTATTGAGGTTCAAACGGCATCAATTTCATCAGTAACTTCGGGTTATTATATAATAGCTAATATTTTCAAATCAGAGCAAAGCGCAATAGAATTCGTAACTTTTCTAAAATCAAAAGATATTGAAGCAGACTTTTTTACTAATATTTTAAACAATTATCGATATGTTTATCTAAAGAAGAACAATGATTTAAATGAAATAGTAGATTTATATCTTTCAAAACTAGACGATACATACGAAGATAGAATTCAGATTTTAGCAATCAACAAAAACAACAATGATTTGATAGCCGATGCAAGTAAAAAAGAGTTGCCTAGCAAACAAGTAGTTACAATAAAAGAATCAAACAAAAAAGAACTTTTTGATGTTCAGATTGTTTCAATACCAAATGAACCAAGAGGATATTATATTGTTGCCAATGTGTTTTCAGTTTCAGAAAATTCGGTTAACTTTTTCAATTCACTAAAAGCAAAAGGATTGACGCCCAAAGTGTTAATTAACCCAATGAATAACTATAAATATGTTTATTTAAAAAAGGTTGAAAATGAACAAGAAGCGCAAGCATTGTATTTATCTAAAATAAATAATACTTATCAAGGTAAACTTTGGATTTTATCAGTAAACAATAACAACTCTTTAATTACAGACAATGACGATTAATATACTTATATACGGAATCTACAAATCAGTTATAGAAAAGAAAAATATGTTTCCAAAAATTATTCAAGAAATTGAATTTAAATCAAGTATTTTTGGACGTGAAGGAGTAAAAATACACTCAGTACGTGACGAAGAAACAGATAGTGAGTAGACTTGATATTTCTCATTTTTAATAAAAAACAAAATACTTATATTTGCAGATTAATATCAATTAATACTGCAATTCAAATGAAAACCTTAAAAGATTTCAATTTCAAAGATAAAAAAGCTTTAATCAGAGTAGATTTTAATGTTCCGTTAGACGAAAATTTTAATGTTACAGATACCAATAGAATTGAAGCCGCAAAGCCAACAATTGATAAAATTCTTGCGGACGGCGGAAGTGTAATTCTAATGTCTCACTTAGGAAGACCAAAAGGAAAAGAAGAAAAATATTCTTTAAAACATATCGTTAAAACAGTCTCAGAAGTTCTTGGAACAAATATTGAATTTGCTTCAGATTGCAGAGGAGAAGTTGCTTTTAATGCTGCCGAAAATTTAAAACCAGGTCAAGTCTTACTACTAGAAAATTTACGTTTTTATCCAGAAGAAGAAGCTGGAGATATTGATTTTGCTAGAGAACTTTCTCAGCTTGGAGATATTTATGTAAATGATGCTTTTGGAACTGCTCACAGAGCTCATGCCTCTACAACAATTGTTGCACAATTTTTCCCAAGTCAAAAATGTTTCGGATTGCTTTTGGCAAAAGAAATAGATAGTTTGAATAGAGTTTTAAATAATTCTGTCAAACCAGTTACCGCTATTCTTGGCGGCTCTAAAGTTTCTTCTAAAATCACAGTTATTGAAAATATTTTAGATAAGGTAGACCACATGATTATTGGTGGTGGAATGACTTTTACATTCATCAAGGCCTTGGGAGGAAAAGTTGGAGATTCTATTTGTGAAGACGATAAATTAGATTTAGCCTTAGAAATTTTACATAAAGCTAAATTAAAGAATGTTCACATTCATATTCCTGTAGATGTTGTTGCTGCCAACGCTTTTTCAAATGATGCAGAAACACAAATTGTTGATGTTCGTGAAATTCCTGACGGATGGCAAGGACTTGATGCTGGACCAAAATCTTTAGAAAATTTCAAAAAAATTATAATGGATTCAAAAACAATTCTTTGGAATGGTCCATTAGGTGTTTTTGAAATGGAAAAATTTGCTCACGGAACCATTACTCTAGGTGAGTATATTGCAGAATCTACTGCTAATGGCGCCTTTTCACTTGTTGGTGGCGGTGACTCAGTTTCTGCTGTAAAACAGTTTGGATTAGAAGATAAAATGAGCTACGTTTCAACTGGTGGTGGTGCTATGTTAGAGATGCTCGAAGGAAAAGTTTTACCAGGTATTCAAGCCATTTTAGACTAAAAAATCACTTTAACAATAATTAAACACATTGTTGCGTTATAGTTAGTAACTTTGCATTTAGGCATAAAATGCTGATTAACAAATTTTTGAGAATAAAAAATATGATTATAAAAAATAAATTAACAACGTTTCTTTTGGTTGCTTCTTCAGTTGTTTTCGGACAAGAAGTTGCAACACAACAAGATTCGATTGTAAAAAAAGAGACCAAAATGTCCTACCTAGATTCAATCAAAGCTACTTTCGTTAATGACGAAATGGCTTCATGTATTGATAGTCTTTGGATGAAAGAATTAACCTCTTTAGACGTTTACAGCACTCTTCTAGAAGATATAAAAAACATTGATATCGATAAACCTGTTGATTATGAATTGCCAACAGAATTATTGAAAGAACGTTTAAAGATATTAGACGAAAAATCACCTTTCAATATTGAGTACAATATTGGTTTAGAAAATGTTATCAAATCTTTCTTAAAAAATAGAAAAAAAGGATTTGAACGTTTGATGGGAATATCTCAGTTTTATTTTCCAATTTTTGAAGAAGCTTTAGCGGTTCAAAACATCCCATTAGAAATTAAATATCTTGCAGTTGTCGAATCTGCTTTAAATCCGAGAGCGGTTTCTAGAGTTGGCGCAACAGGTTTGTGGCAATTTATGTATCAAACAGGAAAACAATATGGTTTGAACATTACTTCCTATGTTGATGAAAGAAGCGATCCTTTAAGAGCAAGTCAAGCGGCAACACAATACATGACCAATATGTATAAAATTTTTGGTGATTGGGATTTAGTTTTAGCGTCTTACAATTCTGGTCCTGGAAATGTTGCTAAAGCCATTCGACGTTCAGGAGGTCAACAAAATTATTGGAACATTAGAAAAAACCTTCCAAAAGAAACTCAAGGATACCTTCCGGCTTTTTTAGCAACAATGTATATTTTTGAATATCATAAAGAGCATGGAATAGTTCCAAATAAAGCAGTCGCTAATCATTTTGCAACTGACACAATTATGATTAAAAACCACATGACTTTCAAGCAAATTTCAGATTTGTTAGATGTTCCAGTTGCTGAAATCCAGTTTTTCAATCCTTCGTTTAAGAGAAATGAAATTCCAGCAATTTCTGGTGAAAAAAACTTCTTGAGATTACCAAAAGATAAGATTGCAATTTTTGCTTCCAATGAAGATAAGGTTTATGCATACGTAAAATATCAAGCAGATAAAAGAGAACGTCCTTATGAGCGTCTAGCATCTGTAAAACAAAATGACTCTACTAATGTTGCTTTTGCCGAGAGAGAATTTGTAACTCGAACAAAATATCATAAAGTAAGGAAAGGTGATAATCTTAGTGAAATAGCAGATAAATATCAAGTTTCAATTGGTGATATCAAAAAGTGGAATAGATTGAAGAGTAATAAGGCTCCATTAGGAAGAAATCTTAAGATTGTCTCTACAGAAAGAATAGCTTACAAAGACAAAAAAGATTCAAAAGCCGATTCAGTTATAACCAAATTGCCTAAAGTAATTTCTAATGAAAACGCTAGTATTGCTTCAAATGAAGTAAAAGCTGAAAAAGTTTTCAAGACAGAAAAAGTGGTAACTTACAAAGATGTTACTAAATATCATAAAGTTAAAAAAGGTGATGTACTTGGTGAAATTGCCGATAAATATGAAGTTTCTGTTGCAGACATTAAGAAATGGAACAAAATAAAAGGAAGCAATATTGGACTTGGAGATAACCTAAAAATCATTAAAAACGAGAAAGTAGTTACAACCGTTAAGAAAGAAGTTAAACAGCCTTTTGCATCTAAAAAAGAAGAAATAGCATTAGTTGAACCAAAAACTTTTAAAGCAAAAAAAGAAGAAAAAGTTGACACAACTTCAAAATCTGAAAACTATTATGTTGTAGCTAAAGGTGATAATTTGACTGCTATTGCTAAGAAAAACAATGTAACAGTTCAAAACATTAAAGAATGGAACAATTTAATTGATACCAATGTAAAAGTAGGAACGCAATTAATTATTTCAGGTGAAAGTTTAGCAGAAGCTAAAGAGGAATTAATTTCTAAAGGAGAACTAAAAAACATTGAACACGTAGTTGGTAAAGGTGAATATCTTGGAACTATTGCTAGAAAATATAATACAACAGTTAATGATTTATTAGACTTAAATTCGCTTTCAGATACAAATATCAAAGAAGGTGACAAACTAATAGTTGGTAAAGAAGAAATCGCTTCAATAGCTGATAAAAAAGCTAAGAAAAACGATTATGCAGCCAATCAGAAGAAAGCTAAAGAGAAAATGTACCAAGTAAGAAAAGGAGATTCTTTATTTAGTATTTCTCAAAAATTCCCTGGAGTTACCATTTCAGACATTAAAAAATGGAATAATATCAAAGGCGAAAGTATCCAACCTGGAATGAAATTAAAAATTAACGGATAATACAAAAATCTTACATAAATTTGGGCTTTATTTCTAATCATGAATAAAGCCCTTTTTTTATTTTCTATTGTAGTTATTTTTCTAACTTCTTGCGATTCTAAAGAAGTTAAGAACACAAGTGAAACTTCCCGAAAAACTAACGAAGTTGCCGTTATTATTGACGACCAACTTTGGAATGGAGAAATAGGCGATAGCGTGAGAAATAAATTTGCCTCTCCAGTTGTAGGTTTGCCTCAAGAAGAACCCATTTTTACTTTGAATCAATATCCAGTAAAACTACTAGAAGGTTTTATGAGCAATAGTAGAAATATTATTGTAGTTAAAAAAGAGGCTAAAAGTCAGTTTAGAATTGAAAATAATGAATATGCTAATCCTCAAGTAGTTGTTCATGTTTCAGGCAAAACGGTTCAAGAGATTTTAGATACCATTCAAGCAAATGATTCGCTTATTATAAGCAGAATAAAAACTTCTGAAATTAAGGTTTTTCAAGACAGAATAAAAAAAGATTCGGTTTTAGATTTTAAAAAAGTTGCCGAAAAATTCAACATCAAGATTAACATTCCTTCTAAATACCGAATGGTAATGCATGGAAAAAGGTTTATTTGGTTTAAAAAAGACATTACAAGTGGCAACATGAGTTTGGTTTTTTATCAAGTACCACTTAATAGTATTAAAGATAACAGTAAAGCTGTCAACAGAATAATTCAAATTCGCGATTCAATTGGCAGAATATACATTCATGGAGCTGTTCCAAAAACCAGAATGATTACAGAACCAGCATTTTCACCTTATTTTTCTAAAACCAAAATTTTCAATAAAGAAACATTTGAAACTAAAGGAAATTGGGAATTACTTCACGAATCAATGAATGGACCATTCATCAATTATGCTATTATTGACAAAACCAACAACAGAATTTTAATAATTGAAGGATTTTGCTACGCACCATCAAAACAAAAAAGAGATTTAATGTTTGAATTGGAATCCATTATTAAATCGGTGCAGTTTTTAAAAAAGAAATAAAATGGCAGAAAACATTCAGTGGAAAATAAAGCGATTTAACGAGCTTTCTCTTCAAGAACTATATTCTTTGTTGCAACTCCGCTCTCTTGTCTTTGTAGTGGAGCAAAATTGCGTTTATCAAGACATTGATGGCAAAGATGAAAAAGCATTACACTTACTTGGCGAGTTAGAAGGCAAAATTGTAGCCTACGCAAGATTGTTTAAAGCTGGAGACTATTTCGATAATGCTTCCATCGGAAGAGTTATTGTTCATCCAGAAGCGCGCGATAAAAAGTTTGGACACGAAATGATGCAACAAGCAATTGAAGGGATAGAAACTTATTTTGAGGAAACCAAAATAACTATTTCAGCTCAACTTTATTTGAAGAAATTCTACGAAAGCCATGATTTTGTTCAAACAAGTGAAATGTATCTAGAAGACGATATTCCGCATATTGAAATGAAAAGAGAGTATTAAACCTTTGTAATTAAAATTTCCACACGCTTATTATCAGATTCAATTCCACCAGGAATAGGATATTTTCTTCCGTAACCCATGTGTGTCATTCTGCTTGTCGAGATTCCTTTTTCAATTAAATAGTCATATATCTTTTGTGCTCTAGTATGAGATAAGTTATTTTTACCAGAAAATCGGTCATGAGCATCGCTGTGAGCACTTCCTATGCAACAAACATGACCTTGAATTTCGATAGTTGTGTTGGGATTTTCATTTAGATAAGTTACAATTTTTTCCAGCTCGATTATTGCTTCTTCTGGATTTTCAAAAATCGTTAGACTACCTTTAAAAAGTAGATTTTTGATAATGATTTTATCACCAACAACTAATTTATCTGAAAAAGTTTTGTAATTTTTGTAACGCTTTTCAGAGTCTTTGTTTGATAAAATATTTTCTTCAGAACTTTTAGAGAAAGTAATTTTTAGAATAGCTTTTCTATTGTTTTTTCTTGATTCATCAACAGAAGAATTCATCAAAGGAAGTTCACCTTTGCCAAGAATAGAGTTGCAATTCAGATTAAATTCTTTTTTTAAAAAATTTTCAACAGATTGCGCTCTATTAGTTGATAAAATTAAGTTGTTTTCATCAGAACCAACATCATCACAAAAACCTTCAATTGAAATAGATGAAATGACTAAAGTTTCATCAGAAAAAAAAGCACTTAAAGTTCCTTCAGCTTCAGAAGATAAAGCAAATTCGTTTGAATTAAATAAAACTACAATTGATTTTTGTTCTTCTTGTGAATATAGAATGGAACAACAAAAAAGTAACAACAAATAAATTCGGTTCATAAATTATATCTTGGTAATTACCAACTCAACACGTCGGTCATATTCTGGTTCTTTACCAAGCGGAACAGTATTTCCGTATCCTTTAAATGTCATTCTGTTTTTTGGAACTCTTCTAAATGCCAAATATTTATAGACAGATTGTGCTCTATTGGTTGATAATTGACGTTTTTTAGTGTCTTTATCAATAGCTTCTTTTTGATTGGGTGGAGTGCAACAAACATGTCCTTGAATTTCAAACTCAATGTTTTTATATCTCAAACACAAAAGCGCTACCTTATCTAATTCACTTTTGGCTTTAGTTGTAAGGTGACTGCTACCTTTGTCAAAAAGAATATTTTCAAGATAAATATGATCGCCTACCACATGATTTTTTTGAATCATATTATAAAACCCAGGCAAAACCAATTTAGGAAGTTCTTTTAGGTTTAAAACAACGTCCACACGGCGATTTTTAGAGCGTTTTTCGGGAAGATTATCTACAATATCATCATCTATAAGTATTCTACCTTTTCCTTCAATGGTAACAATGATTTTGTTTTTGACACCATTTTCTATCAGCTTATTTTGGATGGTATTGGCTCTGTTTGTAGAAAGTTTAAAATTATAAGCTTCTTTTCCAATGTCATCGGTATAACCAAAAATTTGTACTGATTCAATTCTTGTAGAATCCATATTTTTAATGAAATTGACTACTTCTTTGGCTTGTTTTTCATCTAAAGAAAATTTATCAAATTCAAAATAAACAGAATAAACTGCTTCCTCTTGGGCAGAAACAAAACCAAAAAACAAAAGGGGTAAATATTTTAAAAATCGAAACATTATTGTAGTATTTTGTTGTACTCAGTTGGGTTAGCCAAAATAGAACTCGCTTTAGCAATTTCTGGATTATTTTTTACATAAAATTGGTACAATCCTTCTTTGTATTGATAACGTTTAATAATTTCATCCAGAATTAATTTCTTAATTTCCTTCTGATTTTTATCTAAAAGTGCTTCTTCACTTTTTTGCAGAGCAGCAAATAATTGATCGTATTGAACTTTTATAGTTTCGTCAATCTTTTCTTTTTTTGCTTTTTCTAAAGTGTTTTTCAACGCCAATTCTGTTTCGGTGTCGAAGCTAATTTTTTCCTTTTTTAAAAATGCTTTAAAGTCTGCAAAATCTGCATCGGTAATGGTTGGAATTTTATCTCCAAGTGAAGGATTTTTGTAGTAGTAATTAGTTACATAATTAAAAATACCATCGTTTTTTTGAAGAACCTCAGCAATAGTGCTTAGTTTAGTTTCTTCCAATTCTATATCAGGCTGAATTCCTCCACCATCATAAACCGTTCTTCCTTTTTTGGTTTTGAAAGCTGTATATTTTGAGGCATCTGTACGAGTAGCTTTTCCGTCTTTGTCTTTATGCCAATAGTCTAATGCCTGAATACATCTTCCGGATGGAGTATAATATCGAGAAATTGTAACTTTTACTTGAGTTCCATAAGTCATATCAATTGGTCTTTGAACCAAACCTTTTCCGAAACTTCGGCTACCAATTACAACGGCACGATCTAAATCTTGCAAAGCACCAGAAACAATTTCTGAAGCCGAAGCACTTTTTCCATCAACAATAATAGCTAGTGGAATTTGTAAATCAATAGGTTCTTTAGTAGTCTTGTAAGTAACATTATACTTAGGATTTTTAGATTTAGTTGTTACAATAACTTCACCTTTGGGCACAAAAAGATTGCACACATTTACAGCTTCGTTCAAAAGACCTCCCGGATTTCCTCTTAAATCTAAAATGATTCTTTCCGCACCATCAGCTTTTAGTTTTTCAAGTGCTTCTTTGGTTTCTTGAGTGGTTTTTCTGTTGAAAGCAGAAAGCACAATATATCCTGTTTTTTCATCAATTTTTGAGAAAAACGGAACGGCTTTTATTTCTACTTCATCTAAAACGATTTGTGCTGTTAGTTTTTTTCCTTGACGAAGGTATTTTACTTCAACTTTAGTGTTTTTGGCTCCTTTTAATAATTGAGACGCGTCTTCTTTAAAATCTGCTAAAAGCACATCTCCAATTTGAATAATGGCATCACCAGCTTTCAATCCTGCTTTATCTGCAGGAAAACCTTTGTAAGGTTCTTTTATGATTAGCTTATCTTCTTTTCGAGTAATCATCGCGCCAATTCCAGTATATTCGCCAGTGTTGTTTATTTTAAATTTTACAACATCTTGTTCGTTGAAATAATTAGTATACGGATCTAAATCTGCTAACATACTTTTGATAGCTTTATCCATCAATTCAGAAGGATTTACTTCATCAACATAGTTTTGATTTACGGTTTTGAAAAGCGTTGTGAAAATTTCAATTTGCTTGGCAATTTCAAAAAAATCGTCTTTGAAACTAGCGCCAACAAATAAAAAACCCGAGGCAACAATTGGAATTATATATCTTTTTTTAAAGTACTGAAACATAATTGTATTTCTTTTTTCTTGAATTTTATTTTACGAATGTAATAAACAGCGTCAAATATATTGTAATAAGATTAGAAAACTATTTTTTTAATTAATCATTAATAGTTCAATTTCAAATTTCCTTCTTTAAGAGTAGTAATCCATTTTTCGAAAAGCAAAATTGTTTTTTCATTTATTTCGGAATAAGTCAGTCGTTCTTTGGTTTGATAAAAAAACATGATAGCATATTTTTGGTCTAAATTATCGAGAATCAAATGTTTATTTAATCGATAGCATTCTCTTAAAACGCGTTTAAAGTAATTTCTATCCACAGCATGTTTGAAATGTTTTTTGGAAACAGAAACGCCAAATTTTATTTTTCCTTCGCAATCTTCTATAGGTGTATAAACCAATCGTAAAGGAAATTTTGAGACAGATTTTCCTTCAGTAAAAAGCAAATCGATAGTTTTTCTGCTTTTAAGTTTTTCGTTTTTCGGATATTTGAAATCCACTTCTGTTGACAAATTATTTGGTAGTATAAATATTGTACACCATTTTCAAATCTGGATAGTTGATGTAAAATTGCATTCTATTGTTTTCTTTTTTGCGAGTTACAATAAGAATAGCACATTTAACACCATCATTATCGGTACAAATAAAACCTAAAGTGTCATCATTTTCATTGGATGTTTTTTCAAGATAAGATTCAATCTTATACAATTGAAGCTCTTTTGAATTAATAACAAATCGGTCTTTATTTGCATCTAAAGTAATTATAATTTCAGCTTTTTTAAATTCAGTCCATTCGTTCCAACCTCCTTTAGAATTTTTATCCATAACACTCAAACTACTCGTTTTGAAAGTGTAGACTTGTGCTGAGGTTTTATGTAAACCTAGGTTTAGGGTAAGTAAAAAAAGTATAAAATGTAAAGGTTTCATATGTTTAAATTTTATTTTTTTTGGTAACATATGTTATCGCTTTTAATCAAAGGTGTTTGCTTGTGCAAACTTTAGTTTAAGGCGATTTCATAAATAAGAAATTTAATCGAGTGTAAAATTACAAATTCTATTCCAAAAAAAAGCGTTCCAACTTTAGAACGCTTTTTGGTTTATTTTATTTCATATAAGAAAATATGATTTTTATAGGTCATATATGGTATCGCCTTTATTTATTGGTGTTTGCTTGCGCAAACTTTTATTTTGTGGCGATTTCGTAAGAATTATTATCAGGCATTACATCTGCCATTAAACTGCTTGGATCAATACTAATTTTTTTAATTGCTGTTTTCTCTTTATCAATTTCAAAGAAATAATTTGGATTTCCCCATGCCCAATCTTTCAGCACTGTTCTTTTAATTTCAGGAGTTGGGTTTTCTTTTTCAAAACTCATCATTCGCAACGGAATGTAAAAAGTTTCTTTTGTGCCATCGGTATATTCTACTAAAATATCTATTGGCATTGGCATTCTTCCAATTCTTTCGAGAGAAACACCAGTTTTTTTAACACCATCTGTTGCGCTATCAACATTTTTAATTCCGTAATCAATAGTGTTCAAAGTTTTAGTCCAATCAGTTAAATACCAATCTAGATTTGCTCCCGAAACCCTTTCTGCTGTTCGTTTTATATCGTTTGGAGTTGGATGCTTGAATTTGAATTCTGAGTAAAATCTTTTTACTGTTTTCATCAAATTCTCTTTTCCAATAAGATATTCTAACTGAGTTAAGAAAAGTTCGCCTTTACTATAAGAAGCAATGCTATAACTTCTATTTTCGTCATATCGATCTGAATGTGTTGATAGTGGTTGTTCTTTGCCAGAATTAGCCAAATTGATATACGATTTATAAGAACCTGAAAAAGGATTGGCTGATTTTTTCTCAGCAAGTTCGTTGACTCCCAAATCTTCAATAAAAGAGGTAAATCCTTCGTCCATCCATGAGTGTTTACTTTCATTTGTTGCAAGTACATGTTGAAACCATGAATGTCCCATTTCGTGAGCAATTACTCCAACAAGTCCTTCAAAAGTTCCTTCTCCCAAGATTAAGGTGCACATGGCATATTCCATTCCGCCATCACCACCTTGTATAACAGAATATTGCTCATAAGGATATTTGCCAACAATAGTGTTGAAATAGTTCATTAACGCAGCAGTTTTCGGTTGAGCTTGTTTCCAGTTTTCAAGAATTTTAGGATTGTTTTTGTAAATAAAATGAAGTGTTGTTCCGAAATCTGTTTTTACAACATCATGAAGGTAATTTCTGTCAGCAGCCCAAGTAAAATCGTGCACCATTGGAGCAAAAAAATGCCAAGTTAATGCTTTCTGTTTTTTAGGGATTTTTACAATAACACCTTCGTTTTGATAGTTATATCCAATTTCATTTCCGTTTTGAAGATAACCAGTTCCTCCTAAAAGATATTTCTTATCAATTGTTATTTTTACATCAAAGTTACCCCAAACACCATGAAATTCTCTTGCGATGTAAGGATCGGCGTGCCATCCTTCAAAATCAAATTCGGCAATTTTAGGATACCATTGTGCCATTGAAAGTTCTACACCTTCTTTGTTATTTCGTCCAGAACGGCGAATTTGAATTGGAACTTGTCCATCAAAATCTAATGTAAAAGTTGAGGTTTTACCTGGTAAGATAGGATTTGCTAAAGTAACTTCTAAGATAGTTTCTACTTCTTTAGCAACAGCACTTTGGCCGTCTTGTTTAAAATTTGAAATGTGTAAATAACCAATTTCATTTGGTAGTAATTTGGCTATTCTACTTTCGTTTTTAGTTGTTTTATCGTCAACTTTAATTTTATTTACCATTCTACCATCTGGATCTTTTACAGACTGTAATCGCATATCCATTTCGCTTCCTGGTTGAAAAGCATTGTTGTACAAATGATAGAAAACTTTTCGTAAAGTATCTGAAGAATTATTAGTGTAAATTAATTCTTGTTTTCCTTTGTATTGGTATGTTTTAACATCCATCGAAACTTCCATTTTGTAATCAGCTTTTTGTTGCCAATAACCATTACTTTGCGAAAAAGAAGTTGAAAAACTTGTAATAAAAAAAGAAAGCGCAATAAATTTTTTCATCAGATTTTAAATAAAAAATGGAAGAACGTTATGCTCTTCCATTAGTTTGATATATAGTTTTTTATTTTTTTGACATTTGTTCTGCCATTAACAAAGCATTGTAAGCATTAACAATTTTACCTGAAACACAAGTATTAGAAAAAGGAATCGTTGTTTTTTGTTCACCTACAACAACAGTTGTAGAGATTGGAGTTCCAGAATCCATAAGAATATGTTTCACCTGAGATGCTGTCAAATTTGGATAATAAGAACGAATTAACGCAGCAACTCCAGCAGCATTTGGTGATGCCATTGATGTTCCTTGTTCATATTTGTATTTGTTGTTCGGAATAGTTGCATAAATTTTAACTCCAGGAGCAAAAACATCAACGTTTTTCAAACCATAATTTGAGAAATCAGCAACAAGTTTTGAGCCATATTCATGGTTTAAAGCTCCAATTGTGATAAGATTATCAGCAATTTCAGTTCCATTTACTTCATCTGTTGGGAAATTTGGAGCCGTATCAATATTTTTTGAATCATTTCCAGCTGCATGAACTATTAAAACGTCTTTGCTAGCCGCATATTTTATAGCATCTTGAACCCAATCAGAATGTGGCGAATAGTCTTTTCCAAAACTTCCATTAATTACTTTAGCACCATTATCTACAGCATAGCGAATAGCTAATGCAATATCTTTATCATATTCATCTCCGTTTGGAACAGCACGAAGAGCCATTATTTCTACATTGCTAGTCACAACGCCATCTCCACCTTTATTGTTTCCTTTTACTTGAGCAATAATTCCAGCTACGTGTGTACCATGAAGTGCATCTTCAACATCCGGGCCTTTTAAGTTTCCGTTACCATATTTTTTATCATTAATGTCTTCAGGGTTATCACCAACAGCTTTTCTACCATCAAAATTAACATTCAAGTTATAGTTAATCTGGTCGTATACATAATCTATTTGACCTTTCATTTCCTCTTGAAAATTTGGACCAACTTGTGTTGCAACGCTCAACATTATCATTTTGTTTTGATTTAAAGCAGCATCCGTGGTAACGATTTTTTTCAAATCATCAATCGTGTAAATTTCTTTTTTCAAATGAGTTTTAATCGCTTTATCAGCTTTAGAAATCATATCCATTTGAGGTTTGTATTGCATCATTTCTGCTAATTTAGCATCTAATTCTGCTTTAGCTTCAGCATAATTTGGTGTATTTGGACCTTTTTTTACAATACGAGTTAACTCTAAATTCTCATCGGTTGCTTCACCTAAAAAGTTCCAACCATGAACATCATCAGTATATCCATTATTGTCATCGTCTTTTTTGTTACCAGCAATTTCTTTTTTATTGGTCCAGATTTTACCTTTCAAATCTTCGTGATCGATATCAAGTCCAGAATCTACTACACCAACTATAATTTTTGTCCCCTTTTTACTTTTCAAAAGCTCTTTATATGCTTTGTCAACACTCATTCCAGGAATAGTATCTTTAACTAAATCTAAATGACTCCATCTAAGCATATCAGCTTCACTAATTGGAGTTGTTTTTAATGGAGTTTTATCAATATTGGCTGGATTAGTTCCAATAATTGGAGCTAATGATGGACTACAACTTGTAAGTGCAAGCGCTACTACAGCGGAGATAAAAAAAGGTTTAATAAATTTCATTATTTTTATTTTTTTTAAAAATTGGTTTAAAAGTATTTAGTTTTATTAGAATTTAAAAATGATTAACATTAGATTAAGACATCTTCACATTTAAAAACTTCTTTCAATCGAATGCCTTTTTCTGTTTTTTCTACGGTGATGATTTCGTTATGCGCATCGTGTTCCAACAATAAGTAAAAATTATTTTCCGCACAATTTTCTAAAAACTTCGATTTTTCAGGCATTGTTAAAAGTGGTCGCGTATCATAACCCATAACATAAGGTAAAGGTAAATGTCCGGCAGTTGGAATCAAATCGGCACAAAAAACAATAGTTTTATCTTGATATTGAATATGCGGAATCATCATTTTTTCTGTGTGCCCATCAACGAAGAAAACTCCAAAATCAAGTTCCGACTTTTCTAAGAAATCACTTTCAGGTCTTTTTATGAAATTAAGTTGACCGCTTTCTTGCATTGGTAAAATATTTTCTGAAAGAAATGATGCTTTCTCACGCTGATTTGGTTTGGTTGCCCATTCCCAATGGTTTTCATTGGTCCAAAATTTGGCATTCTTGAAAGCAACTTCAAAACCTGTTTTGTCTTTATTCCAATTTACGCTTCCGCCACAATGATCAAAATGCAAATGCGACATAAAAACATCGGTTACATCATCACGATGAAAACCATATTTAGCCAATGATTTATCTAAGGAATGATTTCCCCAAAGCGAATAATAACTAAAAAATTTTTCCGATTGTTTATTTCCCATGCCAGTGTCAATAAGGATTAAGCGATTCCCTTCTTCAATTAAAAGACAACGAGCCGCAATGTCAATAAGATTATTTTCATCAGCCGGATTGGTTTTATTCCAAATGGTTTTTGGTACTACACCAAACATAGCCCCTCCATCTAACTTAAAATTTCCTGCTTCAATTGGGTAAAGTTTCATGATTTTTATTTTAAAAACGTTGCAATTTACTAAATAGGTTGGTTTGATAAACGATAAAATCAATTTTTTCTATGGAAATATTAGTTATAAAAATGTTAGCGTTTGTTGATAAAATCGATAATTGTAGTAACTTTGCGGTTAATTTAGACAAAATCAAAATAAGCAATGATAAAAGTTTCTGATTCAGCAAGCAAAAAAATCATCGACATGATGAAAGATGACGGTTTTGACGCTGCCCAAGATTACGTTAGAGTAGGCGTAAAAAGCGGTGGTTGCTCGGGTTTGTCATATGAATTAAAATTTGACAAAGAGCTTGGAGAAAACGATAAAGTTTTTGAAGATAATAATATAAAAATTGCCGTTGAGAAGAAATCGTTTTTGTATTTAGCAGGAACAATTTTAGAATTTTCAGGCGGATTGAACGGAAAAGGATTTGTATTTAATAATCCAAATGCAAGTAGAACTTGTGGTTGCGGAGAATCATTTTCGTTATAAAAAACTATGGCAAAATATACTGAAGACGACTTAAAAGTCGAATTAGAAAATAAAGAATACGAATATGGATTCTACACCGATTTGGATTCGGAGACGTTTCCTATTGGGTTAAACGAAGACATTGTTCGTGCGATTTCTTTGAAAAAAGAAGAACCACAATGGATGACTGATTGGCGTATTGAAGCTTTTCGTGCATGGCAAGAAATGGTTGAACCAGAATGGGCAAATGTTCATTATGAAAAACCCGATTTTCAAGCCATTTCATACTATTCAGCACCAAAAAAAGCGGATCCAAATAAAACACTCGACGATGTAGATCCAGATCTTTTAGAGATGTATAAAAAATTGGGAATTTCTGTCGACGAACAAAAAATGATGAACAATGTTGCTATGGATATTGTAGTCGATTCCGTTTCGGTAGCTACTACTTTCAAGAAAACATTGGCGGAAAAAGGCATCATTTTCATGAGTATTTCGGAAGCCATTCGTGAATATCCAGAATTAGTTCAAAAATATTTAGGAACCGTTGTACCTCAAAGAGATAATTTTTATGCAGCATTAAATTCGGCTGTTTTTTCCGACGGAAGTTTCTGTTATATTCCAAAAGGCGTTCGTTGTCCGATGGAATTATCAACCTATTTTAGAATAAATCAAGCAGGAACAGGTCAATTTGAAAGAACACTTCTTATTGCTGATGAAGGCAGTTATGTTTCTTACTTAGAAGGTTGTACAGCACCAAGTCGTGATGAAAATCAATTGCACGCAGCTGTTGTGGAGTTAATTGCTTTAGACGATGCTGAAATCAAATATTCAACCGTTCAAAACTGGTATCCTGGAAATAAAGAAGGAAAAGGCGGCGTTTTTAATTTTGTAACCAAAAGAGGAATTTGCGAAAAAAATGCAAAAATCTCATGGACGCAAGTTGAAACAGGTTCGGCAGTAACATGGAAATATCCTTCAGTGGTTTTAAAAGGAGATAATTCAATAGGCGAATTTTATTCGATTGCGGTTACAAATAATTTTCAACAAGCCGATACAGGAACTAAAATGGTTCATTTAGGAAAAAACACTAAATCAACTATTATTTCAAAAGGAATTTCTGCAGGAAAATCACAAAACAGTTATAGAGGATTGGTTAGAATTAGTGCTAATGCAGATAATGCTAGAAATTTCTCGCAATGTGACTCCCTTTTGATGGGAAATAATTGTGGTGCGCATACGTTTCCATATATTGAAAGTAAAAATTCAAGCGCCAAAATCGAACATGAAGCAACGACTTCAAAAATCGGTGAAGACCAAGTGTTCTATTGCAATCAAAGAGGAATTCCAACCGAAAAAGCAATTGCATTGATTGTAAATGGTTTCAGTAAAGAAGTTTTGAATAAATTACCAATGGAATTTGCGGTTGAAGCTCAAAAATTATTGGAAATTTCGTTAGAAGGTTCCGTAGGATAATCAATATTAAATCAGAATAAAAAACACATTCAAAAAATGTTATCAATAAAAAATTTACACGCTTCAGTTGAAGACAAAGAAATATTAAAAGGAATTAATCTTGAGATAAAAGCTGGAGAAGTTCACGCTATAATGGGACCAAATGGTGCCGGGAAATCAACACTTTCTTCCATCATTGCAGGAAATGAAAATTACGAAGTTTCGGAAGGTGAAATCCTTTTAGAAGGTGAAGATATTTCAGAATTAGCTCCAGAAGAAAGAGCACACAAAGGTGTTTTCTTGTCGTTTCAATATCCAGTAGAAATTCCAGGAGTTTCTGTTACGAATTTTATCAAAACAGCCATCAACGAGAAGAGAAAAGCTAACGGGCAAGAAGAAATGCCAGCCAATGAAATGTTGAAGTTAATTCGTGAAAAATCAGAATTATTGGAAATGGATAGAAAATTCTTGTCACGTTCATTAAACGAAGGTTTTTCTGGTGGAGAAAAGAAACGTAATGAAATCTTCCAAATGGCAATGTTAGAACCAAAAATCGCGATTCTTGACGAAACCGATTCAGGTCTTGATATTGATGCGCTTCGAATTGTAGCTAATGGCGTTAACAAATTGAAAAATGAAAACAACGCAGTGTTAGTAATCACGCACTACCAACGTTTGTTAGATTATATTATTCCAGATTTTGTTCATGTATTAATGGACGGAAAAATCGTAAAGTCCGGAGGAAAAGAGTTGGCTTACGAATTAGAAGAAAAAGGATACGATTGGATAAAAAGTGAATTAGTTTAAAAAGTTATCAGTTGTCTGTTATCGGTTTCAAACTGACAACAAAAACAACTGACAACCGACAACAAAATTATGGATTTAAAAGAAAAATTAGTATCGTCTTTCATGGCTTTTGAAGAGCAAATCGATGTGACTTCTCAGTTGCACGATGTACGTACTTCGGCTATAAAAAACTTTGAAAATAAAGGTTTCCCAACCAAAAAAGAGGAAGCATGGAAATATACTTCGTTGAACGCCATCTTAAAAAATGACTTCACCGTTTTTCCAAAACACGAGAATGCTATTGAATTCGCTGAGGTTAAAAAATACTTCTTGCACGAAATTGACACCTACAAAGTGATTTTTGTGGACGGAAAATTCTCTTCGTTTTTATCATCAACTACACATGATGGATTGGATGTTTGCTTAATGTCATCGGCATTGACCAAACCAAAATACAAAATGGTTATTGACGAGTATTTCAATAAAATCGCTAGTAAAGACGAGACTTTAACTACGTTGAATACCGCTTTTGCAAACGAAGGTGCGTACATCAACATTCCGAAAAGTAAAGTGGTTGAAAAACCAATCGAAATCATTTATTTTTCTACAGGAAAAGAAGATGCTTTGATGGTGCAACCTCGAAATTTGGTAATTGTAGGCGAAAATGCTCACGTTCAAATCATTGAAAGACATCAATCCTTGAATGAGAATCCAGTATTGACCAATTCGGTTACAGAGATTTTTGCTCAAAAACGTGCTATCGTAGATTATTATAAAATTCAAAATGATTTACTAACGGCAAACCTAATTAATAATACGTATATTTCTCAAAAACAAGAAAGTAGAGTTTCGGTGCATACGTTTTCTTTTGGTGGAAATATCACTAGAAATAACTTGAATTTCTATCATTTTGGAGAAAGAATCGATTCAACTTTAAAAGGAATTACGATTATTGGCGACAAGCAACATGTTGATCATTATACGCTTGTAAATCATGCAACGCCTAATTGCGAAAGCCATCAAAATTATAAAACGATTTTAGCAGACAGTTCAACAGGAGTTTTCAACGGAAAAATTTACGTAGAAAAAGAAGCTCAAAAAACGGATGCTTTCCAGCAAAATAACAATATTTTAATTGGTGATAAAGCAACAATAAACGCAAAACCACAATTAGAAATTTTTGCCGATGATGTAAAATGTTCGCACGGTTGCACCATAGGTCAATTAGACGAAAGTGCAATGTTTTACATGCAACAACGCGGTATTCCAAGGAAAGAAGCTAAAGCACTATTGATGTATGCGTTTTCAAATACTGTAATCGAAAGCATAAAAATACCTGAATTAAAACAACGAATTACTAAGATTATTGCTAATAAATTGGGTGTTAATTTAGGGTTTGATTTATAGAAAAAAAGCAATTTTAATACAGCAAAAAAGCTTTCCATTTCGGAAAGCTTTTTTTATAATTAAAGTTTTTATGATTCGTCCTTAGTTGTTTTAATCAATCCTATACCAGAAACAAAAAACACAACACCCAATACTCCATAAATAATTAATGACTTTATATCTCTTTCACTTCCAGCTGTACTTGAAAAAACTATGGCAGTATATACAAGTCCAACAATTCCTAAAATTGTAAGGAATCCACCAAAAATCCTTTTCATATTCATGATTTTATTTTTTTAGATTACCTAACAAAAGTAGTTACAAGTTAACCAGAAATATTACACATTTAAAGTAAAAACTTATATTTTTATGTGCCTATTTTCCTAAACTCCTAACAATCCCACTCAACAACCCATTAAAATCAAATTCAGGATCTTCTTTCAATCCCATTCGAACGATAACTAAATCGTGACTTGGGAAAATTGCTACCATTTGTCCTTGATAGCCACTTGCGTAGAACATGTCTTTTGGAGCATTTGGAAATCTTCCTCCAGCGTTTAACCAAAATTGTGCACCATATTGTCCATCGGAAGTATTCGTTGGTGTAGACACGTATTTCGCCCAACTTTCGTCAAAGATTTGTTCGCCGTTCCAATTGCCTTTGTGTAAGTACAATAAGCCGAATTTTGCCCAATCACGTGTGGTTGCCCAACCATAGGACGAACCCACAAAATTTCCAGCCATATCGGTTTCAACAATTGCAGAATTCATGCCGGTTTTGTCTAATAAATTGCTGTACCAAAAATCCAAATATTCTTGATGCGTTTTGAATTGTTTTCGCAAAATCCCACTCAATAAATTAGTTGTTCCTGAAGAGTAATTCCAAGTGTTATTGGGTTTTCCAATTAGTGGTTTATTGATTTGTGATTTAGTCATATCTTCTTCAATGAAAAGCATTTTAGTCACATCCGAAATTTTTCCATAATCTTCTTCCCATTCCAATCCTGAATTCATGTGAAGTAAATCGTTTGTGGTAATTTTTGAACGTTCGTCGTTCTTCCATTCCGCAATTGGAGCTGGCTTCATGATATCGAATTTGCCTTGTTTTTGCAAGATTCCAAATAAAGTTCCTGTGATACTTTTAGTCATTGACCAACCTAAAATTCTTGAGTTTTTATTGAAACCATCAGCGTATTTTTCGGCAATAATTTTGTTTTTATAAATTACAATTACCGAGCGTGTCCGCTTGTCTTTTTGACCTTTTTTATCGAAAGCATTTTCAACAACAGCTTTTAATTTGACATAGTCAATATTTGAAAAAACAGTGTCTTTTGGTTCTAAATTTCCATAAGGAAAAGGTAAATTAGTATTAATTTTAGTCCTTTTCGGAACATTGTAAGGTTTTGAAAAATCAAAATCATCGTTAATCAATGTTGCTCCTAATCCTTCACGATAAATAGCTTTTCGTTCTTTTAATCCATAAACTTTTGAAGTAACAAATCGTTCCGCGTCATTAATTTCATTGGTTGCCCAATCTATTTTATCAATATCATTATCGCCTTGTTCAATGGTTTCCAAAGAACGATTGTCTAAAAAATGTCCTGAGGTAACGCTTTTAGATGAAAAACCAGTTATCATATCAAGCTGCGGATAAATTTCTATTCGAAGATAAACTAAAACTAATATTAGTAAAACCGCGAATATTTTGAAGAATTTTTTCATTGTAAATAGATTTTCATGCAATTTATAAATTAAAAATGAAATCAGTAATCATTACAAAATTTTACATCTATAAAACTATGATTTTATTAACATCTGTTTGGTAAAAATCAGTTTCAATTTTATTACTTTTGTATTTAGAAAAATTCTAAATAAAGAAATGTTAGATATAAATAAAATACGTGCTGATTTCCCAATATTATCGCAACAGATTTATTGTAAACCGTTGATTTATTTTGATAATGGCGCTACTTCGCAAAAACCTAAAGTAGTCATTGATGCTATTACAAAATATTATGAGCAATTGAATGCAAATATTCATAGGGGTGTGCATAAATTGAGTCAGGATGCTACCGATGCGTATGAGATCTCTCGTGGTAAAGTTCAAAATCATATCAATGCTAAATTTCCATATGAAGTAATTTTCACTTCGGGAACTACACATTCTATAAATGCTGTTGCAAATGGATTTGCTTCAATTTTGAAAACAGGTGATGAGGTTTTGGTTTCTGCTTTAGAACATCATAGTAATATTGTGCCTTGGCAAATGTTGTGCGAAAAAACCGGAGCCGTTTTGAAAGTAATTCCAATGAATGAGGCTGGTGAATTAATACTATCAGAGTATGATAATTTGCTTTCAAATAAAACTAAAATTGTAACCGTAAATCATATTTCAAATGCCTTGGGAACGATTAATCCTATTGAATATATGATTAAAAAAGCACATGAAGTTGGTGCAGCTATTTTAATTGATGGTGCACAAGCAACACCGCATTTAAAACCTGATGTTCAAGCTTTAGATTGTGATTTTTATGTGTTTTCAGGACATAAAATTTGTGGACCAACAGGCGTTGGAATTTTATATGGAAAAGAAGAATGGCTTCGAAAATTACCTCCTTATCAAGGTGGTGGTGAAATGATTGCAACGGTTTCATTTGAAAAAACCACTTATGCCGATTTGCCTCATAAATTTGAAGCAGGAACACCCAACATTGAAGGTGGAATTGTACTTGGAACAGCAATTGATTACATGAATGAAATTGGTTTTGACAATATTGCTTCCTACGAACAAGAATTATTAGAATACGGAACAAAAAAACTTTTAGAAATAGAAGGTTTAAAAATCTATGGAACGGCTAAAGAAAAAGCTTCTGTAATTTCGTTTAATATTGATGACATTCATCCTTATGACATTGGCACGATAATAGATAAATTAGGAATAGCAGTAAGAACTGGGCATCATTGTGCACAACCGATAATGGATTTCTTTTGTATTCCAGGAACTATTAGAGCAAGCTTTGCCTTTTATAATACTAAGGAAGAAATCGATATATTTGTCGAAGCAGTTAAAAAAGCTAAAATGATGCTAACTTAAACAATCATTATGAAAGTATTTACATTATTAGTACTAACCATTTTCATGGCAAAAGGATGTTCACAAGAGGCAAAAAACGATATTGCTAATGCAAAAATTGTTTACACAGCTAATACACGTGGTTTTTATCAAAAAATAACAATACAAAATCAAGAAATTTCTGTTTCTAGAGAAAGAGACTCCGCCGACAAAGGAGTTACTTCCAAAATTTCTGATGCTGATTGGAAAGAGTTAGTTGGATATTTTGAAAAAATAGAACTTGATAGTTTATCAACCTATAAAGACCCGACTCAAAAAAGAGTTTATGATGGGGCAGCCATTGCGGAGTTGATAATTAATTACAAAGAGAAAGAATATCAAACCAAAAATTTTGACCATGGTTATCCACCAGTTGAAATTGAAAAGTTTGTGAACAAATTGGTTTCTTTGGTTAAAGAAGAATAAATAGATTATAATTGATACTGAAATAATTCAGCATAATATGACAATACAAGAAATACAGGACACAATTGTTGATGAATTTTCGATGTTTGACGATTGGATGCAACGCTACGAGTACATTATCGATTTAGGGAAAGCACTTCCTTTAATTGATGAAAATTACAAAACAGAAGATAATATTATAAAAGGGTGTCAATCTAAAGTTTGGGTTCATGCAGAACAAAATCATGATAAGATAGTTTTTACAGCAGATAGTGACGCTATTTTAACAAAAGGAATAATTGCAATATTGATTAGAGCCTTTTCAAATCAAAAAGCTGTGGATATTTTAGAGGCAAATACCGACTTTATAGATGAAATAGGATTGAAAGAACATCTTTCTCCAACTCGTGCCAATGGTTTGGTATCAATGATTAAACAAATAAAAATGTATGCTTTGGCTTATAATGCTAAAAATTAAATAATTATGGAAGAATTTAAAGACGAAATTAATTTAGGTGAGAATGTAGTTAAGGTTTTGAAAGGAATTTACGACCCAGAAATCCCTGTTGATATATATGAGTTAGGTTTGATTTATGACGTGATGATTAATGAGGATAATGAAGTAAAAGTATTAATGACTTTAACATCACCAAATTGCCCTGTAGCAGAAACTTTGCCACGTGAAGTGGAAGAAAAAGTAACTAAAATTGATGTTGTTAAATCATGCGAAGTTGAAATAACTTTTGATCCACCATGGAGCAAAGATTTAATGAGTGAAGAAGCAAAACTAGAATTAGGAATGTTATAAAATGTCAGAAGAAATTATAAATAAAGTTGCCAATTCTGTGCTTGAAGTTTTCGATTTGGAAGATTATTATCCAAATGGAGTTCGAACTCAAATAGACATATCAAAATGGCTTTATGAAGGATTTCTTTTGAAAGAGAAAGACTTTCGTGAAGCATTAAAAAATCACGATTGGTCGCAATATCAAGGTCATTTAGTTGCAGTATATTGTTCTACAGATGCCATAATTCCGGCTTGGGCAAGTATCCTTGTTACTGTTTATGTTTCTCCATTTGCAAAGAAGGTTGTTTTAGGTAATTTATCTGATTTAGATACTTTATTGTATCAAGAGATTTTGTCTGAAATTGATTATTCTACATATCAAGATAAGCCTGTTATTTTAAAAGGTTGTTCTAAAAAACCAGTACCAGAAAGTGCTTACATCATTGCAATTCAAAATCTTCAACGAGTTGCAAAAAGTATAATGTATGGCGAAGCATGTTCAGCGGTGCCATTATACAAGAAAAAGTAGTTTAAATTCTACAAAATCAACAGCTTACATTTTTTCATATGGTTTGTTAAAGTCAAATGTATTTTTACCTTTGCACTCGAAAATTTTAAAACAAAACAAAATGAAAAAAATTTTACTTTCAATACTTTTTTTAATGACTGTGAGTTTATCAATAGCTCAAACCGCAGAAAAAGAGAACTTAAAAAAAACTGAAGAAGCCGCAAAAGTTGCTGCAGATAAACCTAATGGATGGGTTAAAAAAGGGACTTTTACTTTTTTAGCAAATCAAGCAACTTTCAATAATTGGTTAGCAGGTGGTCAAAGTAACATCTCAGGAAATGTGGGATTAAATTATGATTTCAATTACAAAAGCGGAGATTGGAATTGGGACAACAGATTATTTGCTGCTTACGGTCTTACAAAAATAAAAGATCAAGAAATGCAAAAGTCTGATGATCGATTGGAATTCAATTCGTTATTGGGTAAAAAAGCTTCAGGATACTGGTTTTATTCAGCGTTTTTTAACTTTAAAACTCAATTAGATTCAGGTTTTGATTTAGCCTCTGGTATAAAAACTTCTCATTTCTTTTCACCTGCCTTTTTTCAATTTGGACCAGGTATGATGTGGAAAAAAAGTGACAATTTGAAAGTAAATATTGCTCCTGCAACTTCTAAATTAATTATTGTTCATCCTCATTTTACAACAGTTGGTTCTTCATTTGGTGTTGCACAAGGTGATAATACACGTTTTGAATTTGGAGCAGCGGTAAATGGTTATTACAAATTTAAGTTAATGGAAAATGTTACTGTTGAAAATATATTAAATTTATATTCAAACTATTTAGAAGATCCTCAAAATGTAGATATTGATTATACTTTAAATATCGCAATGAAAATAAATAAAACTTTATCCACAAATTTTGCATTCCAAACAATTTATGATGACAATGCATTCAGAGGTTTTCAAACTAGACAAATTATTGGTTTAGGGGTGAATTATGGTTTTTTATTCTTCTTTTTCTATAGCATCTTTGTAATCTGGATAAAGAAATTTATTGTACGGAAATCTAGTTACATGAATTTCTCTTACAGCTTCATAAACAATTTCTCTAAATTGTTCAAAGTTTTCTTTTTCTGTGGCAGAAATAAATAAGGCATTTTTTTCACCAACATTACTCATCCAAGTTTGTTTCCATTCATCCAAAGTGAAATGTTTAGATGTTCTTTCGGTTATTAGATCATCTTCTTCAATTGTAAGATGTTTATACGCATCAATTTTGTTAAAGACCATAATTGTTGGTTTGTCATTGCTTTTAATATCCATCAGAATCTGATTTACAGATGCTATATGATCTTCAAAATCAGGATGTGAAATATCAACAACATGAAGTAACAAATCAGCTTCACGAACTTCGTCTAATGTACTTTTAAATGACTCTACCAATTGAGTAGGTAATTTTCTAATAAACCCAACAGTATCAGACAATAAGAAAGGTAAATTTTTAATTACAACTTTTCTAACAGTTGTGTCTAATGTGGCAAATAATTTGTTTTCAACAAATACATCACTTTTTCCAACGGCATTCATCAAAGTTGATTTTCCAACGTTTGTATATCCAACCAAAGCAACTCTAACCATTGCACCACGATTACTTCTTTGAACAGACATTTGTCTATCTATTGTTTTAATTTTATCTTTTAATAAAGCAATTCTATCTCTAACAATTCTTCTATCAGTTTCAATTTCGGTCTCTCCTGGACCACGAAGACCAATACCTCCCTTCTGTCTCTCAAGGTGCGTCCACATTCCAGAAAGTCTTGGTAATAAATATTGACACTGAGCTAATTCTACTTGTGTTCTAGCATAGGAAGTTTCTGCTCTTTGGGCAAAAATATCCAAAATAAGATTGGTTCTATCTAATACTTTACAATCTAAAATTTTTGAAATATTCTTTTGTTGTGAAGGTGATAATTCATCATCAAAAATTACTGTAGATATTTCATGTTCTTTTACATAAAGATGAATTTCATCCATTTTTCCTGTACCTAAAAATGTCTTAGGATTTGGTTTATCCATTTTTTGCCAAAATCTTTTTACAACTTCACCTCCAGCAGTAAAAGTTAAAAATTCTAGTTCATCCAAATATTCAACAAGTTTTTCCTCATTTTGATTTTGAGTTACTATACCAACAACAACCGTTTTTTCAAAATCTATTTTTTCTTTTTCTAACATAATATTCTTTTCTATGTGCAAAAATAGACAAAATGCATAAAAAATCGACAATCTGCAACATGAAATATTTTTAGCAATTTTATTTAGTTAAAAACACCATTTTTATAGCTTTATTTATAAATTTTGTTAAATTTGGAGATTAAAACCAAACAAACACATAATAATAATTAACTTAAATTACTACGTTAATGAAGAAAATTACTTTACTAATTGTTGCTTTATTGTTTACAATAGTTGGTTATTCTCAGTTTCCTACTCCAGGTTCTGAAGGATTTGAAGGTACCACAGGTGCCGATTTACCAACTCCAACAACTCCAACTCCATGGAGTTTAGGTACAGGAGCAACAGGAAATCAATGGGCTGTTTTTGATAACGGTGTTGGTTTAACAAGAAGATGGGGTATAAACTCTGTTGTAGCGAATGTTTATCAAGGTGTAAATTCCGCTTACATGGATCGAGAAAATATTGGTCTCGGAAACACTTCTGAAGATTACTTAGCTACACCATTAGTAACTGTTCCTTCAAATGGACAACTACGTTTTTGGACAAGATCAACAATCAGTGGTGCTAATGGTACAGAATATTTAATTAAGGTTTTTGATCAAACCGCACAAGGCGCAGGAAGTCAGACAAATATTGCTAATTATATTAACACACCAGTTCAATGGACTGAGGCTACCTTAAATGCAACTTATAATATATATGAAGAAAAAGTTGTAGACCTTACCGCTTTTGCTGGACATCAAGTTCACATCGCTTTTGTAATGCGTTTTACTCAACCAACAGCTGGGTTAGGCGGAGATAGATGGTTGGTAGATGATATTAGATTAGTTCAAAGGTGTTTAGAACCTACAAATTTATCAGCAGGTTCAATTACGCAGAATTCAGCAAATTTAAGTTGGTTAAATCCAAGTGGTTCTACTTCATGGGAAATTGAAGTTTTTCCATCAGCAACTGGAACTCAAACAGGAGTTGGAGTTGTTTACAATGGTGCTCTGCCATACCCTGCAACAGGATTATTACCAGGTACAGCATACGTTTATTATGTTCGCTCTCTTTGTACAGATGGTTCAAGTAACTGGGTAGGTCCTTTTAATTTTGCAACTACAACACCCGGTTTATCATGTGTAGCTCCAATTACGGTTACAACACTACCCTATAGCACAAATGATAATACAGCTAATTATGGAGATACAACAGATACTAATCAAGGAACAGCTTGTGGTTCAGCCACAAATTTCATGACAGGAAATGATGTGTTTTATTCTTACACACCTACAACTACTGGAGCTATTAGTATTACTATGACTCCTGGTTCAAATAGCTCTTCGATTTTTGTATATCAAGGATGTGCTAACGTTGGCGCTACTTGTTTGGCGGGTGTTGCTAATACTACCAATACAGTAAGATCAATTCCAAGTTTAAACGTAACAGCGGGTCAACAATACATTATTGTACTTTCTGGAACAACAGCAGCTCAAACATATGCTTACTCTCTGGTTATTCAACAGTTAAATTGTGCTCAGCCAACAAACTTAGCAGTATCAGGAATATCATTGAACGGAGGAAACCTATCTTGGAGTAATCCAGGAGGAGCAACTTCATGGGAATATGTTGTGCAAACAGCCGGTTCGCCAATTCCATCTGGCTCAGGTACCCAAACAAGTTCTAATACAACAAATCCTATTACAGGTTTAAATCCTGATACAGCTTATCAATATTGGGTAAGAGCAGATTGTGGAAATGGAACTTTTAGTGCTTGGTCTGGACCTTTTGTATTTAATACATTAGTACCGCCACCAGCATGTGGAGGAACATTTACAGATCCTGGTGGAGCTGCAGCTAATTATGCAGATAATTTAGATTCAACAGTAGTTATTTGTCCATCTACTCCAGGCGAAGTAGTAACTGTAACTTTTACTTCTTTCAATACGCAAGCAAGTAATGATGGATTATATATATTCAACGGAAATTCAGTTGCATCACCTCAATTTTTAAGTGGTAATCCTGCAGGAACTGTTCCTGGAGGTTTAGCAGGTTCTTATTGGGGAACAACTAATCCTGGAGCGTTTACATCTTCAAGTGCTGATGGATGTTTAACATTCAGATTTAGAAGTAATGCAACCACTAATGCTGCAGGATGGGTTGCTAATGTAACTTGTGCATTACCTCCAGCATGTCCGGCTCCTTTTTCTGTAACAGCAAATACAATTTTATCTAGTTCAGCTAATATAGCTTGGACTGCGGCAGGACCTGCAACACAGTGGCAAGTATTAGCTTTACCTTGTGGATCACCAGCACCAAATGCTGCATCTACAGGATGGGTAACGGCAAACACGAATCCTTTTCCATTAACAGGATTGACAGGAGAAACTTGTTATAATGTTTATGTTAGAAGCGCTTGTTCCGTATCAAATTTAAGCACTTGGTCTGGTCCAGCAGTTTTTACTACAACATTAGCGCCACCAGCATGTGGTGGAACATTCAGCGATCCAGGTGGAGTAGCTGCAAATTATGCGAATAATGCTGACTCAACTGTAACAATTTGTCCAACACTTCCCGGACAAGTAGTAACAGTAACTTTTACAACTTTTAATACCGAGGCAACATGGGACGGATTGTATGTATTTAATGGAAATGCAATTACATCTCCTCAGATAGCAAGTGCCAATGGAGCAGGAAATGTTCCTGGTGGCTTAGCAGGATCTTATTGGGGTAACTTAACAGGAGCTAATTTACCGGGTCCATTCACATCTACGGCTCCTAATGGTTGTTTAACTTTCAGATTTAGAAGTGATGGGTCAGTTAACAATCCTGGGTGGGTTGCAAATGTAACATGTGCAGTGCCGCCAACTTGTCCAAATCCAAATACTTTAACAACATCTGCAGTTACTTCAAACTCAGCTACTTTAGCATGGGTTAATCCAAATACTGCAACTACATGGCATGTTTTAGCGTTACCTTGTGGTTCTCCAGCTCCAAATGCATCTACAACAACTTTCATAACAACTACTACAAATCCTCATATATTTACAGGATTAACACCAGATACTTGTTATAATTTATATGTTAGAGCTGTATGTCCTGGAAATGATTTAAGTAACTGGGTAGGGCCAACTACTATAACTACTCAAATTGCTCCTCCGGCTTGTGGAGGAATATTTACAGATCCAGCTGGTGCAACTGTTAATTATGCTAATGGTTCAGATTATACAGTTACTATTTGCCCAACAATACCTACAGAACAAGTAACAGTAACTTTTACAACATTTAATACTGAGGCTAACTGGGATGGATTATATGTTTTTGATGGAAATTCAATAACAGCTCCTCAATTAGCTAGTGCTAATTTAGCAGGAAATGTTCCTGGAGGTTTACCAGGTTCTTATTGGGGTACTTTAACAGGTGCTAATTTACCTGGTCCTTTCACAGCATCAAGTGCAAATGGGTGTTTAACTTTCAGGTTTAGAAGTGATGGTTCTGTAAACGCTCCGGGTTGGGTTGCAAATGTAACTTGTGCTCCAGCTCCTACTTGTCCAAAGCCAACTGCGGTTGTTATATCGAGTGTTACTCAAACAGGTGCCACAATTTCTTGGACTGAAATAGGAACAGCAACAACATGGGAAGTACTTATTTTACCAGCTGGTTCTCCTCCTCCTACAGCAGGATCTGCAGGGATTATTACCACAACTAACCCTTATATAGCAACAGGATTAAGTTCAGGAACACAATATGTTGTTTATGTAAGATCAATTTGCGGACCTTCAGATATAAGTTTATGGTCTAATGTTAGGTCATTTACAACATTAATTGCAAATGATGAATGTGCCAATGCTACAGTAGCGCCAGTTAATCCAACAACAACATGTACTCAAACAGTATCAGGAACAGTAGTTGGAGCAACAGCTTCATCACAACCTAACGCATGTGGCGGAACTGATGATGATGATGTCTGGTTCCAATTTACAGCAACTAGTACCACACATACTATAAACTTAAATAATGTTACCGGAAGTACTACAGATTTATTTCATGTACTTTATTCGGGAACTTGTGGCAATTTAACACAACTATATTGTAGTGATCCTAATACAAGTACTGCTAATAATTTAGTTCCAGGTCAAACTTATTATATAAGAGTTTACACTTGGACAGCAACTGCAAATCAAACTTCTGCTTTTACGTTATGTATAGGTACTCCAGTTCCACCTCCTAGTTGTATAACAAATACTCCAGCAGGAAATACATGTACTGTCGCTACACCTATATGTAATTTGAATGGATATTGCGGAAATACATCAGCATCATATACATCAAATTCATGGCCAGAATTAACAACAGAGTTTTGCGGTTCATTAGAAAACAACTCCTTTCTGACTTTTGTTGCATCTTCATCAACTATATCTTTAGATGTATGGATAACTAGTTCTCTGGATAATTTAGGTATTCAAATTATGATATTTGGAGCTGCTACATGCGGATCTGGGCCTGTTACAGAATATTTATGTTGGAGCCCGGGGAACGTTCCTGCAGGATCAACTAATTTAACTGCAACAGGGTTAACTCCTGGTCAGACCTATTATGTCATGATTGATGGTTTTGCAGGTGATGTATGTAATTATGTTATTGGAGCAAACACTGGTATTCAAACGCCTGTTGCTATTAATACTTCTACAACAACAACTTCTCCTACAATTTGTTTAGGACAAACAGCAACATTAAATGCTACAGGAGGTAATGGTGTTTATACTTGGACTCCATCTACTCAATTAAATACAACAACAGGAAGTAGTGTTATATTCTCTCCAACAGCAGTTGGTACATATAATATAACAGCAACATCTTCTGATAATAACCCATTATGTCCTCAATCGGCATCAAGTACACAAACGATAATAGTTGTTGATTATGTTAATGCAACATTTAATCAGATAGCGCCATTCTGTGAAGGTACAACACCTCCTATTTTACCAACAACTTCTACTACTGGAGTTATAGGAACCTGGTCACCACCAGTTGTTAGTAATACAGTCGGTACAACAACCTATACATTTACACCAGCAATTACTCAATGTTCATTCCCAACAACTATGGATATTGTTGTGACACCGAGTATTGTTCCTGCTTTTTTAGCACCTGCACCAATTTGTCCAGGTTCTCCAGCACCAGTATTGCCAACATCTTCAAATAATGCAGTTCCAATAACAGGAACTTGGTCTCCACCAACAGTAAGTAACACTGCTTCTGGAACCTATACGTTTACTCCAAATGCTGGACAATGTGCAACAACAACAACTTTAAATGTTACTGTCTTACCGAGTTGTGATTTTGGTAGTTATGCAAGTGCTGTTTGGTTGACCAATTGTGCAACTTCAAATTTCTTTAATACTGTTGGAACAGGTGTAGATATAATTGGGCCTGCAACAAATGTTTTCCCAAATACAGATTTAGGAACTTATGTTCAAAATTCAAATGCATTAATTTTAAGAGGTGCAGAAGTAAAAACATTTAAATCTGCATCAGCTAATGTTTG
Organism: Flavobacterium chungnamense; assembly: GCF_039539165.1. Taxonomy (NCBI): domain Bacteria; kingdom Pseudomonadati; phylum Bacteroidota; class Flavobacteriia; order Flavobacteriales; family Flavobacteriaceae; genus Flavobacterium; species Flavobacterium chungnamense. The sequence continues at coordinate 163,008 of NZ_BAABCS010000016.1, forward strand.
TAGTGCTAGATTAAATTATAGAATTTATCCTGCGGCTTCAACTCCAGGCGCTTTTACAGTAATGAACTTGCCTTTCTTAGATAACTGTGGTGGAGGTACTTTCCCTTCAGGTGGGCCATGTAATACTGGAGATCAAAAATGGCAAAGAGTATTGAATGATTCTCAATCTCCAATTAACTTGACAGCTTATGCTCCAGGTGATTATGTTTTAGAAGTTTATTATGATGTTACAGGAGATGTAAACTCATCAACTGCTTGTGATGATACTATTTTAATTAATAATAATGGTGCAAATTATATTGCTACATATACAATTCAAGCTCAACCTTTATATACGAGTACAAATCCTACAATTTGTGGAGGTACAGATGGTACAATTACAATTTCTGGTTTAGCTCCTAATGAGATTTATAATTTAACTTACCAAGATGATACGACTTCTATTGGTCCTAATAGTATTACTACGAATGCCTCTGGAGAATTTGTTATTACTGGTTTAAATTCTGGTAATTACTCTAACTTCCTATTGTCTATCAATAGTTGTTTATTAACTAATAGCGCACCAATAATTCTGGTTGATGCTAATAGTCCAACAGTAACTGTGAATAGTCCAACAGTTTGTGCTGGTACTCCAGCTACAGTAACTGCTACGCCAGGAACTTCAGGAACTTATAACTATGTTTGGACAGTTCCAACAGGAGCAACTGACCCAGGAAACGTTGCAACATTTGATGCAATATTATCAGGAACATATTCAGTGGTTATAACTAATACGACAACTTTGTGTAGTAGTACTAGTATTTCTTCAGTTGTTACAATAAATGCTAATCCTATAGTTATTGTTAACAGCCCAACAGTATGTGCTGGTACTCCAGCTACAGTAACTGCTACGCCAGGAGCTTCAGGAACTTATAACTATGTTTGGACGGTTCCAACAGGAGCAACAGATCCAGGGAACGTTGCAACATTTGATGCAACATTATCAGGAACTTACTCAGTTGTTATCACTGATACTGCTTCAGGTTGTACTAGTTTAAGTGCATCAGGAATTGTAACTATTAATGCAATCCCAACGGTTACAGTTAATAGTCCGACAGTATGTGCAGGTACTCCAGCTACAGTAACTGCTACTCCTGGTGCAGCAGGAACATATAACTATTCTTGGACAGTTCCAACAGGCGCAACAGACCCAGGAAACGTTGCAACATTTGATGCGGCTATTTCAGGAACTTACTCAGTTGTTATTACTGATACAACTTCAGGTTGTAGTAGTACAAGTGTTTCTTCAGTTGTAACTATTAATACTATTCCTGCAGTAACTGTGAATAGCCCAACAGTTTGCGTTGGTATTCCAGCCACAGTAACTGCAACGCCAGGTGCAGCAGGAACATATAACTATGTTTGGACGGTTCCAACAGGAGCAACAGATCCAGGGAACGTTGCAACATTTGATGCAACATTATCAGGAACTTACACAGTTGTTATTACAGATACAACTTCAGGCTGTAGTAGTTCTAGTACATCAGGAATTGTAACTATAAATGCTAATCCTACAGTAACTGTGAATAGTCCAACAGTTTGTGCTGGTACTCCAGCTACAGTAACTGCTACGCCAGGAACTTCAGGAACTTATAACTATGTTTGGACTGTTCCAACAGGAGCAACAAATCCAGGAAACGTTGCAACATTTAATGCAACATTATCAGGAACTTACTCAGTTGTTATTACAGATACAACTTCAGGTTGTAGTAGCGCAAGTGTTTCTTTAGTTGTAACTATTAATGCTAATCCTACAGTTACTGTGAATAGTTCTACAGTTTGTGCTGGTATTCCAGCTACAGTAACTGCTACGCCAGGTACATCAGGAACTTATAACTATGTTTGGATTGTTCCAATAGGAGCAACTGACCCAGGAAACGCTGCAACATTTACTACAACGGTATCAGGAACTTACTCAGTTGTTATTACAAATACAGCTACAAGTTGTATTAGTTCTAGTGCATCAGGAATTGTAACTATAAATGCTAATCCTACAGTTACTGTTAGTAGCTCAACAGTTTGTCAAGGTTCAACAGCAACAATTACTGCAACACCGGGAATTTCAGGAACATATACTTATGCTTGGACAGTTCCAACAGGAGCTACAAACCCAGGAAATGTTGCTACAGTAAACACTACAATTGCAGGGACATATAGTGTTATTATAACAAATACAGCCACTGGATGTATAAGTTCTAGTGCAAGCGGAACTGTTACAGTAAATTCAAATCCTACGGTTACAGTAAATGATGTAACAATTTGTCAAGGTGGTTCAACAACAGTTACAGCATCACCTGGAACATCTGGAACATATAATTATGTTTGGACTGTACCTACAACAGTTACGAATCCAGGAAACGTTTCTTCTTTCTCTACCAATATATCAGGAGTATATTCCGTAATTATTACAGATACTACAACAGGTTGTTCAAGTTTAAGTGATTCAGGAACTGTAACATTTGTACCATCATTTGATTTTGTAATTGATGGAGCTTGTGTTAATAATAATTTTGTTTTAGAAGTTACACCAACAAATGGTAGTTTTGATGTAGATACAGCAAGTTTTGCATGGACATATGGTACTACACCAGTTGGTAATAATGATTCAACATTCAACGTTACATCATTTGTAAGTTCAACTCCAGCAAATGAGCCGTTACCATTAACTTTTAATGTAACTGTTACTACTTCTGCAGGTTGTATTTTATCGCACCCTATAACATTAGCAGGTATTTATTGTACTATTCAAAAAGGTATTTCTCCTAACAGTGATGGTTTAAACGAATTCTTTGACTTACAGTATCTAGATGTTCAGAAATTAAGTATCTACAACAGATATGGTGCAAATGTTTATTCTAAAACGGAATATACTAAAGAATGGGTAGGACAATCCGATAATGGAAATGAATTGCCAGATGGAACATATTACTATGTTATAGAGTTTAAAAACAATCAGCCAAGCAAAACAGGTTGGATTTATATTAACAGAGAAATAAAATAACAAACTAACTATATAATGATAAATTTCAAAACAATGAAAAAAATATATTTCTTAACTGCGTTTGCTTTGTTGACATTCCTTGATATGAGTGCACAGCAAGACCCTCACTACACTCAGTATATGTATAACATGAGTGTTATTAACCCTGCTTATGCTGGATCTAAAGAAAACCTTGCAGGAGGTTTACTTTACAGAAAACAATGGGTTCAAATTGAAGATGCTCCAACAACAGGAACTTTCTTTTTACATAGTCCAACTGGCAAAAATGTCGGACTTGGATTGTCTGTTATAAATGATAAAATTGGTCCTGTAGAAGAAACAAATATCTATGGTGATTTTTCTTATACCTTAAATTTGGGTGGAGAACATAGATTAGCTTTAGGTCTTAAAGCAGGAGCAACTTTTCATAAGGTTGGTTTACTTGATGAAGTGTTTTATAATGTTCCAGATGCTAATGATGATGCATTTGCATCTAATACCAACAACACCTTTTTAAATATCGGAACAGGTTTATTTTATTATACAAATAAGTATTATGTTGCATTTTCTGTCCCAAATATGTTAAAATCGCAACACTTAGATTTTAATGGTAGACAGTTTGGAACTGAAACATTACACTATTTCTTAACTGGAGGATATGTGTTTGATTTAACTCCTAACGTTAAATTTAAACCATTTGCAATGATTAAATCTGCATTTAACGCCCCAACATCTCTTGATGTATCAACAAACTTTATGTTCAATGATAAATTTGAAGTTGGTGCAACTTACAGATTAGAAGATTCGTTTGGTGCTATGGTTAATTATGCGATTACTCCAAATTTAAAAATTGGATATGCTTATGACCATATCGTTTCAGATTTAAATATAACAACACCATCCTCTCACGAAGTAATTTTGTTGTTTGATTTGAACTTCCCGAAAAAAGTATCACAATCTCCAAGATATTTCTAACATAAATAATAGTAAAAAATGAAAAATCTATATATAGCATTAAGTTTTGTAGCAATTAGCGCATCTGTTTTTGCACAAAATAAAGACACAAAAGCAGCAGACAAATTATTCAGTAGATATGAATATGTTTCTGCAGCTAAGGAATATCAAAAATTGGTTGATAATGGTAAAGGTGATGGATATGTTTATAAGCAACTTGCTGATACATACTATAACATGTTTAACACAACTGAGGCTTCAACTTGGTATGCTAAAGCAACAGAATCTTCTCAAGATGCTGAAACCTATTTTAGATATGCTCAAATGCTTAAAGCAAATGGAAAGTATGAAGAAGCAAACAAGCAAATGAATAAGTTTGCTTCAATGGTTCCTAATGATTTGAGAGCTAAAGCTTTCAAAGAAAACCCAAACTATGTTCCAAAAATTTTAGGAAAAGGCGTTAGTTATACAGTAAATTCTTTACCTATAAGTTCTGATAAATCAGATTTTGGTGCAGTAATGTATGATAACACACTTTATTTTACTAGTGCAAGAAATGGTGCTAGAAAAAATTATGGATGGAATGACGAACCGTTTTTAGATGTTTACACTTCTACAATGGGTGATTCAGGAACTTTTTCTGAAGCGTCTACTTTAACTTCTGTTAATTCAAAGTTTCATGATGGACCAGTAACAATCAGTACTGATGGAAATACAATGTATTTTTCAAGTGATAGTTTTAGAGAAGGTCTTTTCGAAAAAGATAAAGTTAATAAGTTAAAACTTGGTAAAAACAATCTTTATGTTGCTATAAAATCTGGTGATACTTGGACTAATATTAAACCACTACCTTTTAACAGCAAGGATTATTCATTAAGTAATCCAAGTTTAAGTAGAGATGGCAAAACATTATATTTCTCTTCTAATATGCCAGGAAGTTTAGGTGGTGTTGATATTTGGAAGGTATCTATAAATGGGGATTCTTATGGTGCTCCTGAAAATTTAGGAAATAAAGTAAACACAGAAGGAAATGAAAGTTTCCCTTTCATTGCTGATGATAATTCTACATTATATTTTGCTTCTAGCGGAAAACAAGGTTTAGGTGGATATGATGTTTATCAAATTGATTTAGCCAAAGGAACTGAAGCTATAAATATGGGTAAACCAATTAATACTGAAAAAGATGATTTCGCTTTTACTTTTAATAAAGCTAAAAACTTAGGTTTCTTATCTAGTAACAGAAATGGTAATGATGATATCTTTAGCGCTACACCAATTTGTGCAGTTGATTTATTAGTTATTGTGACTAATGCAAAAACTGGAGAAATACTTGCTAATGCAAAAGTGGCAATCCTTGATGACAAGAAAAATGTTATTGCAACTGAAACTTCTAATGATAAAGGTGAAGTTAGTTTCAAAGTTGAATGCGATAAGCCTTATTCAATTCAAGCTTCTAAAGATGGTTTCGAAGGAAATGTATTCCCAGTTGCTAAAAGCAAAGGACCAAGTGCTAAAATTGATGCTGCATTACAACCAATTGATGTAATTGTTACTCCAACAGAGATTATTTTAAAACCAATTTATTTTGAATTTGATAAGAGCAACATCACTCAAGAAGGAGCTTTTGAATTGGATAAATTAGTTCAAGTGATGAAAAATAATGACAAGTTAGTAATTTATGCTAAATCTCACACAGATAGAAGAGGAAGTGATGATTACAACATGACTTTATCTGAGAGAAGAGCTCAAGCGACTGTTCAATATGTAATCTCTAAAGGTATTTCAGCTGAAAGAATTTCAGGAAAAGGATTCGGAGAATCTGAGCCTAAAGTTGCATGTGATAAATGTACCGAAGAAGAACACTCTCAAAACAGACGTTCAGAATTCTTAATCGTGAAATAATTAAGATTTATTCAATAAGATTTAAAAACCGAGATGAAATTCTCGGTTTTTTTTGTTTTCTAATCCAAAGAAGTGTCACGATTAATAGTGTTTTTATTTATTTTAAGACATTTTTCTGATAAATACCTAGTATCTTTTCAAAGTCTAAGAACTTGTTTAAAACGCAATTTATTTCAATTTCTCTTTAGTTAAAATAATAAACACTATTTATGTGAGTTATAATTTAGAATACATTGTTGATGAATTTTTTTAAGCAGAAAAATGAAAAAAAAAATTATATTATTTATCTTATTGGTTTTTTTGTTTTCCTCTTTTATCTCTTACAAAGAACGTTGGGATGAAAGTAGAGATTGTTGGTCACCTTTAATGGTTGCTATTTATAAAAATAAAATTAAGAAGTTTGAAAAATTTATAAAAAGCAAAAAAGGTATAACTTATGTTTCTATTTGTGATAAAAGTGACTATGAATTAACACCTTTAGAAGTTGCTATTAGATGTGAAAATGCATATGCCGTTGAGCTTTTATTGAAAACAAGAGCGTACAAAAATCTTGATGAGTATTTATTAATTGCATCTGGTCATGAAAGTATAAGAACTGTTGCTTTAATAATTCAATATGGAGGAAATCCAAATTACAAAGATGAAAATAATCATACTATAATCATGCAAGCTACTAGCTTTAGCACCGTTGAAGTTTTAAAGACTATACTAAGTTTTAGTTCACAAAACATAAACATTCAGAGAAATAAAAACTCAGCGACTGCGTTAATGCTCGCTTCATATGCAAAAGATATAGATAAAGTTAAACTTCTTTTAGAATATAAGTCAGATATAAAAATAAAAGACAATAAAGGTAGAACAGCATATGATTATCTAAACACAGATTATATTAATAAAAACTGTAATGAACAGCAAATGAATGAACTACGAAAATTGCTAAAAATTGATTAGTGAATAGTAAACAAAAAAAGAGCTTCCAATTCTGGAAGCTCTTTTACTATAAAGTCTATTGTAATTTAGTTAATGACAATATTGTCAATATTACAATTTGTAGTATTTAAACTTGTACCAGAAATATTACTACCTGTATATTCAAAAATGATATAACCGTTTCCTTGCACTGATGTTGGAATAGTATAAGTTCCAGCAGAAACAAAAGAAGTTGTATTAGCACCTGGGAATGTAAAGCTAGATGAAATATCAAACAAAGTAGCTTTAGAAAGTTTTTGACCTGGTACATAGTCAGTAGATCTATATACTTTCAAACCAAATGCAGTACTATAGAAGTCAGCATCAACTTGAAAAGTTAAAGAATTAGCAGCTGTAAAATCTACAGGAACAACAAAATAAGATTTGTTGCTCTCTAAAGAACCTCCAAAAGCAGACATTTGAATACATTTAGATCCATTTACAGTTTTAATAATCCAATCTTTGGTACCAGAAGTAGCAAAATTTAAATAGCTTGTAAAACCTTTTTGGTTAGAAGCAAAACTCTCAAAGTTTTCAGTTAAACTAGGATTAAAAGTATAAGTTCTAGGATTAGTTAATTTAACATCATTTTGATGTCTAACAATAAACTGATAATCTGAGCCATATTTAGTCATTACACCTCTAATAATACCTCTTCCTGAAGGAACATTTTGATAAGCAAAAAGAGCGAATTGACTAACTCTAAAGTATCTTGTAGTACCACCAGCAATATCAACGATATTGTGATTAGTTGCGCTACCTCCAGAATCAACATCAAAATAAGTTCTTGCTAATGAACCATCAGCAAATTGAACATTAGTTATTTCAATTAGTGTATTCAAGTTTGCATTGGATGCAGCGGTTGATAATGATACTTGTCTTACCATATCATCTTCAGAAACTTTAGTTGCCGATACGAAAAGGTATTTTTGCCATTCATTTTCAGAAATTCTTCCAATTTCTCCATTGTATAGAGATCCAATTTTTAATGATCCGTCAACAACAGCAGTATATAAACCTTTCAATTTAATATAGGCCTTTCTACCAGGTGTAAATCCTTTTCCATATGATGAAAAATTTGCAGTTACACTAAAACCTACTGGTTGCGATGTGTTTGTTGCAATATTTTGAAAACTGATAGAGTTATAAAAAGTACCAGTTTCATCAGTAGAGGTAACATATCCTTCAATGATGTCATCTGCCGTATATTGTACAGGAATTGCAGAATTGTTAAATGTAACAATATCTTGTACAGTTTTTGTAGCAGTAAGTTCGTAAGTAACAATACCAGTATCTGGATTGTCCATGTTGGTGTCATCGTCAACGCAGCTAGTAAAACTAACTACAAGAGCGAAAATGGATAAAGATGTGATAAATTTTTTCATAGTTTTTTAGTAATAAAGTCTTATGTTATCAATTTGATAAGTAGCATCTAAACTAGTATTGGTTCCAGAACCTTTAACTTTAAATGCAAAATATAATGTACCATTAAATTTTGATAAGTCTACTTCGCCAGAATTTACCCATTCGTAAAAGTCATTACTAGGTTTAGGCGTAGTTACAGGCAAACTTAACCAACTAGATTGATTAAAATTAGCGATGTTTCCATCATAATCAGTTGAAACCATCAATTCTAAAGTGTTATCAGCAGATGTTAAAAATGCATGGGCAGCTTGGAAAACCAATTTTTCACCATCTTGTTTACTCATATCAAATGCTGGAGAAATAAGCCAAGCGATATTTGAAGCTTGACTAGAACCAAATGATGTAAATTCAGCATATCCATTACCAGAGTATACCTCTTCCGTAAATTTCTTAGTTCCTGCTTGAGCATAATTTGCCCAACCAGTAGAATTTAGAACTTGACCATCAGTATTGTCTGTGAAATTTTCAACAAACAATGTTGTTTTAGCTTTAGGATATTCTACGTCACTTTCACTTGTACAACTTGTAAAAGACGTAAAACCTGCAATAACTAAAAGCGAATAAATAAATGTCTTTTTCATGCTTTTTAATTAAAAGTTAATGTATAAGTTAACGAAATAGGTTCTTCCAAAACCATAAAAATATTTAGGTCCAAAAGCAGGCGTATGAGAAACATATTGGTTTGTTGATGCATCAATGTGTCCAGAATCCTGATTTAATTGTCTAAAGCTTGAATTTCTTGCTTGTTCAAAACCACCAGTTTTGTAGGTAACGTCAAAAACATTATTGATACTTGCAAAGAAACCAAAAGTTTGATTACCTACTTTCCAAGATTTTCCACCAGTTAAATTAATTAATGTAAATGGATCGAATTTTTCTTGTTTTAATAATTGATCAACTCTCTCTTGAGTTGCTTCAAAGAAAGGAGTAGATCCGTTACCGAAAGTTTGATCAACTAAAAATGCGTCTGTTCTTAAAATTGGAGCTACATCAATATAACTACTTCCTAAGTAATTTGCATTAGCACCAATCCACCAAAATTTAGGATCTCTATATTCTAAACCAAATGAAGCTGCAGTTTGCGGCATACCTGGTTGTCTGTAATTTTTCAATTTAGCTACACCATAATCTTTTATAGGAAAAGTATTAGTTTCACTAGCTTGACTATCAATATTTAACTGAACAGTTGGGTTACTATCATAAGTATATTCCCCATAAGAACCAGCTAAAGTAGCTTTAAGAGTTTTTGTAATTTGATATTCTAAACCAAATTCAGCACCAATATTTTTTTTGTTTAAACCATTAATTGTTTCAGCAACAAATGAGCTTTCACCATTACCAGTATCACCATCGTCAATTGCATCTGCAAAGAAGAATGATGTTTCAGTTGCTCCAGTTATATAAGAGTAAAACCCTGTAATTCTAGCTTTTAAGTTTGGAGTTCTTATGATGTAACTTGCATCAGCACTTGCAATAGTTTCACTTTTTAATTCTGGAAACACATTGTTGTTGATTCTAGCATTTGGGAAAGTATTCCTCATGTTAGGCGCTTTAGTTGCGTAGTAACCATTAAAATCAAGGAATTGTCTTCCAGTAATTTTATATGTTAAACCACCTTTGAAACCAAAGTTGTCAAATTCAACTTTTTTACTTTTCCCATAAGAATTAGTTGGATAATATCCATTTTTGTATAAACCATCTCTTTGGTATTCTGAACGAGAATAGTTTTGAGCTACATAAAAATCAACTTTTTTGTAAGTAAATTTAAATTGAGTAAAAGCATCTAAAGTAGTTGCTAATAATTTATAGTTATATCCAAATTTATCTCCTACTACAACGGTTCTGTTTGGATTGTTTAAATCTGTTTGTTGTTGAGAAGGATTTGATCCAAAAGTATCAAAATCATTGAAGTAATTACCACCTAACAAGTCTACTAAATATTGGAAATTGTTAGAAGTTAATTTTTTGAAATTAACACTAGCGTTTACTAGAATATTATCAGCTAATTGAGATGATAATACTGAATTTGCAGTAAATTGTTTGTCGTCAGTTCTATCTTCATAAAGAATGTAGTAACTATTTCCAGAAATACTATTTCTGTTGATGTCATAAAGCTCATTCCAATTAAGTTGTCTGTTAGTAAGGAATTTAGCTTGTGATGCTTCTAATTGATTTAAAGCACTGTTTCCAATATAAGCTCCATTATCATCAAACTGACTTGTATAATAACTCGGCATGCTTCTGTAGTAAGTAGGATCTGGATTATCTTGACCTTGATAGTCTAAACGGCTATTCCCAATTGAACCTGTTTGATAAGCAATATTTGTGTTCAAATTAGTTTTTGAACTTATTTTCCAATAATGACTTAACATATTTATTGGCTCTTCAAGTCTTCTAATTCTTGAATTTCTTTGTTCTCCATCTTGGTAACCCCAATAAGAGTTGTATTTAATACCTGCAATATCTGTAACTTCTTGTGTGTTTGGAGAATTTTTACCTCTATAGTTTTGAGCATAGATAGAAGTAAAATTCAACGAATGCTTGTCGTTTATTTTTTTCTCAACACTTGCAAATAGTGAATTTGCACCGTAATCTGTTCCTTCAAAATAGGCTTCTTGAGCCCATCTTCTAGATGCAGAAACCACAAATGCCCAACCTTTAGAATTCATTCCAGAAACATGAGTTCCCATAGTTCTCCAATTGTAGTTGGTATAAGTTCCAGAAAAAGAAATTCTAGAACCTTTTCTGTATATAGATGCTCTAGTATTGATTTCTTGAGTTCCTAAAATTCCACCAAATGTATAGTCTGAAGGTGCAGAACCCATAGTGAATTCCTGATTACGTGTAGCATCATTTAATCCACCCCAGTTACCCCATTGTGGTCTACCATCATAAATTTTATTCATTGAAATACCATTAATCATGGTAGTTCCATACTCATTATCTAAACCACGAATTCTAAATCTTGCTTGACCCCAATTAAAGGCAGCTGCTTGTTGAAATACATCTCTTGAAGCTTGTAAAAGTCCAGAAGTACTCTCTGAACCACTATTATCATCACCCAAATCATTATCTGTGATGGTAACTAAACTTAATTGTTGTTCTTCGGTAACATCTTCTTCCAAAACAACAACACCTAAATCTAAAATTTTTCCTTGTTCTACATCAATAGATAGTAGTTGGTCTTTATAACCATCACTTTTTACTACTAATAATTGTGAACCAGCTGGTACTGATTTAAAAACAAATTTTCCTTCAGCATCTGTAATTTCAGTTAAATTACTGTTCTGAATAGAGGCAACAACATTTTGTAATGGCTTTTGTGTTTTTGAGTCAACAACTTTTCCGGAAAATCCAGTACCTGTTTGTGCAAAAGCAAAACACACTTGCATCACAAACAAAATACTAATGACAAGTTTTTTCATAAATTGAATTAAATTAATTTTCTTTTCGTCAAGTCTTAATACAAACTTAACAGCCTACAAATGTACATCTTTTAATAATATTATTTACTTTTGGCGTGAAGTTTGTGTTAAACTTCATAATTAATTAATATAGTTAAAATGAAAATTAAAAACTTAATTGCCGTTTTCTTTGTTTTATTCGCAACAATTGCGGTAAATGCCCAGTCAAAAAAATATATTATTCATACCGTTGCGTTTTATAATTTTGAAAACTTGTTTGATACAATTAATGGTTCTAATAATGATGAAGAATGGTTACCAGATGGTGCGATGAATTGGACAGGAAGAAAATATAAAAAGAAATTAGACAATCTTGCCAGAGTACTTTCTGAAATAGGGACCGGTGAAAACCCAACAAATTCCCCAACATTTATTGGTGGTTGTGAAATTGAAAATAGAAGGGTTTTGGAAGACTTAGTGAAACAACCAAAATTAATTAATAGAGATTATGGAATTGTTCACTTTGATTCTCCTGACAAAAGAGGAATTGATGTGGCTTTACTTTATCAGAAAAAACATTTTAAGCCAACAAGCTATGTTAACATTCCATTATTAATTTATAAAAATCAACAAGGTAAAGAAGACAAGAAAGATAAAGGAGAAGCAACAGATGATAATGTAGAGGTTGATAATACTTCTGAAAGAGTTTACACTCGTGATCAACTTTTAGTTACAGGTTTTTTAGATGGTGAAGAAGTAAATATAATTGTTAATCACTGGCCTTCTCGTTCTGGTGGTGAGAAAAAAAGTTCACCATTTCGTGAGGCTGCCGGAGCACTTAATAGAAAAATTATCGATTCATTAATCAAAATAAACCCAGATGCTAAAATTATTACCATGGGTGATTTAAATGATGGTTCTTATAATAAAAGTGTTAAAGTTGGTATTGGAGCTAAACTTAAAAAATCGGAATTAAAAACATCTGGAGATATTTACAATCCTTTTGAGCAAATGGCTAAGGAAGGAAATGCAACATTGTTTTACAGAGATTCTGGTGATATTTTCGATCAAATTATGATTTCAGAACCATTAACTAGAAATGATTATACATCATTTAGATATTGGAAGGCAGGAATTTATAACAAGCCATTTCTAATTCAGACCACTGGACAATATAAAGGATATCCACTCAGAAATTCTCAAAGTGAACCTGGATTTAGCGATCACTTTCCGGTTTATATCTATTTGATTAAACAATTGAATTAAAAAAAATCTAAGGTTAGTTTATGCTAACCTTTTTAAATTAGTACTATGAAAAAGTTATTTGTTATCACATTTTTAATTCTTGTTACAACATCATTTGCTCAAGAAACTATAACAACATCTCAAGCAAAAGAATATATTGGGAAGGAAGTTATTTTGAAAGGTAAAATTGCTTCTTTTAAGTTGGCGTCTGAAGGAAAATCAACTAATTATATAAATATTGACAAACCTTATCCAGACAATGTATTTACAGTTGTTATATCTAACAAATACCTTGAAGAACATCAATTAGATCTTTCTCAATCTGTTGGAAAAGAAATTACAGTAAAAGGGACTATCTCAGTTTATGAAAAAGATCCCAAAAAAATCCCTCAGATATTTAATCCGCTAGAAATTGAAATAAAATAAAGATATTAGAAGGTTAGTTTAATGCTAACCTTTTTTATTTTTTGTAATTTCGTAAAAACATTATAGTATTATGTCAATTCAAAAACCTTTCAATCTCAATAAATGGATTGAAGAAAACAGACACCTTCTAAAACCACCAGTTGGAAATAAAAATCTGTATATAGATTCTGGTGATTATATTGTAATGATAGTTGGCGGTCCAAATGCTCGCAAAGATTTTCATTATAATGAAACCGAAGAATTATTTTATCAGTTAGAAGGAAAAATAACGGTTTATGTTCAAGATAATGGCAAAAAGAAAGCTATGAAACTTGCAGCTGGTGATATGTTTCTGCTTCCAGCTAAAGTACCTCATTCTCCATCAAGAACAGAAGGGTCAATAGGTTTAGTTGTAGAACGTAAAAGAGAAGGTAAAGATATTCCAGATGGATTATTGTGGTTTTGTGAAAACTGTAATCATAAACTATATGAAGTATATTTTGAACTTCACAACATAGAAACTGATTTCTTATCTCATTTCAAACATTTTTACAATTCAGAACACCTTCGAACTTGTGAAAAGTGTGGGACAACTATGGAATCCGACGAAAGATTTGTAGATAAAAAATAAGATCTTTAGTGTTTTTGCCAAAAGATATAAACTGCCTAATATTCAAAAAAAACTACTATTTTTGTATAAAATTTAAAAAACATTCAAAAAAAACACATAATGTCAACAATTGCTCAACAATTCGGCATGACCGAAGCATTAGAAATTCTCGGTGTAAAAGCCATTAATGAAGGAACTTCAACAGGAAATAATCATTTTTCAAGTGGAGAAATTATAGAAAGTTATTCGCCAGTTGATGGTCAACTAATAGGAAAAGTAAAAACAACTACTGCTGAAGATTACGAAAAAGTAATGCAAACTGCAACAGCTGCTTTCCTTACTTTTAGAGCAATGCCAGCACCACAACGTGGAGAAATTGTTCGTCAATTTGGAAATAAATTAAGAGAATTAAAAGAACCATTAGGGAAATTAGTTTCTTATGAAATGGGAAAATCGTTGCAAGAAGGATATGGTGAAGTTCAAGAAATGATAGACATCTGCGATTTTGCAGTTGGTTTATCACGTCAATTAAACGGACAAACTATACCATCAGAACGTCCAGGTCACGTTATGAGAGAACAATGGCATCCAATTGGAGTTGTTGGAATCATATCTGCTTTTAACTTTCCGGTAGCTGTTTGGTCTTGGAATACAGCATTAGCATGGATTTGTGGTGATGTTTGTGTATGGAAAGCTTCTGAAAAAGCGCCGTTATGTTCAATTGCATGTCAAAATATTATTGCAGAGGTTTTAAAAGCAAATAATTTACCAGAAGGTATTTCATGTATCATCAATGGAGATTATAAAGTAGGTGAAATGATGACTACAGATACAAGAATTCCTTTGATTTCTGCAACTGGTTCTACAAGAATGGGAAGAATTGTTGGCGCGACTGTAGCACAACGTTTCGGAAAATCTTTATTAGAATTAGGCGGAAACAATGCCATAATTATTACACCATCAGCTGATTTGAAAGTGGTTGTTCCTGGTGCTGTTTTTGGTGCTGTAGGAACTGCTGGACAACGTTGTACTTCAACTAGAAGATTAATTATCCACGAATCGGTTTATGATAAAGTTAGAGATGCCATTGTTGGCGCATATGGTCAATTGACTATTGGAAATCCATTGGATCAAAAAAATCATATAGGACCATTAATTGATACTGATGCAGTAAATACTTATTTAGCGGCTATTGAAAAAGCAAAAGCTGAAGGGGGAAAAGTATTAGTTGAAGGTGGAGTTCTATCTGGCGAAGGTTACGAATCGGGTTGTTATGTAAAACCAGCCATTATTGAAGCTGAAAACTCTTTTGAAATCGTACAACACGAAACTTTTGCTCCAATTTTATATTTAATGAAATATAGTGGAGAAGTTGAAAATGCTATTGCTAAACAAAATGGTGTTGCACAAGGTTTATCTTCTGCCATTATGACTAACGAAATGAAAGAAGCTGAAAAATTCTTGTCTTTTGCAGGTTCAGATTGTGGAATTGCCAATGTAAATATTGGAACTTCTGGAGCTGAAATTGGTGGTGCTTTTGGTGGTGAAAAAGAAACTGGTGGAGGAAGAGAATCTGGTTCTGATTCTTGGAAAGTATACATGAGAAGACAAACAAATACGGTTAATTACTCCGATCAATTGCCATTAGCTCAAGGAATTAAATTTGATTTGTAGTTTTTCAGAGGTTAGAAAAAAGATAATAAAATATAGTCAAAAAAGTCCCGAATTATCGGGACTTTTTTATTTTTGAAACACAGTTTTTATTTTGTTTTCTTAACGTATTGTGTTAAAATGAAAATACTTTGGTTTTCAACACGTCCTTCAATAAGGTTGGCATCATCCCAAACTAATTTAATATTATGAACAGCAGCACCACGTTTTGCAGTGAAAGTTGCGCCTTTTACATCTAAATCTTTGATTAAAACAACAGAATCACCATCTAACAAAACGTTTCCGTTAGAATCTTTATGAACAATTTTTCCTTCGTCATCATCAGCTTCTCCAGTTGCTTTTGCCCATTCTAATGAATCTTCATCAAGATACATCATTTCTAACATATCCATGTTTTTTAAACGCGCATGCATTCTCCAAGAAACAATTTGTACGGGTAGATTTTCATTCCACATGCTATCACTCAAACCACGCCAATCGTTTGGATTCATAGTTTCAGGATTTTCAATTTGGTCTCTTAACGATTTTGTAATTAGAATACAGTTTTCAGGAGTGGCTTCTGTTTTTGGTTCTACTAAATAGACAACCAAATTTTCATCACTTCCACTAATTTCACACAAAGAACCACTTCTGTCTTTCAATCTTTTTTCTGTAACAACACTCATTTATTGAAAATTATAAATTAAATGAAGCACCAATTTGGAATACAAACTGATTGTTAAATCTTTCATATCCAATAGCATTTGAATCATATTTTGCCAATGGAATTCCTGCTTCAGTATAAATTCCAAAACCATTGGTAAAGAAATATCTTGCGCCTAAATGGGCACCAAAATTTCGTAAACCTAAATCCAAACCAGGATAAACATCAAGTTTATCGCTAATATTTAAAACATTTCCAATATTGGCATTAAAACGCGCCTTTACATCAAATTTATCATCGAATTTTGGAGTTCCAGCAATCGTAGTTGTATTTAATAAGTAGGAAGTTGTAAATCCATAAGAAATGTTTTCTCCTGCTCCAAAATCAACTGTGGCTGCAATTCCAGTCCCATACTCTTGCATCGTTGCTCCAACTTGAAATTTTTTATCTCCTTTTCCTTTAAACGCTTGCGCATTTGAAAAACTTGCACTTAAAACAAGTAATAGTGTAATAACTCTTTTCATGACGTATAAAATTTAGACTGCAAATATAAGTAATTGAGAGCAATATCAATGTCAAAGTTCAATGACAAAATCAACTTCAGAAATCAATTTTAAAAACTAAAGTTAAAGTAACAAGTTAGTAAAGTAATGCAGAAACTCCAAACGATCACCTTGAACTAATAGATGTGCACAATTTTAATTTCTCCCTTTTTCTGTGTGATACAAATTATTTAAAGGTTCGCTTTGCCAAAATTCTTTAGAATCAACATCCATAATTGTCAATGGCCCTTTAAAAGCAGCACCAGTATCAACATTCCAAATGCAAGCTTTTTTGATTGGAATAGTTTCACCAATTCTCGTTACAGGTGTATGACCAATGTAAATTTCGTTATATAAAGTCAATCTTCTTGGATAAAACCAACTTGTTTTTTCTAAGCTTTCATCCAGCGATATCGCAGTTTCCCACAATGTTCTATCCCAATAAAATAATTTCGGAAAATATTCATAGGCAATGCCATTCATATTGGTAAAACCAGCATGAATAAACAACCTGTTTTTATCATCTAAATAATAGTTTTCCAATGACTTTAAAAACGCAACATGTTTCAACTTTGTTGCTTCAGAAATTGTTGCATAGGCAATAACAGTAGCTTCTCCACCATGTTTATACCATTCTCTATTATCGGAGCTATTTTCAAGCCAATCTAAAAGAAGTTCGTCGTGATTTCCTCTGATGAAGATGCATTTTTGTTTTTGACCTAAATCAATCAAATAATCTATAACCTGAGGCGATTGACTCCAGCCATCAACATAATCACCCAGAAAAATTAATGTATCGTTTTCTGTAACATTAGCACGTTCCATTATTTGATGCAACGCTCGTAAACCGCCATGTATATCTCCAATTACTAATGTTCTATTCATTTTGTTTATTATATTTCACTTTTCTCAAAACTCGCATTACCTCTTTAAAATTTACATAAACATTTGTAAATGAGTGCAATTTCAGTAAAGGTTTAGCGTCAATTAATTTCTGTTTGGCATCTTCAAATCCGTTGAGGTAACAAATCATTAATGTTGAGGGTAAATTAATTAAATCTTGATCTTCTCTATTAGATAATTCGATTCCTTTTTGCAATTTACTCAACAAAGATAGATTAGAATTGTAAATATGAAATAAAACTTTTCGATTGTATTGAGGTGGTTCGAAAAGCATTTCGGTTTCTATTTTATAGTAGCCATTGTCAAAAAAAGATATTTTTTGCTGTTCCAACGGATAATAACTCGTTTTGTCATTCAATCCTAAAGGCACATATTCGATTATGGTAAAAGTATTTTCATCATAATCAATAGTTACATCATCTTGAGCCGAATAAAACAACTTAATTTGCTCGTTCACTAATTCGATATCAACTCTAGAAAAAAAAGTTTTATCTCTAATTTTTTTCGGAATTCCTGCCCAACAAATCACAAACAATTCTTTGAAAACCTTATACTTTGATGGCATATCCTTGTGACGATTATTTACAAAATCAATCACACCATCAAGTGTATTTGAAATGCTATTTCTAGAACTATTTTCAATACTTAAAACCGTCTCAATATTAAGTTTAGAATACGGAATTTTTTCATCCGTAGGAATAGTATTGCTTCCTCTTCTTACAAAAGTGGCATTAGCCAAAATGGTATGAATGTTTTTCTTAAAATAGGAAGTTTTAGATTTGGGTTTTATCGTAACCAATCCAATAACTTTATCTTTGGGCAAGTTCGGAAAAGGTACATTTTCATACTGAATTTTAGGAGGATTTTCCAAAAAAGCATTTACCAAATTTTGAATGCGACTGTCGTCAAAAAAATCATCGCCTGTTATTTCATTATTTTCATCTTCAACACCAACAACAATATAAGAATTATTAGAAGGATTAGAATTAGACAAAGCACAAATATGTTTCAAAAACTTCGCTTTTCCTTCCTTGGTATGCAAATTCAACTGCCGCTTTTTATCATAAAAACTGCACTCATCATTGTGAGCCAGTAAGTTTTTGATAAGTAGGCGTTTGTTTATCATGATGAAGTACAAAATAGAAAGTACGAAATACGAAGTAATTAAAAATATTTCGTACCTCAAACTTCGTAAAATTTAAGGCACTTTATTTCCCATACTTTCTGTCCAAATGGCAAACCAATCTTGTTGGTCTAAATTTAGTTCAACGGCTTTCATCAATGCCTGAATTCGAGCAATATTAACTGTTCCAGCCACAGGAATAACTTTGGAGGGATGTTTTAAAATCCAGGAAAGCAAAATAGTATCTGAGCCAACTCCATATTTTTCAACCAATTGAACCAAAAGTTTTTTTAATCGTCTTGTTTGCTCAATATCTTCTCTAAAAACCATTCCTAGCGGATTCCAACTCATTGGTCTAATATCGTGCGTTTGCATATAATCTAAACTTCCATCTAACATAGCTTCATAATGTGTTGCCGAAAATTGAATTTGATTATAACTTACTTCAGTTTTACTTTTGATTAATTCGGTTTGCGAAGTAGTAAAATTTGACAATCCAAAATCGATAATTTTTCCATCTGATTTAAGTCTTTCAACCGCTTCAGCAATTTCATCAGTAACCATCAATGGACTTGGACGATGTAAAAGCAAAACATCCAAGTAATCTGTGTGAAGATTTTTCAACGAATTTTCTACACTCCAAACGATGTATTCTTTCGAGTAATCATAGTGTTTTATTTTATTAGTTCTACTTCCTTCAAGTTGGATGCCGCACTTAGAAATTAATTGCAATTTCTCTCTTGAAATTTTACTTTCGTTAAATGCTTTTCCGAATTGCTCCTCTGTAGTATAACCACCATAAATATCGGCATGGTCAAATGTGGTAATTTTATTTTCGATACAAATGTTTATCAAATGGATCATTTCTTGTATGTTGAGTTTTTTATCCCAAACACCCCAATTCATCGTTCCAGCTATTACAGGAGATAATGTTGTTTTTCTCATAATTGAAATTAAAACTCTAAAATTACTAAAACAAAATCATAAATCATCCTTAAAAACCAGATTTGATGACAAGTTTTAACGCATTGTTAACATTCTATTCGTGTTAAAATATTCAATTTTGAAATGTTAAAATTTTGAACTTAATTGTTCCTCGAAAAAAATAGAATTTATGGAAGAAAATGTTGCTGCTTTAGATATTAGAGCCATCAATGAAAAGATAGAAAGAGAAAGTGCTTTTATTGACTTATTGACCATGGAAATGAATAAAGTCATTGTGGGACAAAAGCACATGATAGAACGATTGTTGATAGGACTTTTAGGTCAAGGACATATTCTTCTTGAAGGAGTTCCAGGATTGGCAAAAACGTTGGCAATTAACACCTTGTCTCAAGCAGTTCAAGGTAGTTTTAGTCGTATTCAGTTTACACCTGATTTGCTTCCTGCCGATGTTGTTGGAACCATGATTTACAATATTAAAGCCAATGAGTTTTCAATTAAAAAAGGACCAATTTTTGCTAATTTTGTTCTTGCAGATGAGATTAATCGTGCGCCTGCCAAAGTACAATCGGCTTTGCTTGAAGCGATGCAAGAAAAACAAGTTACTATTGGCGATACAACGTTTAAATTAGAAAGACCATTTTTAGTTCTTGCAACACAAAATCCAATTGAGCAAGAAGGAACTTATCCATTACCAGAAGCGCAAGTCGATCGTTTTATGCTTAAAACGGTTATCGATTACCCAAAAATGGACGAAGAAAGAATGGTTATTCGTCAAAATCTGAAAGGGTCATATGAAAAAGTAAACGCGGTTGTTTCTGTAGAACAAATTTTGCGCGCTCAAGAAGCCGTTCGTGAGGTTTACATGGATGAGAAAATCGAAAAATACATTCTAGATATAATTTTCGCAACGCGTTTCCCAGAAAAATATAAATTAGAATCTTTAAAACCACTAATCAGTTTTGGTTCATCACCTCGTGGAAGTATCAATTTGGCAACAGCAGCCAAATGTTATGCTTTTATCAAACGTCGTGGTTATGTAATTCCAGAAGATGTTCGCGCCGTAGTTCACGATGTATTGCGTCACAGAATTGGAATCACATACGAAGCCGAAGCCGAAAATGTAACTTCTGTTGACATTATCAACAAAATCGTAAACGAAATCGAAGTACCTTAAATTAGTTGGCAGACTGAATACTGAACACTAAAAAATGGAGACGAAAGACTTACTAAAAAAAGTTCGTAAAATAGAAATCAAAACCCGTAGATTGAGCGATCATATCTTTTCGGGTGAATATCATACATCGTTTAAAGGACGCGGAATGACTTTTTCTGAAGTGCGACCTTATCAATTTGGTGACGATGTTCGTTCTATAGATTGGAATGTGACTGCGCGTTACAACGAAGCACACGTTAAGGTTTTTGAAGAAGAACGAGAATTAACCATGATGTTAATGGTCGATATTTCGGGTTCAGAAAGTTTTGGAACTAAAAATCAATTAAAAAGTGAAATTGTAACTGAAATTGCAGCAACAATGGCTTTTTCGGCAACTCAAAATAATGATAAAATTGGTTTGATTTTGTTTTCCGATACAATCGAATTGTACATTCCACCCAAAAAAGGAAAATCGCACGTGCTTCGAATTATTCGTGAGTTAATCGAATTTCAACCAAAAAGCAGAAAAACCGATTTATCTCAGGCATTAAAATTTCTATCATCAACACAAAAAAAGAAAGCCATTGTATTTTTGATTTCTGATTTTATGGTAGACGATGATTACGAAAAAACATTAAAAATAGCAGGAAAAAAACACGACATCACAGGAATTCGAGTATACGATATCCGTGAAGAAAAAATGCCAAACATAGGAATGGTAGAAATGGAGGATGCAGAATCGGGTGAAATTATGGTTGTGGATACGAGTTCTAAAAATGTTAGATTGAATTACGAAAAAAACTATCAACAGAAAGTTGGTTATTTTAAAGATATTTTTTCAAAATGCGGTTCAGGAACTGTAAATACACGTGTCGATGAGAGTTATGTAAAAAAATTATTGGGTTATTTTAAATCCAGAGGATAAATGAAATTCAAGTTATATATATTATTTTTTCTACTTACAACCTCACTTTTTGCTCAAAAAGTCACGACTTCTATTGATTCAACAAAGAAAAAAATTGGAGACGAATTCAAGTTGACTTTAAAAGCATCAGTGAATAAAACAGATAAAGTTGTTTTTCCAAAAGCTCAGAATTTTGGAGCTTTAGAAGTTATTGAATCCTATAAAATTGACACGATTAAATCGAATGACAAATACGAGTTAATCAAAAAATACGGATTGACTCAGTTTGATTCAGGAAAATATACTATTCCAAGAATTCAAATTTTAATCAATGGAAAACCTTCTTTTTCTGATAGTTTAAAAGTTGAGGTTACTGATGTAAAAGTCGATACCTTAAAACAAAAAATGTTTGAAATAAAAGACATCATTCCTGTTGAAAGTCCAAGCGATTGGTGGAAATATCTTTTTGGAATTTTACTTTTAGTTGGTTTAGGGTTTTTAGGATATTGGTTATTCAAAAAGTATAACAAAAAACCTGAAAAAACAGAAGAAATCGTTTATACATCACCAATTGAAAAAGCGACATCGTTATTACAACAATTAGAAAGAAAAGAACTTATTCAACGTGGTGAAATAAAATCGTATTATTCTGAATTAACTGATATTGCAAGAACCTACATCGAAGAAGAAATTCATATTCCAGCCATGGAAAGCACTACTTCTGAGTTAATTGTGAGTTTGAGAAATGTTGCAAAAAGCAAAAAATTAAAACTTTCTAAAGAAATACTTGAAAATTTAGAAAAAGTATTACAACAAGCCGATTTAGTAAAATTTGCTAAAGTAAAGCCACTTGATTTTGAAATCGAAGAAGATAAAAAGCGAATTACAAGTACTATTGTAACCATTCACAAAGCTATTCCTGAAGTTGTAGAAGACAAAGACGAATTGGAAGAGTGGAACGAAGAGCAAAAACAAAAAGCATTAGCTAAAAAAGCATCAGAACAAAAAATAAAACGCATCAAAAACGCGGTTTTTATAACAGTTTTAGTTCTTGCATTAACAGTAGGAATAACGTCTGCAATAAAAGGATTCGACTTTGTTAAAGATTTTGTTTTAGGTAACGAGACCAAAGAGTTAGTAGAAGGCGAATGGGTTTTAAGCGAATATGGAAATCCTGGAGTAATTATCGAAACTCCTAAGGTTTTAAAAAGAATTGACGCTAAAAAATCACTTCCAAAAGAATCGTATGCTATACTAAAAGAAATGCAATTGTTTGAATATGGTGCATTAAATCAGAAACTATTTATTGGCGTTTCTACTATTAAATTCAAAGACACAACCGATATTAAATTTGACACGGTTTTAGATGGAATTACCAAAAATTGGGAAAAACTTGGAGCACAAAATATGCTTTTCAAACAAGAAGAATTCAATACGGGAAAAGGTGTAACAGGTGTAAAAGCTTATGGAACAATGACTGTTTTTGATAAAGAAGAGGATGAAAGCGAGAAAATGTATTATGAGATTTTATTGTTTAAACAAGATGGTGGTTTGCAACAGATAATAGTTGCTCATCTTGAAGGTGATGAATATGGAGAAAAAATAGGAAAGAGAATAATTAATTCTGCCGAATTAAAACAAGCACAATAACCATGGAAAAAATTAGTTTTTTAAATCCTGAATTTTTTTGGTTGTTTTTGCTAATTCCAATAGCAATAGCTTGGCTTTGGTGGAAAAATAAAGAACAAACAGCCACCCTAAAAATAAGTTCTGTTAAAGGATTTAAAGGTTCTAAATCAATATTGGCAAAACTAAAACCTCATTTATCAGGATTACGAATTTTGTCTTTATGTTTTTTAATCATCGCTTTGGCTCGACCAAGAACAGTTGATATTAGTAATCAAACCAAAACTACTAAAGGAATTGATATTGTCATGGCAATTGACCTTTCTAGTAGTATGTTGGCAAAAGATTTGAAACCCAACAGGATGGAAGCTTTGAAAGAAGTAGCCACCAATTTTGTTGACGGACGTCCGAACGACAGAATTGGCGTTGTAGTATATGCAGGTGAAGCTTACACTAAAACACCTGTTACAAGCGATAAAGCTATCGTAAAACAAGCTATTTCAGACATTAAATTTGATAATGTACTTCAAGACGGAACAGGTATTGGAATGGGATTGACCACAGCAATAAATCGGTTGAAAGAAAGTAAAGCCAAAAGTAAAATCATTATTCTTTTAACAGATGGCGTAAATAATTCGGGATTTATAGAGCCAGAAACAGCTTCAGAAATTGCCAAAGAATATGGAATAAAAGTGTACACTATTGGAATTGGAACTAATGGAATGGCTGAATTTCCATATGATTATGCACCAAATGGAAGAGACTTTTTATATAAAATGCTTCCTGTTGAAATTGACCAAGAACTAATGAAAACAATTGCAAAAAACACAGGTGGAAAATATTTTAGAGCAAATAATAATAGTAAATTAGAAAGTATATACAACGAAATCAATAAACTAGAAACAACTGAAATTGAAGAATTGAAATACTATGATTACGATGAAAAATACAGATTATTTGTTATTATCGCAGGAATATTATTATTGATAGAAATCGCATTAAGAAACACAATTTTTAAAAGTTTTATATAAAATCATAACAAAATAAGGTTTAGAATTATAAAGTAAATCTAACATTTAATGTACGAATTAGAAGAAAAAGGTTATTTATATTTATTATTCATCATCCCAATATTGGTGGTGCTTTTTCTCTATGTTCAATTTTGGAAAAGAAAAAAGCAGAAAGAATTTGGTGATTTAGATTTGATTCAAAAATTGAGTCCTGAGAAATCTACTTTCAAGCCAATTTTGAAAATGGCTCTTTTTTTATTAGGACTAACGTTTATTATTATCGGATTGGTTAATCCTAAAATGGGAATCAAAGTTGAAAAAGTAAAACGTCAAGGAATCGATATTGTTTTTGCGGTTGACGTTTCTAAAAGTATGCTTGCAGAAGATGTTGCACCTAATAGATTAGAAAAAAGTAAACAATTGGTTTCACAATTAATCAATCAATTAGGAAGTGATAGAATTGGAATTATTGCCTATTCAGGAAGTGCTTTTCCGGTTTTACCAATGACTTCAGATTATGCTGTGGCCAAAATGTTTCTCCAAAGTATGAATCCTGGAATAATTTCTTCTCAGGGAACTTCTATAGACCAAGCTATTGATTTAGCTAATATTAAGTTTTTTGACAAAAAAGATAAAACCAATAAGTTGTTGATACTAATTTCTGATGGAGAAGACCACACCGATAATGCAGAAACAGCCGCAGAAGACGCTCAGAAGAATGGAATCAAAATTATAACTATTGGAGTCGGAACAGAAAAAGGAGGTCCAATTCCATTGAAAAGAAATGGAGTTGTTGAGAGTTTCCAACGAGACAAAGACGATCAAGTTGTTATCACTAAAAGAAATACTGAAATACTTTCTAAAATAGCTAACAGTTCAAAAGGAGGATATATTGATGGAAATTCTACCAAAACAGTTGTTGATTATGTGAAAAAAGCGATTGAAAATACTGAAAAAACAGAATTTGGGGCCACACAGATGGCCGATTTAAAATCACAGTTTCAATGGTTTTTAGCTTTTGGGTTTTTCTTATTGCTTTTAGACACATTTTTGTTGGAAAGAAGAACCAAATGGGTTAGAAAAATGAATTTATTTAATGAAGAGAAAAAATAGAATTTCACAAATTCTTGGCAATAACAGAATGAAAAAAATTATCACATTACTTTTAATCCTAATCTCTTTTGCAACAAAAGCGCAAGAGAAAGATAAGTTTTTACCAAAAGGGAACGAAGAATTTGCAGAAAAAAAATATGCCGATGCTGAAGCAAATTATAGAATTTCACAATCTAAATTCAAGAAAAAAGCAGTTTCGTCTTATAATTTAGGCACATCAATTTATAAGCAAAATCAACATTCTGAAGCAAAATATCATTTTGCTAAAGCCATTCAAGATGCTAAGACAAAACCCGAAAAACACAAAGCCTTTCATAATCTTGGAAATGTTTTGATGAAAGAAAAAGAATATCAAGGTGCCGTTGAAGCTTATAAAAACGCATTGAGAAACAATCCGAACGATGAAGAAACTCGATACAATTATGCTTTGGCAAAAAAAATGCTAAAAGACAATCCACCACCAGAAAAACCTAAAGAGAATAAAAAAGACCAAGAGAAAGAGAAAAAAGAGGAAAAGAGAGAGCCGGAAAAAGATAACGATAAAAACAAGGACAAAAATAAAGATAAAAAAGACGGAAACAACGACAAAGACAAGGACAAAGGGAATCAACCTCAACAACCTAAACCGTCTGGCGCCTCAAAACAACGAATAGATAATTTGCTTGATGCAGTGAACAACGAAGAGAAAAAAGTTCAAGAAAAAGTAAATGCTCAAAAGGCTTTAGTAAATCCGCAAAAGCCAGAAAAAGACTGGTAATAAATATTACTTGGAATAACTATACTGAATAAATTCAGAAAAAATGAAACGAATATTTTTAATAGTATATATATTTTCTCAATCTCTTTGGGCTCAACAAGTACGATTTGAAGCCTCAACAGATAGAACAACTTATGCATTAAATGAAAATATTGAACTTGCTTTTACTATGAATGTAGATGCAGATAACTTTGAATTACCAGTATTGAATGATTTTAGAGTACAAGGACCCTTTATATCGATAGCAAAATATGATATAAATGGACGAGTTGCTTTTCAAAAAAGATATAAATATTATCTAATTCCCAAAAGAAAAGGAGTTTTTGTAATTAAGGAATCACAAATTGAATTCAATGGTAAAATATATAAAAGCAACATATTAAAAATCAAGATTGTTGATGAAATTAAACAACAAAATAATCCTTTCCAAAATGGAGGAACTATTCGTGTTGATGATAATTTATTCTTGGTAGCAGACATTTCTAAAATTAATCCCTATGTAAATGAACCAATTACAGTAGTTTACAAACTTTATTTTAGTTATAATATAGGAATAATGAATTGGCAAGAATTAAGCAAACCTAAATATAAAGATTTTTGGAGTCAAAATATTGATGTTAATCAAATTCCTGGAGAGGAACTATTTAAAGGAGAAAAATTCAGATATCTTATTATCAAAAAGGTTGTTCTATATCCTCAGAAAGCTGGCAATCTTCAAATTGAACCAATTTCTTTAGATATAGATGTAGAAGTTCCTACTGGAAGAGAAGATAGATATGGGAATTATGAAGTAAGAAATCAAACGAAAAGAGTTTCTGCTGGAAGTAAAGTAATAACTGTAAAGTCTCTACCTGAAGCTGGAAAACCTGCAAGTTTTACAGGAGCAGTTGGTAAATTTAATTTCAGTGTTCTTCCATCCAAAACAACTTTAAAAAATGGTGAATCTCTTGATTTAGATATTAAAGTAGCAGGTGTTGGAAACTTAAAATTATTCAACT
Organism: Flavobacterium chungnamense; assembly: GCF_039539165.1. Classification (NCBI taxonomy): domain Bacteria; kingdom Pseudomonadati; phylum Bacteroidota; class Flavobacteriia; order Flavobacteriales; family Flavobacteriaceae; genus Flavobacterium; species Flavobacterium chungnamense. The sequence continues at coordinate 190,329 of NZ_BAABCS010000016.1, forward strand.
TACCAAAGCCAGTGGTGCCTTCAGAACTTGAAATGTATGACCCAGAACATTCAGAAAATGTTTCTACGCCATTATCTGGAATGACAGGAAGTATTTCCGATAGATATACCATTATTCCGCAATCTAAAGGGAATTTTCCTATCAAAGGTTTGGAATTTTCTTATTTTGATCTTTCAACTGGAAGCTATAAAACAATTGCTTCTCCAAACATTATGTTGAATGTTTTGGATGGACCTGGTGTTGTAAGTTCTAACGTAAATTCTGTAGATATTACCTCAAAAACTGTAGCAACACCTTCAAAAACATTTGCCTTTATCAAACAAAAAACGGAGTTAGAAAGTATAGAATCAGACGATTTTTTAGGTTCAAAATTGTTTTATGGATTGCTATTTTTGCCGTTTTTATTAATTCCAATTCTAATAATTTTCAAAAAGCGAAAAGATTCTCAAGACGCTGATATTATTGGGAATAAAACCAAAAGAGCTAATGCTTTAGCTAAAAAATATTTATCGGAAGCCAAAAAACAAATCAATAATAAAGAGCCATTTTATATTGCATTAGAAAAAGCAATGCACAATTTCTTGAAAGCCAAATTAAACATTGAAACTTCAGAAATGAGTAAAGATAAAATCACCGAAATTCTGCTTTCGCGAAACGCAAATTTTGAAACGGTGAAAGAATTTATAACCTTGACAGAAAGTTGTGAATTAGCGCGATATGCGCCATCAACAAGCACTATAATTCATCAAGATTATGACAAAGCTGTTGAAATAATTTCGAGTTTAGAAAAACAAATTAAATAGTAATCATGAAGAAGTTTTTTTATTTATTTCTATTTATTTCTGCATCTGTTTTTGCAACCGATGTTTCTAATCCTTTTGTAGATGGAAATATCCAATACAACGATGGAAAATATGAAGCAGCGATTACAAGCTATGAAAGTGTTTTGGCAAATGGTCAACAATCGGCTGAGTTGTATTTCAATCTTGGAAATTGTTATTATAAATTACATAAAGTTGCGCCAGCTATATACAATTATGAAAAAGCACTACAACTAAATCCAAATGATCCTGAAATTCAAACCAACTTAGATTTTGCTCGAAAAATGGCTATTGACGATATCAAAATCATTCCAAAAGTAGGTTTCGATAAATTAATCGCCGATTTCACTTCGAGTTATCGTTACGATACTTGGGCTTGGATTGCCGTTTTCTTTGGATTCGTTTTTTTAGCTTTCTTTAGTGGATATTATTTCTCTCCAACCGCTTTCAAAAAACGAATGTATTTTTCAGGAATGTTTGTAGTTTTATTGCTGCTATTAACTTCTATCTTCTCAGCATTTTTTGAAAAAAACCGATTAGCAACTGAAAAAACAGCCATAGTTTTTGCTGAAACCGCTTCTGTAAAAGGAGAACCAAAAGCATCTAGTCCTGAAACGATTTTACTTCACGAAGGAACAAAAGTGTACATTCTAGAAAGTATAGCCAATTGGAAAAAAGTACAACTTACGGATGAAAATACTGGTTGGATAAGTGATGAAGCGATAAAGGAACTTTAATTAGTTTTGTTAAAGATGGATAAGAATATCGTCAAGATTATATTAATATTATTTTTCGGGTTTTTAACTCCAATTTTAACTTTACTTGTTCCAGTTGAAGGTGGTGGTGTCAGTTTAATATTTGTTTTAACAATCCCAATTTTAATTGGGATTTCAATACTATTTTCCATTATATATTTCTATCTTGATAAATGGAAATTTACTTCAGAAGGGAAAAGCTTACTTTTATTGTTATTTTGTACTACTTTAATTGCGTTAGCTCTCTTGTTATATCCATATAGACAATATTGAAAATTTAACTAAACCTTTCCCTTCAAGTCCTTAAACCAATCCGTTAAAACCGGCAACATAAATTCAGAAGTTTTTAATATTGGATTGAAAAAAACAGAATTTTCTTGAGTTTCTTTACTAATTAAAGTATCATTAATATTCACTTTTTGAAACAAACTTAAAATAACACCAAGAATTAAAGCTGTTTTGAGTCCACCAAAAATGGCGCCACCAATTCGGTTGATTAAACCTAAAAATAAAGCACTTGCAATTTTAGAAAATACTTTAGCAAGTAAATGAATTCCAATAACAACAAGGATAAAAGTTAGTACGAATGCAAAAACTTTAGCCGATTTAGAATCACCAATAAAGTCACCAACAACAGAAGAAAATTTTACTGCAATATAAATTCCAACAAAAAATGAAATCAAGGAAGCAAATTCAACAATTAGTCCATTTTTAATTCCTTTGAAAATTCCATAACCCAATAAAACACCTAATAAAATATCAATAAATCCCATAGTTTTGATAAAAATGAGCGGTAAAGATATAAGAATATAGAAAATAGAACAAAGAGAAAAGATGGTAAATGTGATATATTTGCAAACTAATTGAAAATTGTAGTTGAAAAGTCTATTTTCTTTTCTCTATTTTCTTTTCTCAAAATAAAAAAAGATGTCTCGAGATATACAACTTAAAGAACGATGGGAAAAAGTCGTTGAAATCCTTTCTAATCAATTTGCCGAAGGAGAACAACTTGACTTAGACGCAATTATATACTTAATTGGTGTTCAGGAACTTGGAAAATTGAAACGCGTTTTTGCCAAAGATGAAAAAGTCAATTTAATGCACATCGCAATTTGCAGATTATTAGAACCTTATGGTTACTATGAATTCGATTTTTTCGATAAAGACGGATGGCCACATTACAAAGTAAAAGAAGAATTACCACCATTAAAAGCAGGCGAACAAACTATTTTAATGAAAGACGCAATTGTGAATTACTTCGTTGAAAAAGAACTTATTGATTAGTTTTCATTCTCATTCTCAGTTATCAGTTTAGAATATTCTGAAAACTGCGACTGCGACTGTTTACTTTCAACTAAAATCCTTAAATTTGCACCTTCAAAGAACGAACGATGATAGACAAGATTAAACAACATATCGAAGAGGCTAAAGCATTCAATGAAAAAAACAAAGAAGCTTTAGAGCAATTTCGTATAAAATATTTGGGAAGTAAAGGATTGTTGAAAGAACTTTTTAATGAGTTCAAAAACATTCCAAACGACCAAAAGAAAGACTTCGGACAAGTTATCAACACACTTAAAGCCGTTGCTGAAGAAAAAGTAAAAACCATTCAAGAAGAGCTTGAAAGCAAAGAAGAAGTAAAAGGTTTTTATGGTGATTTGTCTCGTCCAGGTGAGCTTATTCAAATTGGTTCTCGTCATCCTATATCCTTAGTAAAAAATCAAATTATTGATATCTTTTCAACCATTGGATTCAATGTTTCTGAAGGTCCAGAAATCGAAGACGATTGGCATAATTTTACCGCATTAAATTTGCCAGAATATCATCCAGCAAGAGATATGCAAGACACGTTTTTCATCCAAACCAATCCTGATGTTTTGTTGCGTACGCACACTTCATCGGTGCAAGTGCGTTACATGGAAAACAACAAACCACCAATTCGTACGATTTCTCCAGGAAGAGTTTTCCGAAACGAAGCGGTTTCGTCTCGTTCACACTGTATTTTCCATCAAGTGGAAGGTTTGTATATTGACAAAGACGTTTCGTTTGCCGATTTAAAACAAACTTTGTTATATTTCACTAAAGAAATGTTCGGAAAATCTAAAATTCGTTTACGTCCGAGTTATTTTCCATTTACTGAACCTAGTGCCGAAATTGATATTTATTGGGGTTTAAAAACCGAAACCGATTATCGTATCACAAAAGGAACAGGTTGGTTAGAAATTGGAGGTTGCGGAATGGTAGATCCAAATGTTCTAAAAAACTGCGGCATCAATCCAGACGAATTCTCAGGTTTCGCCTTCGGGATGGGAATCGAACGTATTGCAATGCTTTTACACCAAATTGGCGATATCAGAATGTTCTTCGAAAACGATGTTCGTTTCTTAGAGCAATTTAAATCAAGTATATAAAGACTCATAGATAATAGACAGATAGATGATAGATTCATCTGCTTGTCTTTTATCTTTCAGTCTATCATCTATTCTCTCAAAAATGAAAGCAGACATCACCATCCCAAAAGTAGAAAATGTATTCCTTGCTGCCGTTCAAGAATGGAGCGACGACTTTATGGAAAAAGTTTGGTACGTTTATCTTGTAAATGATTCTGACTACAATATAGAAAATGTAATGGTAGTTTCCAAAGCTTTTGGAACTATCGATGGTGAACAAAAAAAGACTTCGTTATTGCGTCATTCATTTCCAAAAGTTCCAGCGGTTTCTGTTTTTAAAATTGAAATGGTTGAAACAAGTGTACTTAGATTGAACAACGAATTTATGGTATCTTATTTTATTGGCGATAATTTGTATGACAAAAAATTTATCTTCCGTGCCCAAACCATAACTCCAGATTATGTTGAGCAAGTTCCAATTTTGTTTGTTGACGGTGTGATTGTAAGGTAGTTTTTTATTTCGTAGAAATCTATTTCTTGGCGGAGTTTTCTCTTTTAACCTTCTCTTTCCAGCTAAAATATCCTAAAACGAAGATACCTATCACAATATAAGAAACTGCTCTTACATAGAAATTAGTTTCCGAAAGTTGTTGCGAAATAGTTTTTTCTTTAAGCTCAAATAAGGTCATGAAAATAACCATAAAAACACCCCAAAATCCACCCATTTTTAACTGATATTTCCAACGTTCGCTCATGTTAATCTAATTTATCGGTTAGTTTTTTAAACGTACTTTTTGCATCTTTTCCTTCGTACAAAATTTCGTAAACGGCATCAATTATAGGCGTTTTTGCTTTGTATTCTTGGTTTAATTTGTAAGCACTTTTTACAGCATAATAACCTTCGGCAACCATACTCATTTCCATCATAGCCGATTTTACGGTGTAGCCTTTTCCAATCATGTTTCCGAACATTCTATTTCTTGAGAATACCGAATATCCTGTAACTAATAAATCGCCCAAATAAGCTGAGTTATTAATATTACGTTTCATTTTATGTACTTTTCTAATGAATTTCTTCATCTCACGAATGGCATTACTCATAATAACCGATTGAAAATTATCACCATAACCTAAACCATGAGCAATTCCTGCAGCAATAGCATAAATGTTTTTCAACATAGCTGCGTATTCCGTTCCGATAATGTCGTCAGAGATTTTAGTTTTAATATAATTTCCGGCAAGAACTTTGGCAACAACTTTAGCTTTATTTGAATCGCCACAAGCAATTGTTAAGTAAGAAAGTCTTTCTAAAGCCACTTCTTCTGCGTGACATGGTCCAGTAATTACACCAATATTTTCAAAAGGAATATCAAATTTTTTGTTGAAATGTTCGCCAACAATCAAAAATGTTTCGGGAACAATTCCTTTGATCGCTGAGAAGATTACTTTTCCTTTTAAGCTGACAGTAAGTTTCTCTAATTCTGCGCTTAAAAAAGCCGATGGAATAGCGAAGATGATATAATCAGCATAAGCCACAGCCTCATTGATATCGGAAGTTAATCGTAATTTAGTTGTATCAAATTCTACCGAACTTAAATAATTTGGATTGTGTTTTTGAGATTTTATATGGTCAATTGCTGATTGATTTCTCATGTACCAAGCAATTTCGTCTAAATTGACGCACAACATTTTTGCAATTGCAGTAGCCCAACTTCCGCCACCAATTACTGCAAATTTTGGATATTGATTCATTATTAGTTTGTTTGATAATCCAAAAATACTGAAATTTATTTAAAGCAATGCGATTGCATTAGTTTAAGATTCTTAGGGAAAGATTTTGTTAAAAATTAATTTAACTTAAAATTATGATATTCAGTACAATAACAAGAAATAATGGTCGTTATTATATATATGATTTCTGTTAGGTGATTTCATTAGTTTAGTTAGTTAAAAAATTTTGTTTTGGGGTTTGAGAAAGGCGTTCAGGAAGTATATCTTGAACGCCTTTTGATTTTATTTAACCACTAAGACACGAAGAATGCGCAAAGTGCACAAGGATTTTAAATTCTAATCACTATTTACTTTTCACTTCTTCACTAAAACTAGTAACTCATTTCCACAATTTCTCTAACTTTTTCTAAAGTGATATTTTGCTTTTCGCCCATAGCTTTCCAACCTCTTTCTTCAAAACGATTTACGATAAAATCGGCTGTTTTTTCGATGTTTTCTGCGTTTTCAGAGATTTTGGTTTTCATTCCCATGGTGTGGAAAAATTCAATAGTTTTTTCGATGGCTTTTTCAGCTTTTTCCTCTACAGAATTTCCTGTGATGTTCCAAACTCTTTCGCCATATTGTGCTAGTTTGTCTTTCTTGGTTTCAAACATTACTTTGTATAAGTTCGGACCAATAATCGCTAAAGTTCTTGCGTGATCAATTTCGTATAAAGCCGTTAATTCGTGACCAATCATGTGGGTTGCCCAATCACTCGGAACACCTTTTTGAATCAATCCGTTTAACGCCATTGTTGCGCTCCAAACAAAATTTGAAGCTAACTTATAATCACTAGGATTTTCTACTACACTTGGTCCAACTTCGATTAAAGTTTTCAAGATGCTTTCTGCAAATCTGTCTTGAAGAATTGCATCGTGTTTGTAAGTTAAATATTGTTCCATTACGTGTGTAAACGCATCAACAACACCATTTTGCAATTGTCTTTTTGGTAAAGAAATAATCACCGTTGGATCAACAATAGAGAATTTTGGGAATAAAGCACTTCCACCAAGTGTAAGTTTTTCATGAGTTGCTTCAATTGTAACTACAGCACCAGAATTCATTTCAGAACCGGTAGCTGGTAACGTTAAAACGGTTCCAAACGGAATAACTTGAGACAAATCGGTAAATAAAATTCTTTTTCTTAAAATATTGGCTTCATCGCCTTCAAATTTAGAAGCTGCCGAAATAAATTTCACTCCATCGATAACGCTTCCGCCACCAACAGCCAAAATAAAATCGATCTTTTGCCCGCGAATAATTTGAACTGCTTTCATCAATGTTTCAAATCTTGGATTGGGTTCAATGCCACCAAACTCAACGATTTCAAAACCTTTTAAAGCTGAGGTTACGGCTTCGTGAACGCCATTTTTAAAGATACTTCCACCACCATAAGCCACTAAAACTTTAGCGTTTTTTGGAACTAATGTAGCAAGTTTTTCAGTTTGTCCTTTGCCAAAAACATAGTTGACAGGATTGTATAATTCGAAATTGTTCATTGTAAAAATATTTAGAACACAAATTTACAAAACGATTGAACGAACAAGTGGTAAAGGAATGTTAAGTTAAGTTTTTTGAAAGATATTTTTCTCTGAAATAATTCATTTTTTTAATAATATCATCTTGTTGACTTTGGAAACTAAATAAATTATGTTCTTTTTTCCCTTTTAAATTTGAAAAAATTATCAAAGTATAATATGTCAAATATCTGTTAGGATTGACCATAACCCCAAAAGCATAAATTTCACTCCATTCATATTTAACATTTTCAATTTCTATGTTAAAATCAGATATTTTTATTGTTTTAACTTTTTTATTTTTTAGATAAAAGAAATTGAAAGCCATAGCAAGAGCTATAAAAATTAATAAAGGATAATAAAATAAACTATTTTTAAATTTTAAACTAATTATCAGACAAGATATACCAATTATTAATAGCAATGATTTATTAGATTGACTACTTTTAAAAAAAACTTCATTTTCGTTAACAGCAGAATTAGTGAATTCAGATGAAAGGAGGAAGTATGGTTTATTTAAAAGATTATTTGTTATAAAATTGCCCTTTTTAGGAAAACTATCTATTGTTTTGTCAAAATTTTCATTCATAGTTTACGTTTTGAAATAAATTACTTCCTATAAAAATTATTATGATCTACATATTCCCAAACTTTTTCGGGCAATAACGGACGAATATTTTTTTTGTTTTTGATGCTTTCGCGAATAAAAGTTGAGGAAAGTTCGATAACAGGCGCACCAACGCGATGAATTTTATTGTGATTTACAAATTGTTCATCAATTTCACCTGAATTTAATCGCGGATAGACATAAATATCGTGATTTTCTAAAATGTATTCGTAGTTTTTCCATTTGTGAAGCGAATTCAAATTGTCTTCGCCCATAATCAAACAAAACTCGTGTTGCGGAAATTTGTCCTTTAAATGAGCTAAAGTATTTACCGTATAATTAGGTTGAGGTAATTTGAATTCAATATCTGAAGCTTTGATTTTAGGATAATCTTCGGTTGCTAAATTCACTAAATGCAAACGTTGGTAATCATCCAATAAGGTATTCTTCTGTTTGTGCGGATTATGTGGCGTGACAACCATCCAAATTTGGTCCAAATCGGAATGTTCTGCCATGTGATTGGCAATGATCATGTGCCCAACGTGAATTGGGTTGAAGGTTCCGAAATATAATCCTATTTTCATTTTAGTCCTTAGTTTTTAGTCCTTAGTTTTTTAGTCTTTGAACTTAAAAGTTATTTTAGATTTTTTGTAAATGCATTTATCATTTTACTTTCCTCTTCTATTATGAATAATAAGTCATTATAAAGATTTTCGTCTTGAATAAATCCTAATTCTTTTGCGATTACGAGTTGTGTTTCAATTTCATTTAATGAACCTCGAGATATATTTAAAAAGTGATTGAATGATTTATCAGTTTGACGGCCAAAACCCTCTGCAATATTTGATGGAATTGAAACACTTGCTCTTTTTAGTTGGCTTGATAATGCATAAATTTCGTCTTTAGGAAAACTTTGTGTTAGCTTGTATACTTTTAAAACTATACTAATTCCCTTTTGCCAGATAAGTAACTCTTTATACGATTTAACTCCACTCATAATTTTTTTAGATTTCTTGAAACTAAGGACTAAAAACCAGAAATAAACTCTTTTACCAAGTCATATGCTTCTGCCTTAGCAACATCCAAATCATAATTTTTAATGATTTTGTCAAATTGTGGTGCGGTTGCTAATTCAACATGTGCTTTTGCGATGCGCATATTTATTTTTTCATCGCTTTCTGTGGAACGTTGTTTTAATCTTCGTTTTAATTCGTCAACACTAGGTGGTTTTACAAAAACAGCCAATGTTTCTTGAGGAAATTTTGATTTAATTCGCAATCCACCAGAAACATCAATATCGAAAATTACGTTTTTGCCTTTAGCCCAAATACGTTCGACTTCGCTTTTCAACGTTCCGTAATAGTTGTTGGTATAAACCTCTTCCCATTCAACAAACTCCTCGGCTTTGATGTGTTTTTTAAATTCTTCCCAACTGATGAAATAATAATCTTTTCCATCAACTTCTTGACCTCTAGGTTCACGTGTTGCACAAGAAATTGAAAATTCTAAATTCAAATCTTCTTGCTCTAATAAATGCCTCACTATAGTGGTTTTTCCCGAACCCGATGGCGCTGAGAATACTAATAATTTTCCTTTGTTCATTTTATGCTGAATTTATTTCAGTATCTATTCTCTTTATTCTATTCTGTATTTTCTTAAAGAACATTTAAAACTTGTTCCTTAATTTTTTCCAATTCATCTTTCATCATCACAACTAATTTTTGCATTTCAGAATGGTTTGATTTTGAACCCATAGTGTTGATTTCTCTACCCATTTCTTGAGTTATGAAACCTAATTTTCTTCCGTTAGCTTCTGTTCCTGCAAGGGTTTCTATGAAATAATTCAGATGATTTTCTAAACGAACTTTTTCTTCTGTAATGTCGTATTTTTCTAAATAAAAAATCAGTTCTTGTTCAAAACGGTTTTGATCTACATTCACTTGAAGTTCATCTAATGCTGTTTTTAATCGAGTTTTTACAGTTTCAATTCGCTCTTTATCAAATGAAACTGCTTCATTCATCAACGATAAAATATTTCCAATTCGAGCTTGAAATTCTTTTTCTAAAGAAATACCTTCGTCTTTTCTGAAATTAGCAATATTTTCAAGTGCTTCATAAATGACCTTTTGAATTTCTTTCCATTCGTTTTCGTCAATTTCGTCGCGTTCTGTTTTTAATGCGTCAGGCATTCTTACAGCCATTTTCATCAATTCAGTTTCATCAGCATTTGGAATTACAGCTTTCATTTGATTAATGTAACCTTTTACAATAGGCACATTAATTTTAGATGAGGTTTCTTCGCCAGTAACTTCGATGTAAAGAGAAAAATCAATTTTTCCACGTTCTAATCGTTGCGAAATTTGGTTTCGTAAACCCAATTCCATTTCACGGTAAACCGATGGCATTCTTGTATTCAAATCTAAACCTTTACTGTTTAGTGATTTTAATTCTACTGTAATTTTTTTGGTTGGTAATTGCAAAGATGCTTTTCCAAAACCAGTCATTGATTGTATCATTCTTATGTTTTATAGACTTCAAATATATGAAATAGTGTTGATTATTCAGTCACAGTTTTCAGTCATAGTTTATTGCAATAAATTCAATTTTTAAATTCCCAATACTTTCTTACAATATCTCCATTTGTAATGAATAAAGTATCTTTAGAAATTTTGATTTTTCCTTTAAAGGTATAGTCATCGTAGAAAATGAATAGAGAGTCTTTTTTCAATTTGTATTTGAATTCTTTTAATGAATCGATATAAAAAATGGTACTTTTATTGATTTCAAAAGTTGCATTCTCACTGCTACCGTCAGTCCAAATTCCAATTATTGATTTATTGTTTTGTAAAAAGTTAAAAGATGATAACAATAAAATTGTTGATGTAAGAATTAATAAAATATTCACTTTCATTTCAAAATCACTTTTTCTGTGTTACCAAATAAACTCCTGCAAATATTAAAACCGCCGAAAGTAATTTTACCAAACTCAGTTCGTCTTTTCCTAAACCAACAGCGAATATTGTTGCAAAAAGTGGTTGTAAATAAATGAACACGGCAACGGTTGTTGGTTTTAACTCACGCATCGAAATTAGATTTAATAGATAAGTTAGGAAGGTTGAAAAGACTACTACAAATCCAATTTTCCAGAAAATATCTGTTGGAATTGTTGACCAATTTATAGCATCAAATTCGCTCCAGCCAAACGGTAAAACCATGATAAATCCGAAAGTATAAATCCATTTTACGAAAGTAAACGCATTGTATTTATCCATTAGTTTTTTAACCAAAATCAAGTAAAAACCATAAGAAATCGCATTTATAAAAACGAGTAAATTACCCAAAGTAGCATTTGGAGCATTAACCATCGATTTTCCGTAAAGAATCAAAGTTATTGTTCCTGCTAATCCTAAAATTATTCCAAATATTTTGCGTTTCTTCATTCGTTCTTTCATTATGATTGCTGAAAGAATTAATACAATCATTGGCGTGGTAACCATTAAAACCGCACCCATAATTGGAGAAGTATAACTTAGTCCTTTGAAAAAAGTAAGCATATTTAAAGCTACGCCAAATAAAGCAGCAGCTGCAATTCGAGGATAGTCTTCTAAAGCAATTTTTTCTTTGGGTCCAAAAAAGGAAACCAACCAAAATAATAAAACCGAACCACCAACGCGTATGGTGATAAATCCGAAAGGCTCAACATATTTTGGCATTACGTCTTTAGCAATTGTAAAGGTTACACCATAAATTATGGAAACTAATGTTGCTGCAAATAATGCCCAAGTTCTTTTAGACATTTTCTAATGCTTTCATTACTTGCAACATGTTTTGTTGCGTATTTCCAATGTAAATTTTGTCTTGAATTATAAAAACTGGACGACTTATAAAGGTGTAATGTTCTAAAATATACTTACGAAAATCGTCTTCTGTTAAGTTTTTATTCTTCAAATCCATCGATTTATACAACTGCGCTTTTTTGCTGAACAATGCTTCATAACTTCCAGAAAGTGAACGCATATATTCTAATTCTTCAATCGTAATTGGATCTTGTTTTATGTCGTGATATTTCAAATTTGCACTTTTAGGCAACGATTTTATAATTTTTCTACACGTATCGCAACTCGCTAAATAGTATATAGTATCAGTCATAATTTTTTCTTTTTGCAAAGAAAATTCATTTGAAACTTATAATCTGTATTTTTGTAAAAAAATTGCAATCAATGTCAACATTTATTAAAGAAATACACATTCGTTGGGCCGATTTAGACCCAAATTTTCACGTGCGTCATAGTGCATATTACGATTTTGGAGCACAACATCGTGTTGAAATTCTTGAACAATTAGGAATGTCAATGCGTATCATGCAAGAACAACATTTTGGACCAATATTGTTTCGTGAAGAATGTGTTTTTAGAAAAGAAATGCGAATGAATCAAAAGGTTTTTATTAGCACAAAAGTGGGTAAAATAAAAGAAGACGGTTCACGATGGACGCTTATTCACGAATTTAAAAATGATAAAGACGAATTGCTAGCAACCATTACTGTAGATGGTGCTTGGATGGACACAAAACTAAGGAAAATTGCAAATCCAACACCTCAAATTGCAGTTGATGTCATGAATTTAATACCAAAATCAGATAATTTTGCACAATTATAAAATCACAAAATGGAAGCAACATTTAAAATTTGGGAAACCAGCAGAAAAATTTATTTAAAAATAATTGACAATTATTCGTTAGAACAACTGAATAAAATTCCTGAAGGTTTTAGTAATAACTTGGCTTGGAATTTAGGTCACATTATTGTTTCGCAACAAGGTTTGGTATATCGACTTTCGGGTTTGCCAATGAATATTTCATCCGAAATGATGGAAAAATATAAAAATGGGTCAAAACCAACTGCTACAACCCAAGAAGAAATAGAAGAATTGAAAGTGTTATTGTTTTCATTATTAGAAAAAACCAAAGAAGATTATACTAATGGAAAATTCGCTTCTTATAATGAATATACAACTGGCACAGGATTTCATTTAGCAAACATAAAAGACGCCATGGAATTTAATAATTATCATGAAGGAATTCATTTGGGTTTTATTATGAATATTAGAAAATTTATTTAATTTAAAATACCTTTGTAAAAAAATATAGAAATGAAATTCAATACTAAAGTAATACATGGTGGTCAACACCACGAAAAAGTAACTGGAGCTGTAATGACTCCTGTTTTTCAAACCTCAACTTATGCACAAACAAGTCCAGGAATTCCTGTAGGTGATTATGAATATAGTCGTGCTGCGAATCCAACTCGTCAAGCTTTGGAAGATGCTTTGGCTTCAATTGAAAATGGCTCAAGAGGTTTAGCATTTGCATCAGGATTAGCGGCAACAGATTGTTTATTGCGAATGTTTAAAGCAGGTGATGAAATCATTGCAATGGATGATTTATATGGTGGAACTTACAGATTGTTTACACGTTTATATAAAGATAGCGGTATTAAATTTCATTTTGTTGATATGAATGATTTGGATAAATTCCAATCATTGATTAATGAAAACACGAAGTTAGTTTGGGTTGAAACGCCAACCAACCCATTAATGAAATTAGCTGATATTGCAGAAATTGCAAAAATCACTAAAAAACATAATATCCTTTTTGCAGTTGATAATACTTTTGCAACGCCATACTTACAAAAACCTTTAGATTTAGGAGCTGATATTGTAATGCACTCAGCTACAAAATATCTTGGTGGACATTCGGATGTTATTGCTGGAGCTTTGATTATTAAGGATAAAGCATTAGGTGAAGAATTGCATTTCAAACAATTTGCAACAGGAGGAACACTTGGACCAATGGACAGTTATTTGGTTTTAAGAGGAATTAAAACGTTACATTTAAGGGTTCAAAGACATTGTGAAAACGGAATGAAAGTTGCCGAATTTTTAAGCAATCATCCAGAAGTAGCCAAGGTTTATTATCCAGGATTACCTGATCATCCATTCCATGACATTGCTAAAAAACAAATGAGTGGTTTTGGCGGAATGGTTTCATTCACTTTCACGTCAGGAAGAAAGGAAGATGCTATTTCATTTTTAGAAAAGCTAAAAGTATTCACCTTAGCAGAATCTCTTGGTGGAGTTGAAAGTTTAGCCAATCATCCAGCTTTAATGACTCACGCATCAATTCCAGAAGACAAAAGACTTGAAGTTGGAATTACCGATGACTTAGTAAGATTAAGCACAGGTGTTGAAGATATAGATGATTTACTTGCTGATTTAGAACAAGCATTCAGATAAAAAACAAAAACCCGATTCAAATTAAGGTTTAATAGTCAAAAATAGTTGGTAAAAATGTTTTGAGTACCTATAAAATATGATATTGAGAGAAGTTTATTGAAATTCGTTTCAATAAACTTTTTTTATTT
>NZ_BAABCS010000017.1:0-128672 GCF_039539165.1 Flavobacterium chungnamense
CCTTGAATATGTTGCATCATTAAAACTACAAAAATTCTATTTTTAGTACAAGTTTTTAACTATATTTGTTAATGAGATTGTGAAGTTTTTTCACAGTCTGACGTTATACAACATTTTAAAAAATTGCTTTTCAATGAAGTATCAAATAATAATATTTACACTTTTTTTTCAATCAATTTACAGTCAAAACAAAAGTCTTGACACTATAAATGATTTTACAATTAATATCTGTAATTATTCCGAAGTAGAAAATAAAAAACCTATTGAATTAGATTGGGTTGATATTGACAGAGAAAGCATTAAAAAACTAAATAAACTATACACTAAATTTAATACTCTTGAGGATATTCAAAGAGTTTTTCCAAACTTTATTTCAGGTGAAGGTAATTTCGCTAATAAAACTTATGATTGTGGTTACAACCTAAAAACATCAATTCATCAAGATTATGGTGGCTATGGTTCTATATATATAAGTGCATTATATTTTGAAAATAAAATTTTAAAAATTAGGTTTACTATTGATATCGATAGAGAAATCGTTTTCAACTATCTAAAAGCTGACATTAAGTTTGTAGTTGAATGCAAAAATGACAAATTAACTTTTGACAAAATTATTGAAAGTAATGTACAAGAATATATAAAAAAACATGGTGATTTATATCTTGTTGAATTTAATGAAAACTCAAAAAAAGCAGAAGCATTGAGTTATTTTAATGACGTTTTGCATGGCTCAAAATTGGAAGAACCATATTATATTTTAAACGGATTAGATTCGCCAACTTTTGATTATATAAGATTCTTTATTGTATCAAAAGATTTTGCTTCACTAAAGAATTTGATTTATTCACCAAGTCCAACGGCAAGGCTTTTAATTGCAAATACTATTTTATATTTAAATAAAAACCAGAACTTTGAAATAGATGATAAACTTAACAATCGAATAAATGAAATCATCAAAACTGACCAAAAAATTAAAAGTGGAATTATAAGTTGCTGGATTAATAAATTTGAATATGACTTTTATGACGTGAATAATAATTTTGAAAATTATCTTTACACAAAATAAAACGTTGTATAACAATGGTTTGCACCAATTGCTGGGCATGCGCTTGCTATTTTTGTCTTCGTGGAAAAATAATCTGGTGACTACAACTTTATCTTTCAAAGAAATTCAGTAGATTTGTTTTGGTCAGTGATTGCAGCAGCAACTGGTGCAAGCCACATACGTTATGCGTCATAGTTTAAGAAACTGCTTTATAAAGGGAAAGGTAATTGAAAAACAGAAAGGCAAAATACTTGATTTTAGTTTTATCCATTTTTGGGTTACTTAATTGTTACAGCCAAACTGAAACAAGAAAAGTTGTGTTTGAAATACTTGCCGAAGAAAAACAGCCAATGCCCGGAGTAAATATTATGATCAAAAATTCAAAACCAACCATAGAAACTCAAACTGATATAAATGGCAAAGCAGAATTGAATTTGATTGACTTAAATGTTGATATAGAATTAAGTTTTCTTGGTCCGCGTATAAAATTCAAGTTATTGGAAAATGTTGACTTTGTAAAAGTTAATTTGAAAAAAAGAAGAGTAATATATTATTCAAAAAATAAGATTCTGAAAAAAGGCAAACTGAAAGGCTATTGAAAGAACTACGAACGCATAACAGCAGTTTGCAACAACTGCGTGGCTTGGTGTTTTCCCGAATTTTCTGCGAAAATTCAAAGCCAAGTTTTGTACTTGGAATCATTAGTAATAAATCGTCGCAGCTGTCGCAAGACGCAAGACGTTAGCAAAAAAGGCTGTTTATGGCTACTCGCCATTTTTAGGTAATTAATGCGAATTTTGTGTAAACCTTTCTCAAAAAATACAACATTCCCAACCAATGAAAAGAATTAAAATAGTATTTATTAGTCTTCTAGTGGTTTTTGTATTGTATTTTGCTTTTTACAAACCCAACAGAATCAGTATTGAAGGTAATTGGGACATACAAAAAATAGTGCTCGATGGAAAACAAATTTATCCTACTGAAGTAGATAAATATCTAAAATTTGAGCAACCAATGGTTATTAATGATTGGTCAAATAGTATTCTAATTCCAGTAATGAATGAAGCTGTTTCAGTAAATTATGAAATAAAAAAGAACTCCGATGACTCGTTTATAATCGTCTTATCTTCAAATGAAAAAGCCCTAAATGGTGATTTTGCTATCAAATTGGACACTACTTTTACTACTCCTAGAAATTACAAAGTCTTTTTAAAAATTGCCTCGGGTAAAACTACATTTCAATTAAAAAAAGAAATCAATATTATTCCAAAAAAGCCTGAATTTCCAAGAAAAGGTCAAGTGTAAAGCCTCACAAAAAAACCCGTTTTGCAATACAAAACGGGTTTTTAACTTATGAAAAAAATAATTATAACGGAATGTTTCCGTGTTTGCGTTTTGGTGTATCAACTACTTTATTTTCAAGCATACTGAAAGCTTTTAATAGTTTTCTTCGAGTATCTTTTGGTAAGATAACCTCATCAATAAAACCACGTTGCGCTGCTGTGTAAGGATTTGCAAACAACTCGGCATATTCTGCTTCTTTTTCTAATAATTTAGCTGCTGGATCGGCTGCTTCGCTAATTTCTTTTTTGAAGATAATTTCTGAAGCTCCTTTGGCTCCCATTACAGCAATTTCTGCACTTGGCCATGCAAAGTTCATGTCAGCACCAATGTGTTTAGAGTTCATTACGTCATACGCACCACCATAAGCTTTACGAGTTATTACAGTAACTCTAGGTACAGTAGCTTCACTGAAAGCATATAATAATTTAGCACCATGAACGATGATACCATTCCATTCTTGGTCGGTTCCAGGTAAGAATCCCGGAACGTCTTCTAAAACCAATAAAGGAATGTTGAAACAATCGCAGAAACGTACAAATCGAGCCGCTTTGATAGAGGATTTTACATCTAAACATCCTGCTAAAAATTTAGGATTGTTTGCTACAATTCCTATGCTTCTTCCTCCTAAACGAGCAAAACCTACAATAATATTTTCTGCAAAATCTTTATGAATTTCAAAGAAAGAATCTTCGTCGATGATGTTGTCAATTACATCATGCATATCATAAGGCTTGTTGGCATTATCAGGAACAATAGTATCCAATTTCTCGCGAACTTCTTCGTTGGTTACATAAGGTAATTTTGGTGTAGTTTCTCTGTTGTTTTGTGGCAAATAACTCAATAGTTTTTTGATGTCTTCCAAACATTCAATTCCGTTTGGTGAAGTAATATGTGCCACACCAGATTTAGTAGAATGCGTACTCGCTCCGCCCAATTCTTCTGAAGTTACTTCTTCGTTAGTAACGGTTTTTACCACATTTGGACCAGTTACAAACATATAACTATTTCCTTCTACCATCATAGTAAAATCGGTCATAGCAGGTGAATAAACTGCTCCACCAGCACAAGGTCCCATAATGGCAGAAATCTGCGGAATTACACCACTTGATTGTACATTTCTGTAAAAAATATCGGCATAACCACCAAGCGAACGAACACCTTCTTGAATTCTTGCTCCACCAGAGTCGTTTAATCCAATCATTGGCGCGCCACTTTTTAGAGCCATGTCCATTACTTTGCAGATTTTCTCAGCATGAGTTTCTGATAATGAACCTCCAAAAACGGTGAAATCTTGTGCAAAAACATACACTATTCTACCATTAATTGTTCCGTAACCTGTAACAACACCATCGCCGTAAACGATTTCTTTTTCCATTCCGAAATCGGTCGTTCTGTGCGTTACCAACATTCCGATTTCTTCAAAAGAACCTTCATCCATAAGATATTCCACACGCTCACGAGCCGTTAATTTCTTTTTGGCATGATGCGATGCAATTCGTTTTTCGCCTCCGCCTAATTTGGCTAAAGCTATTTTATCGTTTAATATTTTAATTTTATCTTCCATTTATTTTTGTTTTTAAGAAAAAAGACAGCTTTACTGAAAGAAGCAAGACCGTTTCACTGCAAGACAGGTAATCTATTAATTTGCCTTTCTTCTTGCAACGCAGTGGTCTTTCTTCTATTTTCTTTAATTAATAGGTAATCGTAACACTTTTTTATCTTCTAAATACTGTTTCAAGGCAACCATCGCTGCAATTTCAGCTTCTATATCTAGATTTGCTTTCAGTTTTTCAGGACTGTAATAAGCTTTTACAAAACCAGTATCAAAATCACCTGAACGGAATGCTTCGTGTTCCATTACAAATTTTCCGAAAGGTAAAGTTGTAGCAACACCTTCTACATGATAATTGTCGATAGCTTTAATCATTAATTCGATTGATTCCTCACGTGTTTTTCCGTACGTAACCAATTTAGAAAGCATTGGATCATAATAAATTGGAACATCCATACCTTCTTCGATACCATTATCTACACGAATTCCTTCGCCTTCTGGTAACTTATAAGTACTTAAATTTCCAACATTTGGTAAGAAATCATTCATTGGATCTTCGGCATATACACGAAGTTCCATAGCATGACCGTGAATTACTAAATCTTCTTGTTTGATTTCTAAAGCTTCTCCACGAGCTACTTTTATTTGCAATTCGACCAAATCCAAACCTGAAACCATTTCAGTAACTGGATGCTCTACTTGTAAACGCGTATTCATTTCGAGGAAATAGAAATTGTGTTTATCGTCTAATAAAAACTCAACTGTCCCAGCTCCAAGATAATCACAAGCACGAGCCACTTTTACAGCGGCTTCTCCCATTTTTTTACGCATTTCTGGAGTTAAAATAGATGATGGCGCTTCTTCTACTACTTTTTGATGACGACGTTGAATACTGCATTCTCTTTCAAATACATACAAAACATTTCCATGACTATCAGCCATAATTTGAATTTCGATATGACGCGGTTTGGTTACATATTTTTCAATAAAAACCGAACCATCACCAAAAGCATTTGTAGCTTCAGAAATTGCTCTATCCATTTGAGATTCAAAATCTTCTTCTTTTTCTACAATACGCATTCCTTTTCCACCGCCACCAGCTGAAGCTTTTATCAGAATTGGAAATCCAACTTGTTTGGCAGTTTTCTTTGCTTCTTCTAAATCGGTTATCGCATGATCAACTCCAGGAACCATTGGAATATCATACTTCATCACCGCTTCTTTTGCGGCTAATTTACTTCCCATCATTTCGATGGCTTTCGATTTTGGTCCGATGAAAATGATGTTGTTTTTTTCACATTCTTCAGCGAAAGCAGAATTTTCACTTAAAAATCCATATCCAGGATGAACTGCATCAACACTAAGTTCTTTACAAACTTCAATGATTTTATCACCACGCAAATACGATTGGCTTGAAGCGGCTTCTCCAATACAAACTGCTTCATCAGCATATTTTACATGAAGTGCATTTCTATCGGCAGTTGAAAATACGGCTACCGTTTTGATACCCATTTTCTTTGCTGTTTTCATTACCCTTATGGCAATTTCACCACGATTGGCAACTAATATTTTGGTTATTTTTTTCATATTTTAAAGATTTTAAGAAGAAAGACCGCTTTACTGCAAGAAGAAAGACACTATTATGCCACTTGTTTCTTGCCTCCTAATTCTTGTTTCTATTTTTCCTATTCAAATTCAATTAACAATTGTCCTTTGTCTACAGCGTGACCTTTTTCTACAGCAATAGATTTAATTACTCCATCACGAGGTGAAAGGAAACTATTTTCCATTTTCATGGCTTCAAGGATTAATAAAGAATCATTTTCTTTAACTGTTTGTCCAACTTCTACATTAATTTCTAGAATTAATCCTGGCATTGGAGCTTTGATAGCATTAACCACTTTAGTTCTGCCACGTTCAATTCCCATGCTCTTGATTTGGATATCCAAAGCATCTTCAATAGCAACTTCATACGTATTGTTATTTACTTTAACAGTATATTTTTTTGCTAAGAAGTCTGCAGAAACAATCTCCGCTTTGTAAGGTTTGTGATTTTTCAAAACGTGGAACTTGTCTTTTTCCACACTAACGGCATCAAGGTTTTTGAGGTCACTTTCTGATAAATCAAACGAAGTTGAATGATTAACAGAAAGCTTGTAATTATTGCTCATATTTGATTAGTTTTTATTGGAAGTAAATTTAGCAAAAGAAAACGTTTTCGGAACTGATAATTATCAGAAAATTGAAAATTTAATATAGCTTAAATATAAAAAAAGACTCCAACTTATAAGCTGGAGTCTTTTTTTATGGTTTTGAATTTAAAATTATACTTTCTTTTCTAAGTCAAATTTTAAATCAATTTCTACTGATTCTGCAATTTTACTTTTAACTACAGATGGTATTTTGATATTATAATCTGCAGGTTTAACTTTAAAATTACAAGTAGCCACTAGCTTTTCACCAGATTGTACAAATGTAATTTTAGTTTTTACTTTTTTAGTAACACCATGTAAAGTTAAATCACCTTCAACATCGAAAGCTGCTTTACCTGCAGCTACTTTTGCAGCATCAAAATTGATAACTTTTCCTTTAAAGGTAGCTTTTGGGAATTTATCACTTTCAATATAATTTTCATTAAAGTGTTCCTCCATTAAAGGCACTTTAAATCGAAATGCTTTCACCAATGCCAAAACAGCAATATCACCTGTAGATTTATCGAAAATACATGAAACAGTATTGTTTTTTGCTGCAACTTCTTCGAAGGCAGGCATTGATGCTTCAAATTTTATTTCTCCAGAACGTGTCATCATCTTTTGTGAAAACAAGCAAGTAGAAAACAATAATCCTGTAAATAATATTATCTTTTTCATTTTCAAATCTTTTTAGTTAGGAAATCCGTTAGCTGCCCATTTTTTGATTGTATTAATTCTTGTTTGAGGCATTCTTCCAGATTGCGGCATTACTGCACCACAAGATTGGTCGTCAATTCTGCAAATCATGTTTCCGTTTTCAGCTGCATCTCTTACTTGTGCGTAGGTTTCCATTGTTGGTAATTCGCCTCCTGCAACGCTATGACATGACAAACAATTGTTTACAATAATGGGTTTTACATTGTCTGTGTATGTTGGATTAACAACCTCTCCAGAAATTTCCGAATAGGTTTGTGTCTCACATGAAAACCCAATAAAACAGGCAATCATCAATACTATTATAATTTTTAATGCTTTCATATTTAAAACACTCTATATAAGTTAAAACCAAAATATATACCTTTTCCTTCTGTTATTCTGTTAGCATTGGTAAAATAACTAACATCGTTCATCGCTTGACTGTTGGAGAAGAGCAATTGAAATACATGCCCACCAGTTTCAATATCTATACCAATTGTTGCTGGATTGTGATAAAAACTAGTTTCTCTAGCATTCAATCGAGCTGCATATTCCATATTCAAACTGATTCTTTTAGACAACTTGTATCGTCCACCAAGTGCTAAAAGAAAATTATCTTTTTCTTCAAATAATGGCTCATATAAGTTTTTATGAATATAAATTGGATTTAACTCCAAAGAAAAACTGTTAGAAAACTTTCTTGATATAGGTAATTGTGTACTAAAAGCAAATCTACTTGATGATTTCAATTCTGGAAACTCATCTTTACTTAACTTAGAGTTGATATCTATTGTATTGTAACCTACGATAGTTACCGGAAAACCATCAACTTCTTGATTAGCAAACTTATACTTAGCTGACAATTCATAGTTTTTATTCAAGGTATGACGAGAAATACCGAATGTTAACCAATCTGTTGCTCCATACAAACCTCCAATTTTAGTTAATGCATTATCCAATCCGAAGAAATTATCTAAACCATCTGTTAAGTCACCAAATCTGTGAGAAACCAAAAAATACCATTCGCCTTTAGCAGCAAGTTTGGTAGACTGCATTGTACATACTTGCAAGCCTTTAAATGCAGCAATTTCAATTTCTTTTTTTCCTTTGCTAACAGAATCTAATTCATTCAATAAATCATCTTGTGCATTGGAAAATCCAAATACAAATAGAAAAAATACTGAAAAAGCAATTTTAGATAATTTCATTTTTCTTGTTCTTATTTTACGATTAAACATTGATCTAATTTTAATTCTTCTAAAAGGTCGTCATAACCAGTTACACGTCCTTTAATGTTAACTTGACTTCCAATAGCAACTTTTTCAGCAACTTGCAATTGACAAGAAACCTTCTCATCCAAAGTGATTACATTTTCACCAACATTGGTGACTTTTCCTGAAATTTCAACTGTTTTGTTTAAATATTTAGCAGTTGCAGTTTCTGAGTTATTGGAAAACTCAGTAAAAACGTTAGTTGCAGATGTGGTGTATTCCGATTTTTCAGTTTGAACATCTCTAGCTCCTCCAGTCATTATATAATTGTATCCAAAATAACCTGTAGTTATAATCACAATTAGTCCTATTAAAATCTTTACTTTTTTACTCATGTTTAAAAAAAAAAATAGAGTTCACAATTAAGCAAACTCTAATGTTAATAGATTTTACTTCTATTAGTTAACGATAACCTTTTTCCAAGATTTTTCAGAATCATTTTGCAATTCTAAAAAGTAAACTCCAGATTGAAGTCCGCTAACTTTTATTTCAACTTCGTTAGATTCATCTGTAACATCAATTGTTTTAACTAAAGCTCCTGTTTGACTATATACGTTTACTTTGGATAGATTGGTTTTAGTTTTAATAGAAAACTCACCAGAAGAAGGATTTGGAAAAATTGAAGTAGCATTTAAAGAAAAATCTTCTTTCCCCAAAGTTGTGAAAGATCCTGTTGCAAAGCCTCTATTACCAGTTCCGTGACTAGCAAGAGTTGTTGTTGCAGATGCCGAACGTGCCCAAGCTAAATTTATAGAATTGGTAGAAGCATAAGGCAGTTGAAAATCGTTAGTGTCAGCATTTGTTAATGCTCTTTCAAGTGTTAAAGTTCTTATGCCAGAAGCTACTGTATTGGTAATTGTTGTCCAATCTTGACTGGCATCATTGGCTGGAGCAACAAACCCAACATAATTTCTATCTGTTAATGAAGTTGAATAAACCACAACATCACCAGCAGACATGGAAAAACCAGAATCAACACCTAAACCAAGTGCAAACCATCTATCTGATGGACCTGTTAAAACCAAAGTGACTTTAGAAGTAGTATTGTTCAAAGTAAAGTTTGCCGTCATGTTTGAAGTTAAATTAATAACTCCGGTCGACTTCGATTGTGAAAAACCCTTAAAGCAAGCAAGAGCAAATAATAAAAAGGTAATTTTTTTCATAGTAATTTATTTTAGCAAGTTTATAATTTCTTTGTAATTAAATTCTACGGCATATTCAAAAGCCGTTTTATTTTGATTGCATTTAAGCTCCTTATTGGCTTTGGCGTTCAATAATTTTTTAACCATTTCTGGATTATTAAACTGAACCGCCAACATTAATGCTGTTATACCATTTTGGTCAGTTACATCTATTTTCGCTCCTTTTAGTAGTAATTTATCTATAAATTCAAATTCACTTTTTACAACACAAGCCATCAAAGCTGTTCCGTTTTTTGAAACAAAATTCACATCGACATTGTTGTCCAATAAAAAACTTACCACTTCATCATTACCTCTATAACAAGCTAATATAAGCATGCTTGAACCCTTATCATCAATGGCGTCAATAATGCTTTTGTCTTTTTCAAAAAGTGCTTTAATATCAGATAAATTACCCTTTCTAGCCACATCAAAACAATTAACATTTTGAGCAAAAACAGCATTTATTGATATAAACAAAATTAACAGAATTTTTCGCAATTTATCTTTTTTTTTTACAAATTTATCAATTTTATGATATGTATTATAGTTTGAGTGTAAATAAATGTTTATGAAATAGAATTTTTTAACTCTTAATGACTGCATATACGATAAGAATTAGAATTTGTATTTCATTTGTACAACTATTTTCAAATCAAAAGAAATAGCATGCAAGTAATTAAAAAATCGATAACGTTTTTTTATAAAACTAAAAGTCCAAATGTTCTTAAAGTAGCCATTGGTTTTGAATACCAAAACAATTCAAAATCCTCGAAAGAGTTTTCAAAATCAGATTTTAATTGAGAAAATGTGAATTTGGAATCACCGAAAACAGATACTTTTTCTAGAGTTTCAACCAACCATTCAGCCTTGTCATTTTCTATAGAAATATCAAAGGTTTCAATTTTATCATGAAAAGTTAATTTGGTCATTTCCCACGAGTTTCCTTTTTTAGATTTTGTAAAAATTTCTGAAGTTGGCTTTCCTCCTATCCAAACAATTTTTGCAGAAGATTTAATGTTAAAATCCGTTTCTTTTTCAAGACAAGAAACAATATAGTCGGAAGGAATTTTTGTGTTTGGAATTTTAAAATCAAACCAATCTTGAAGGTCATAGTCGAAGCAAATTCCGTGCATATAATTAAACAATGACTTTTTTAATCCGAAGCTAAATTTGTCGTGATTGATTCCGGTTTTATCTTTAAAATTTATGTCGTTATTGGCAAAAGTAATTTCATTTTGCTCAGGAATTACTCCAAATTCCTCAGGAAACATTCCAACAGGTGAATGTGTCGTCATGGCAAATTGGTGCCAAAAACCACTTTGTAAAATTCCTAATTCAAAAAGTTGTCGCACCATTTCTAAACTATCAACCGTTTCTTGAACGCTTTGTGTTGGATAACCATACATTAAATAGGCATGGACCATAATTCCAGATTCGGTGAAATTTCTTGTTACTTGTGCAACTTGTTCTACCGTTACTCCTTTTTTAATTAGCTCTAAAAGTCTATCGGAAGCAACTTCCAAACCTCCTGAAACCGCAATACAACCTGATGTTTTTAATAAAAGACACAAATCGGATGTGAAACTTTTCTCAAATCGAATATTGGTCCACCACGAAACTACTATCTTTCTTTTGATAATTTCCAAAGCAACTTCACGCATCAATGCTGGTGGCGCAGCTTCATCTACAAAATGGAAGCCGTTTTCACCTGTTTGCAGAATTAACTCCTCCATTCTATCTACTAGAATTTTAGCGGCAATAGGTTCGTATAATTTAATATAATCTAAAGAAATATCGCAAAAAGTACATTTTCCCCAATAACATCCATGTGCCATGGTAAGTTTATTCCAACGACCATCGCTCCACAAACTGTGCATTGGATTGGCAATTTCGATAACCGAAATGTAGTTTTGAAGTTGCAAATCAGAATAATCTGGAGTTCCAACTTCGCTTTGTTTATAATCTGGTTTTGATGAATTGTTAACATAGGTAACTTCCTTATTCACTAATTTCAAAGTTCTTTTAAACTCCTCAGAATTTGGATTTTGAACATTCAAAGTCAGCAGTTCAATTGGAAGTTCACCATCATCCAAAGTTATAAAATCAAAGAATTCAAAAACTCGTTTGTCTTTTAGTTCACGCAGTTCGGTATTTGGAAAACCACCACCCATCGCGATGTTGATTGTTGGAAAATTACTTTTCATGAATTGAGCACAACGAAAAGCACTATATAAATTCCCTGGAAAGGGAACAGAAAAGCAAACTAGTTTTGGTTGCACTGCTTCTACTCTATCCTTTAGAATTTTGAGTGTAATTTTATCGATGTAAGTTGGTTCACTTTTAAGATGATTATACAATTCATCAAACGAATTAGCACTTCTTCCCAAACGTTCCGCATAACGACTGAAACCAAAATTTTCATCGGCACATTCTACAATAAAATCGGATAAATCCTCTAGATATAATGTGGCTAAATGCTTGGCTTTATCTTGCATTCCCATGGTTCCAAATGCCCATTCCATATCATCTAATTGTGAAAATCGTGAAGCTTCTGGAAGAAAATTTCCACTACAAATTTGACGTGCTAAAGAAGGATTTTTACCTTGAAGAAATGCAATTACGGCATCGATGGTTTTGATGTAATCGTTTTGCAAAGAATAAATACGATTCGAATTTTGACCAAACTCTGTAAACTTGAAACTTGAAACTTGAAATAAATTCTCTAAACCATTTTTTGAAAATAGCTCTAAAATGACTTCAATTCCCAAATCCATTTGGAAAGCAGAAATTCCTTTAGTATTCAGAAAACCTTTAATATAAGCCGTTGCTGGATAAGGTGTATTCAGTTGGGTAAAAGGTGGCGTTATTAGAAGAAGGTCTTTCAATGGAAATGTTTTTGCAAAAGTAAAATTAATAATTAAGGTTTTAACTATTTTTTGTGAATTTGAAAATGTATTTTGAACTTGATTTTTAAGTATTTTTACAAAAAATTTTAAACATGCCAAGCGATTGTATAACGTACCAAAATTCAGGATATTTCACTAAATTGATGATAGATTATTTAGATGAAAGGTCAGAGTTAAAGCCGCTATACAATCATTTTCCAACTATCGAAAACTTTGAGAAGCAAATTGAAGAAAAAAGCAGCAACTTCAATAGCAATGGCAAAAGAGAAATTTTAGTTTCTGAACTTGAAAAGCAATATCAAAATTTTGAAGTTTCCAAAATAACTTTAAACAACATTAAACTTTTAAACAACGCTAACACTTTCACAATTACTACTGGTCATCAGTTGAATTTATTTACAGGACCACTATATTTTTTATACAAAATTGTTTCTACGATCAATCTTTGCAAACAATTAAAAAAAGAATATCCTGAAAATAATTTCGTACCCATTTATTGGATGGCTACCGAAGATCATGATTTTGATGAAATCAATTATTTCAATTACCAAGGTAAAGTTTTTAGATGGAATCATGAGAGTACTGGACCTGTAGGACGTTTATCAACAGAAGGTTTAGATAAAGTTTTCGATTTATTTTCTAAAGAGATTGGAACTTCAAATAATGCCAATTTTTTAAAAAATCTATTTGAAAATGCTTATTTAAAACATTCAAATTTAGCAGATGCAACTCGATTTTTAGCTAACGAATTATTCCAAAGTGAAGGTTTGGTGATTATTGATGGTGATTCAATTGAATTAAAAAAACTATTTATTCCTTTTGTTAAAAAAGAGCTTTTAGAACAAACATCATTTAAAAAAGTTACAGAAACCAACGAACTTTTGAAAGAATATTTCGTACAAGTAAATCCGCGTGAAATTAATCTATTTTACATTGAAGATAATTTACGTGAACGAATTATTTTTGAAAACGGAATTTATAAAGTAAACAACACCACAACTCAATTTTCTGAAATTGAAGTTCTAAACGAATTAGAAAATCATCCTGAAAAGTTTAGTCCAAATGTAATTTTGAGACCTTTATATCAAGAGGTTATTTTACCAAATCTGTGCTATATTGGTGGTGGTGGCGAGTTGGCTTATTGGTTAGAATTGAAATCTAATTTTGAAGAGAACAATATTACTTTTCCAATTTTGTTACTAAGAAATTCAGTTCTTTTAACTACACAAAAGCAAGATGAAGGAGCAGATAAATTAGAACTATCGTGGAGTGATTTATTTTCTAAGCAAAGAGTATTGTTAGATTCAAAAACTAAAGATTTTTCTGAATTTACAATAGATTTTTCTATACAAAAAGAACATTTGAAAAAACAATTTGAGAACTTATATACCATCGCTAATCAAACCGACAAATCATTTATTGGAGCAGTAAAAGCTCAAGAAATCAAACAAATAAAAGGTCTAGATAATCTTGAAAAACGCCTTTTAAAAGCCGAAAAAAGAGTTCACACAGAAAAACTTGTGAGAATTGTTTCACTACAAAACGAACTGTTTCCAAATCAAAGTTTACAGGAACGTAAAGCTAATTTTAGTGAATTCTATTTAGAATTTGGAAACACATTAATTGAAGAATTATTAACAGAACTCCATCCGCTTTCACAAGAATTTAAAATCATCACTTTATAAACGATATTTTCTTGTAATTCTTCAAAAAAACACTACTTTTGCACGCGAATTGAAATAAAAAACAAATAAATTAAAATAAAAATGGCTACAAATAGAACATTTACAATGATTAAGCCTGATGCTGTTGAAAACGGACACATCGGTGGGATTTTAAACATGATTACTGAAGGTGGTTTCAAAATCGTTTCTTTGAAATTAACTCAATTAACTGTTGCTGATGCTCAAGCTTTTTATGCTGTTCACGCTGCAAGACCATTCTTCGGTGAGTTAGTTGAATTCATGACAAGAGGTCCAATCGTTGCGGCTATATTAGAAAAAGAAAATGCTGTAGAAGATTTCAGAACTTTAATTGGTGCTACTAATCCAGCTGATGCTGCAGAAGGAACAATCCGTAAAAAATATGCTACTTCAATCGGAGAAAATGCAGTTCACGGTTCAGATTCTGATGAAAATGCTGCTATCGAAGGTGCTTTCCATTTTTCTGGAAGAGAGCAGTTCTAATATTAAATTTTAGATATTTGATATCAGATATTTATTAAATACAAAATCCCGAATCTTAATTGAATCGGGATTTTTTTTTATCTTAAAACTAAATCCTTTACTATTTCTTTTCGAAGTTCTTCGTTGAGCATCACAATAATTTTCTGTTTGCCATAACTCAATTCTTCTCTTAAAACAGCCGAAGTTAATTTGACATACAAGGTAGTTCCTTTCAGTATTACTTCCTGTGTATAACTATTTACACCATTTCCCATAAGTGATTTCCAAGCCTGTTCTACATCAATTTTATCCATACCAGCTTCTAGTTTATTAACTTGAATAAACTGTTGCAAAACTTCTGATATAGAACTTTCGTTGCTTGTTCTTTTTGCCATTTTAAAATTACTTTAAAGAAAAAGGTTTATATCTTTTATAGTTATATTCTAAATCATCTTTATTTTTTAGAACTAAAACAGAATCTTGAAGTTCAATAATTTCCTCTTTCCACTTACCATAACTTGTTGAATAATTAACAAAATAACTACCATTTTCATTAGATATTGAAATCTCTTCTTTCAGGTTGTTAGTTTTGTATGTTCCATCAAGTTGTGGCATTACTTTTTGACGAAAACCCTTTTTATCTTTCAACTGAAAATAATCAATTGTTTCATTGATCTTGTAATCTTTCTTCTCACCGTCTTTTAAAACAACCTTTTTTATTTCCCAGTAGCCATTTAATTTAGCAATATCTTCATCTGTAATGGACTGATTACAAGAAACTAAAAGTAATAACGATAGAAAAAGTGTAATTGTATTTTTCATAATTCTAATAAAACCTAAAATTACAACATATTTTAAATAATAAAAAAGTATTTTTGATTAAACCTTTTTGATAATCTATTGTCTTAATTAAAAACCTCCCAATTATGAAAAAATATATTACTCTTTTAGCGCTTTCTTTATTGATTTTCAGTTGTAGCTCCGATTCTGATACAAGTACTCCTAGCACTCCTGAAGAAACAATGTATTTTCCGACAAATGATGGAAGTGACACTTGGGAAACAAAGTCAATTTCTTCTTTAGGTTGGAATCAAAGCGCCGTTCAACCTTTATTAGACTATTTGGAATTGAAACATTCCAAATCGTTTATTGTTTTAGTAAACGGAAGAATCGTTTTAGAAAATTATTTCAACGGACATTCTGCAACAACACCTTGGTATTGGGCAAGTGCAGGTAAAACTTTGACATCAACTGTCACTGGAATTGCCGAACAGGAAGGATTAATTAATATTAATAATAAAGTGTCTGATTATTTAGGAACTGGATGGACAAGCGCACCATTAGCAAAAGAAAACTTAATTACATGTAAGAATCTTTTGTGCATGAACTCTGGTTTGAACGATGCTCTTGGTGATGATGTAACTCCTTCAAATCTTCAGTATGTTGCAGATGCAGGTACTCGTTGGGCCTATCATAATGTTTATGTAAAACTTCAAGATGTTATTGCACAAGCAAGTGGACAAACTTGGACCAACTACTTCAATACAAAACTAAGAGATAAACTTGGTATGACAGGAGGAGCATGGGTAAATTCTGGTGATGGACTTAGTGTATATTGGAGTACTTCAAGAAATATGGCTCGTTTTGGATTAATGGCTTTAAATAAAGGAAAATGGAATGGTAATCAAGTTGTAAATGAAGCTTTCTTCAATAACGCAACAACTACATCGCAAAACATAAATCAATCGTATGGTTACTTGTGGTGGCTAAATGGGAAGTCTTCTTATCATTTACCTCAATCACAATTTCAATTTAATGGAAGTATCATTCCGAGTGCACCGATTGATATGTATTGTGCCTTAGGTAAAAATGACCAAAAGATTTATGTAGTACCAAGTAAAAAAATGGTAATCATTAGAATGGGTGAAGTTGCAGATGGAGTAAATTTTGCTTTATCTGATTTTGACCAAACACTATGGCAAAAAATAAGCGCTTTATATCAATAAAGCGCTTATTTTTTATTTAAATATTTTATCAAAAATTCTTTTCAATGCATACACAAATAATATAAAAGTTATAAGTTGTATACCCATAGCTATATCCGAGAATTTCTTTTCTATAAGTTTTGCTAAAACTCCTAATCCGAAACAAATTAAAATCAAAATTATCGGTGAGGATGTTTTAAAAAAAGATACAATTTTATTCATATAGGTAAAATTTGATTTTTAAGCAATTATTTAAAAAAGCTATCTACAAATTCATATTTATTAAAAACTTGTAAATCTTCAATTCCTTCACCTACACCAATATATTTAACTGGAATTTGAAATTGATCAGAAATACCAATAACTACACCACCTTTTGCAGTTCCGTCTAGTTTTGTTACAGCTAAACAAGAAACTTCAGTTGCAGCAGTAAATTGTTTGGCTTGTTCAAATGCATTTTGCCCAGTAGAACCATCTAAAACTAAAAGCACATCGTTTGGTGTATCTTCAACCACTTTCTGCATTACTTTTTTAACTTTAGAAAGCTCGTTCATTAAACCTACTTTGTTGTGCAAACGCCCAGCTGTATCAATAATTACAACATCGGCATTTTGAGCTACAGCACTTTGTAAAGTATCAAATGCTACTGAAGCTGGATCACTTCCCATTTGCTGTTTTACTATCGGAACTCCTACTCTATCAGCCCAAATTTGCAATTGGTCAATTGCTGCGGCACGAAAGGTATCTGCAGCTCCAAGAACAACTTTATAACCTGCTTTTTTAAACTGAAACGCCAATTTACCAATAGTTGTTGTTTTTCCTACACCATTAACTCCTACAACCATAATTACGTATGGCTTTTTATTAGCTGGAATTTTAAATTCTGATTCTTCACCAGACTTTGTTTCAGACAATAAAGAAGCAATTTCTTCACGAAGGATTTGATTTAATTCTTCTGTCCCTAAATATTTATCATTAGAAACTCTTGCTTCAATTCTTTTTATGATTTTTAATGTAGTTTCAACACCAACATCTGATGAGACCAAAATCTCTTCAAGGTTATCTAAAACCTCATCATCAACTTTAGATTTACCAGCAATAGCTTTAGTTAATTTAGAAAAAAACGTTGTTTTAGTTTTTTCTAAACCTTTATCTAGTGTTTCTTTTTTTTCTGATGAAAATATTCTTTTAAAAAAACTCATTTCTTCAATTTATGTATTAAAAATAAGGTTGCTAAAAAAGATTTTAGTCCTTATCAATAAAATTAGAGACAAATATAAAAATAAAAAAGCTACTTCCATACGAAAGTAGCTTTGATATATATCTATTTTATGAATTATTTCTTTTGTAAGAAAGCATCCACTTCTTCTGGAGTCATAATGCTTTCAACAAAAGTATAAGCACCTGTTTTAGGAGATTTTACCATTTTGATAGCTTTTGTTAATCTCTTAGAAGCTGTTTGTAACGTTGCAACGGTTTTCTTTGCCATGATTAAAATGTGTATTTGAAATTCAACAAATGTGAAATTTCTAATTATTTAATTTCTTTATGAACAGTCATTCTCTTTAAGATTGGATTAAATTTTTTAATCTCTAATCTGTCTGGAGTATTTTTTTTGTTTTTGTTTGTTATGTAACGTGAAGTTCCAGGAAGACCTGTTCCTTTGTGCTCAGTACACTCTAAAATTACTTGAATTCTATTACCTTTCTTTGCCATCTTGCTTTATTTTTATTGGATAAGGAATTATTTAATAAAACCATTAGCTTTAGCTGTTTTTAACACAGCTGCTAATCCATTTTTATTGATTGTTTTAATTGTAGAAGCAGCTACTCTTAAAGTAACCCATCTGTCTTCTTCAGCAAGATAGAAACGTTTTTTAACTAAGTTTACAGAAAATTTTCTCTTAGTTTTGTTCATTGCGTGAGAAACATTATTTCCTACCATCGCTCTTTTACCTGTAAGGTCACAAACTCTTGACATTATGCTTATCTTTTATCGTTATTCAAATCGAGGGTGCAAAGAAACAAAAAAGAAACCTTATACACAAAAAAATATTACAGATTTTTTAAAATTTCTTTTTGTAACATTTCAAATGCTTTATTTACTGCTCTATCTATCACTTTCTCACGTGGTTGACCAAAATTAAATTCTTCCACTATTACTTCACTTGGTGTAGCTAAAGCTAAAAAAACGGTCCCGACCTCTGCATCTGCATCACCTTTTGATGGTCCAGCATTACCTGTTGTGGCAATTGCGTAATCAGATTTCATTAGTTTTTGGACACCTATTGCCATTTCTTTTGCAACTTGACTACTAACAACTGTGTATTTATTAATTGTTTCCTCTGAAACTCCTAAAGCTGAAACTTTTGTATCTGTTGCATAACTAACGACACTTCCACGAAAATAGGAAGATGCTCCTGCAACTGAAGTCAAAACTTGTGCAATTTTTCCTCCAGTACAACTTTCGGCTGTTGATATTGTTTTCTTATGATGCGTTAACAATCGTCCTAAAACGACTTCGATTGTTTCATCTTCATCAAATCCTACAATAATATCTCCAATTAGTTTAGCCAACGATGTTACATTATTATCGATTGCTTTTTCGAGAATTTCTTTCTCAGTTCCGCGAGCTGTTAAACGCAAACGAACTCTTCCTGGAGCAGGTAAATAAGCTAATTTTACAAAATCTGGCAAATTGTTTTCCCAGTTTTCAATTCGCTCAGCAACAAGACTTTCGCCTTGTCCATAGGTCATTATTGTTTTGTGTAAAATGTAAGGTCGTTTGTACTCTTTTACTATTTTAGGAATGATTTCGTTTTCGACAATATATTTCATTTCATAAGGAACGCCTGGAAGCGAAATAAAGACTGTATTTTCTTTTTTCATCCACATACCTGGTGCTGTCCCGACTTTATTGAAAAGAACCTCACATTTTGACGGAACAAGTGCTTGATCTTTGTTCATTTGAGATGCTGGACGTTTCATTACTGATTCAATCAATTCGATAACATGCGATTCAACTTCTTTATTTACAACTAATGTATCGTTGAAGTATTCACAAAATGTATGCTTTGTGATGTCATCTTTTGTTGGGCCTAATCCTCCAGTTATAACAACAAAATCTACTTTGTTTTGTAGCGACTTAAAAGTGTCTAAAATGTGTTGCTTATCATCACTTATTGATAGTAGTTCGTGGGTTTGAACTCCAATTTTATCTAATGCTTTTGCGATGTATCCTGAATTGGTATCGATGATTTGTCCTATTAGGATTTCGTCACCTATGGTAACTATGGTTGCTTTCATTTGAAGTTTAGTATTTGTTTTTCAACTGTGTGATGCAGTCACTTCAATCATATCAAAAAAAATTGATTTCGATTATTAATTTGATTAGCAAAGATAGTACAAATAAAAAAAATGAAACGCAACTTAGTCCGGATTGGAGCAAGTATCCTTTTATTTTGTTGCCTTCGAGTGCCTCAGGCAACAAAATAAAAGATACTGAAGAAAGCTGAAAATGGCTTGAAAATAAATCCCAAGCCATTAGCTCTCTTCTAACTATTATATTTCGAAATCTTTTTTAATTTCTTTTATTGCTTTATCAACTTGACCTTGAATGCTATCAAAAGTAGCTTCAATTTCTTTCTTCTTACCTTCTGCTCTTGTCCATGCTTCGACTTGGAGAATTTCTTCGTAAGCCATTGTCATTCCTAATAAGTCTAGAGTTGGCTTAATCTTGTGTGCATAAGCATAAGCTTGCTTGTGATCTTTATCTTTAATACCTTGCTCTATTTGTTTCAAATCTTGAGGCACTTCGGTTACAAAAAGTGAGATAATTTGCATTACAAATTCCGGATCATTATCCGAAAGAGCGTAAACTTTTGAGAGGTTATAATTTATTGCCATTATTTAACTTGTATTCTAAATGATTTTTTATTTTCTATGAATCCTTCTAATATATCGTTTGGTTTTACAGCACTTACTCCTTCTGGAGTTCCTGTAAAAATAATATCTCCTTTTTTTAATGTAAAATATTGAGAAACGTGTGAAATAAGTTCATCAATTTTCCAAATCATGTGACTCGAATTTCCTTTTTGAACTACATTTCCATTGCTATGTAACTCAAAGTTAATATTTTCTAATGAAATAAACTCATTTTTCGGATAAAATTCACCAATTACCGCTGAACCGTCAAAAGCTTTAGATTTTTCCCAAGGCAAACCTTTTTCTTTAAGCTTAGCTTGCAAATTCCTTGCAGTAAAATCGATTCCTAATCCGATTTCATCGTAATAATTGTGAGCAAATTTTGTATCTATATATTTTCCGACTTTATTTATTTTAACCAAAACTTCAACTTCATGGTGCACATCATCACTAAACTCTGGAATTACAAAAGGATGTTGTTTTAACAAAATTGCAGAATCCGGTTTTAAGAAAACTACAGGCTCATCAGGACGTTCATTTTGAAGTTCCTCGATATGTTTAACGTAATTTCTTCCGATGCAAATTATTTTCATAAGTAGTAGTAACAATTTGTAAGATAAAAACCCTACTTTTAACTTAGTTTATTATTAAGTTTTCTTAGTTTAATTCCTGTCAATACTTTTTTAGTGTAAAGAGGAAAATCAGCACCTTGAATCCAACCATAGTATCCTGGTTCTTTTTCAAGCACTTCCTCTACTAATTGACCTTTGTTTTTTCCGAAAGTAAAAATTTCTTTTCCTTCATTATTCAAAGCAATAAAACCAGCAAAATCAACTGATTTTTTACGAGTTGTAAATTCAGCTAATGATTTCATGTCATTTTCTAAATCATCATATCTATCTAATTGTGCTTTTAGAATTTCATAAGTTGCCATAGTATCCGCTTCTGCAGAATGTGCGTTCTCTAAATTGGTACCACAATAAAATTTCAAAGCTGCACTTAAAGTTCGCTCTTCCTTTTTGTGAAAAATAGTTTGAACATCTACAGAAACTCTGTTTTTCATATCAAAATCAACTTCAGCACGAAGTAATTCTTCAGCTAGTAGCGGAATATCAAATCTATCTGAATTAAATCCAGCCAAATCAGAATCCTTAATCATATTATGAACTTGAGATGCTAATTCTTTGAAGGTTGGCTCATTAGCAACTTTTTCATTAGTAATACCATGAACAGCAGTTGTTTGAGGTGGAATTGGAATTGTTGGGTTTACTAACCATGTCTTGCTTTCTTTATTCCCGTTAGGATATACTTTGAAGATTGAGATTTCTACAATTCTATCCTTAGCAACATCAATTCCTGTAGTTTCAAGGTCGAAAAAGCAAATTGGTCTGTTTAATTTTAATTCCATTTTTTTAAAAATGTTAGCTGACAAATATAAAATAATGTTGTTACCGTTTATCGATTATTTAAAAAGTTTTAATCAAAAATTAAGAAACCCTTTCAATTTGTTATCATTGAAAGGGTTACAATTTATATTTTTTTATTTTTTTTTAATATTCTCTATTTACATCAAATGCTTCAAGATATTCGGCTACACGTTTTACAAAACTTCCGCCAAGTGCACCATCTACAACTCTGTGGTCATAAGAATGTGATAAGAACATTTTCTGACGAATTCCGATAAAGTCACCTTCTGGAGTTTCAATAACTGCTGGAACTTTTCTGATGGCACCAAGAGCTAAGATTCCTACTTGTGGTTGATTAATAATTGGAGTTCCAAATACCGAACCAAAAGTTCCTACGTTTGTAACTGTATATGTTCCGCCTTGAGTATCGTCTGGTTTTAATTTTCCTGCTTTAGCTCTATTTCCTAAATCGTTAACAGCTTTTGCCATTCCAACAAGGTTTAATTGGTCTGCATTTTTAATTACTGGAACTATAAGATTTCCGTTCGGTAATGCTGCAGCCATTCCTAAGTTGATGTTTTTCTTTTTAATGATATAATCACCATCAACAGAAATATTCATTCCAGGAAAATCTTTTAAAGCTTTAGCAACTGCTTCCATCATAATTGGAGTGAAAGTCAATTTCTCACCTTCGCGTTTTTCGAAAGCGCCTTTTACTTTATCTCTCCATTTTACAATATTAGTTACGTCAACTTCAATAAACGATTGTACGTGAGCAGACGTTTGAACCGAAGCGACCATATAACCAGAAATCAATTTACGCATTCTGTCCATTTCTACAATTTCATCACCACCATTTACAGAAACTGGAACAGCAGAAGTTGTTGTAGATTGAACAGGTTGTATTATAGGTTGTGCAACTGGAGTAACAGTTTGTGCTACAACTGGCTGACTTGTTCTATTCTTTACAAAATTTAATATATCTTCTTTAGTAACACGACCATCTTTTCCTGAACCTGAAATACTTTCTAATTCAGCAACTGAAACACCTTCTTCTTTAGCAATGTTTTTTACTAATGGCGAAAAGAATTTATCAGAACCACTAAAATCAGCTGGTGCAACATTTTCTTTAGCTACTTCTACAGTTTTAGCAACTTCAGCAACAATTGGAGCTGCAACTTCAGCAGTTTTAGGTGCTTCTACACTTCCGCCTTCTGTTTCAATAATTGCAATAGTTTGACCCACTTTTACCACATCATCTTTCCCAAAAAGTTGTTCTACTAAAACACCTGAAACTTCACTTGGTACTTCACTATCCACTTTATCGGTAGCAATTTCAAGAACTGCTTCGTCCATTGCGATGGTATCTCCAACGTTTTTTAACCAATTGGTAATTGTTGCTTCAGCAACGCTTTCACCCATTTTAGGTAATTTCAATTCAAACTTTGCCATATCTTTAAACTAAAGTTGTGTTTTTTTATAATGATTGCAAAATTAGTAATTTTATCTTCATTTTGTAAAGAATACACTAATTTTTTAATGTTATGATTTCTCCTCTATCAATTGAATTATTGCTTCCAATAAGGTAATTAGAATTAGAAATATAATTCTTAAATGTTAAATTCTTACTTTTATTTGAATTCATAAAATCTATAATTTCCTTATAACTAAATGATTTTGTATCAAAAATGATTTCAGTATTCAAATTTACATTGTTTTTGAATTCTGAAAAATCATTTAAAATTGTTTCTTTTTTGTTCAAATCCAATTCTAATGAATCTTTAGAAAAAATTATATATTCATCAATCGTTCTTTTTATTTCTTTAGATTGATTTTTCTTAATAAACGAAAAAACAAAAACACCAATTTTCATAAAAAAGTCGAATACAACTGATTTCTTAAAATGTTTAGTATAAAAGAAATTCATAGCTTCTTGAAAGCGCTTCATATACTTTTCATCTCGAATAGTGCTTTCTCCTTTATAATGTATTACAGTTGTTTCATGAAAATAATAATTGGTTTTACCTTTTTTCAAAGCCATGTAACTCAAATCAATATCGTCTGAATACATAAAACAATTTTCATCAAAACCTCCAATTTCATTATATAATTCGCGTTTCATAACCATAAAAGCACCTACAAGAATATCAACTTTTCCAGATTGATTTTCGGTTAAATGTTGGGCGTAATATTTTCCAAAAACATTTGAAATTTTATATAATCCGAAGATTTTAGTGAAGGCAACCCATGGAGTTGGTATGCCACGCTTACTTTCGGGTAGAAACTTTCCAGTTCCGTCAATAAGTTTACAACCAATTATTCCGCTGTTTGGCTTCCAATTTTTAGTATCAAGTATTTTAATAAAAGTATCTTCGGCAACTACTGTATCAGGATTTAAAATACAAATATATTCTCCTTTGGCTTGTGCAACTCCAATGTTATTCCCTTTAGGAAAACCTAAATTTTGTTTGTTTTCAATGAGTTTTATATTTGGAAACAATTTTTTCATCATCGCACAACTATCATCTGAAGAATTGTTATCGATTACAATGATTTCGCCATCAATGTTTTCAAGTGCTTTTTGGACACTTAAAACGCATTGCTCTAAAAAAAAGCGTACATTATAATTTAGGATGATAACCGATAGTTGCATTTGACAAATATAATCTACTTTTGCAAAAAAAATACAACTGTGAATTACCTTTCTGTAGAAAATATTTCGAAATCATTTGGAGAACGCACTTTGTTCAAAGATATTTCGTTTGGAATAAACAAAGACCAAAAAATTGCTTTTATTGCCAAAAATGGTTCGGGCAAAACGTGCATTATGAAAATTATTAATGGCGAAGACGAACCAGATTCTGGGCAAGTGGTGATTAGAAAAGAAATCAAAATGGCTTTCCTATCGCAAGTCCCTCAATTGCAAGATGAGTTGACCGTTGAAGAAAGTATTTTTGCATCAGACAATGAAATTCTACATGTAATTGAACGCTATGAAAAAGCATTAGAAAACCCAGAAGATACTGAAGCTTACGAAAAAGCTTTCGATGATATGGACCGACATAATGCTTGGGATTTTGAAACACAATTCAAGCAGATTTTGTTCAAATTGAAGTTGGAAGATTTCAAATTGAAAGTAAAAAACATGTCTGGTGGACAGAAAAAACGTCTATCGTTGGCGATTATTCTTATCAACAAACCTGATTTATTAATACTAGACGAGCCAACCAATCACTTGGATTTGGAAATGATTGAATGGTTGGAAAGTTATTTTGCTAAAGAAAACATTACGTTGTTTATGGTAACGCACGATCGTTTCTTTTTGGAACGCGTTTGTAACGAAATTATAGAATTAGACAACGGAAAATTATATAGTTACAAAGGAAATTATTCTTACTATTTAGAGAAAAAAGAAGAACGATTAGCTTCAGAAAATGCTTCTATTGATAAGGCGCAAAACCTTTTTGTAAAAGAATTAGCTTGGATGCGAAGACAACCTAAAGCTAGAACTACCAAATCAAAATCGCGTCAAGATGACTTTTATGTGATTAAAGAAAAGGCAGAAAGTCGCCGAAAAGAAAATAAAATCGAACTAGAAATCAACATGGAACGTCTTGGAAGCAAGATTATTGAGTTGCATAAAATTTCAAAAAAGTTTGGCGATAAAAAGATTTTAGAGAATTTTAGTTTTGATTTCCAACGTGGTGCTCGAATTGGGATTATTGGTAAAAACGGAACCGGAAAATCGACATTTTTGAACTTGTTGACACAAACCATTCCGACGGATTCTGGAAAAGTTATTACTGGTGATACCATAAAAATTGGTTATTACACACAAAGCGGAATCAATCCAAAACCGGGACAACGCGTAATTGATATTATAAAGGAATACGGTGAATATATTCCGTTGATGAAAGGAAAATTGATTTCAGCATCGCAGTTATTGGAGCGATTTTTATTTGACAGTAAAAAACAATACGATTTTGTTGAAAAACTTTCTGGTGGCGAATTGAAACGTTTGTATTTATGTACAGTTTTGATTCAGAATCCGAATTTCTTAATACTTGATGAGCCAACGAATGACTTAGATATCGTAACCTTAAATGTATTGGAAAGTTTCTTGTTGGATTTCCCAGGTTGTTTGCTTGTAGTTTCGCACGATAGGTATTTTATGGATAAGATTGTTGATGATTTATTTGTTTTTAGAGGTGACGGAATTGTAGAAAACTTCCCAGGAAATTACTCTGATTTTAGAGCTTATGAAGATTCGAGTGAGCCAACAAATAAAGACGATAACAAGGAAAAGAATAATTGGAAAACTAAAACTATTTCTTCAGGATTAGATTTTAATGAACAAAAAGAATTTAATAAAATTGAAAAAGAAATCAAAGATTTAGAGTACCAAAAGAAACAAATCGAGCAACTATTCTCTGACGGAAAAGTAGCCGATAATGATATAGAAGCGAAAGCAAATGAATTGCAGAAAATAATTCAAACCATGGAGCAGAAAGAAGAACGTTGGTTTGAGTTGAGTTCAAAAATGGAATAATAAAAAGTATTCAGTGCTCAGTGTTCAGTTGGCAGTTACGCACTGAATACTGAACACCGAACACTGAACACTAAATAATGTTACAAATTATAAAATCATATCTGAATTTCCTTTGGAACTCCAAAAATCAACATGGAGTGCATTCACCATTTGTGTATAATTTGGTTACCAAATGTTTTTATGACAAGAAAAAACATCCTGAATATTCTATTTTAAAAAACTACAGGAATTCACTTTTACAAAATAAAAACACTTTCGAAGTAACCGATTTTGGTGCTGGCTCAAGAGTTTTTAAAAGCAATACAAGAGCTATAAACCAAATTGCCAAAACCGCCGGAATTTCTCCAAAAAGAGCGGAACTTTTATTTAGAATTGTAAATTATTTTCAACCAGAAAGTATTCTTGAAATTGGAACTTCTTTAGGATTAGCAACTTCTGCCCTATCTTTAGGAAGTATAAATGCCAAAGTCATTACTTTAGAAGGTTGTCCCAATACATTGTCAATTGCAAAAAATCAATGTCAATTGCAAAATCTAAATAACATTGAATTTATAAACACAAAATTTGAAGACTATCTAAGTAACTGCCAACTGAACACTGAACACTGCCAACTGATATACTTCGATGGCAATCACTCAAAAAAAGCTACTTTAGAGTATTTTGAACTATTACTTCCAACAACTACCAACGATTCTGTTTGGATTTTCGACGATATTCATTGGAGTAAAGACATGGAAGATGCTTGGGAAATTATTAAAAACCATCCAAAAGTTACCATAACTATTGACATCTTTCAATGGGGAATTGTATTTTTTAGAACCGAACAAGAGAAAGAACATTTTGTAATTAGAGTATAAAAAAAATGGCAACCATCACTGATTGCCATTTTCCTGAATTAATAATAAACAAAAACCTCTATTCTTTAGCTTCTGATGTTTCTCTACTTTTTGCACCCATTCTGTTTAATTTAAACATTGGTCCAAATTTCAATTTTATTGAAGCTATTGAGCTATTATCGTCAGATGTTAATCCTTCTTTTTCAACTGTATTTTTTCTGTTATCTAATGCTTCATACATTAGTTTAATTTCATCATAATCTTCTCTTGAAAAATCTTCTTTATTGTCTTTGTAAGATTGGAAAAAAGTTTCATATGTTTTCAAGATATTATCTTTATTAACCCATGCAAAACTCATATCGTCACCAATTTTTCCAGCACCAAAAAGTCTATCTCTTAAAAGCTGACTTGGATTTGGTTTAGCCGAAATTGTTGCTGCTTTTTTTGTTTCCATACTAACTTTCAACTCATCATATTTTGCAACAGTTGCATTAATTTTTTCTTGAGATGCAGTTTTTGTAGCTTCATCAAGTGCAACTAAAGATTCATTTGCATCAGCACTTTTTCTATCAAAATCAGTAGCAATTTGATCCCAATTTGCCATCATTTCATCTGTGTCAGCCATTTTCAATGAATCTACATAGCTTTCAAGTTCACTGATTCTTTTATCTGCAGCCTCTTTTTCCTTATTTTGACAAGAAACCATTCCTATTAGAACCATCGAAAGGATTCCAAATTTTAACATACTTTTTTTCATAATTTATAAGTTTTAATATTTATGTAAAACTACTTCCAACATCTATTTGTAATGTTATATAATTAAATGTTAAACTTATATAAATGTCATTTTTTAGTTTTGAATTTGTAACTTTATACAGTTTTAAACTACTAATCATTTATTAGTCCAAATTATCATGTCAAACACTCTTATAAAAATCTCAGACATCAAAAGAGATTTCATCCTCGGAAACGAAACAATTTATGTATTGAAAGGAATTGATTTGCAAATCAATAAAGGTGAGTATGTTGCTTTAATGGGACCTTCTGGTTCAGGAAAATCAACATTGATGAATATTTTAGGATGTTTAGACACACCAACCTCTGGAACCTACATTCTTAACGGAAAAGATGTTTCTCAAATGCACGATGATGATTTGGCAGAAGTTCGTAACAAAGAAATTGGTTTTGTTTTTCAAACTTTTAATCTTTTGCCAAGAACAACCGCTTTAGATAATGTTGCTTTACCAATGATTTATGCAGGCTATCCGAAATCTGAAAGAAATAAAAGAGCTACAGAAGTACTTACCCAAGTTGGATTAGAAGATAGAATGGATCACCAACCTAATCAACTTTCTGGAGGTCAACGTCAGCGTGTTGCAGTAGCAAGAGCTTTGGTTAACAAACCTTCAATCATCCTTGCCGATGAACCAACAGGAAACCTTGATAGTAAAACATCGGTGGAAATCATGAAACTTTTTGGAGACATTCACGCATCAGGAAACACTGTAATTCTTGTAACTCACGAAGAAGACATTGCCAAATATGCTCACAGAATCATCCGATTACGTGACGGAATTATCGAAAGCGATAAATTAAACGAAGGTCATTTATAAATCTTTCTTTTAGTTTTAATGGATTTAGGAGCGAATCGCTTGGGCTTTATCTGTAATCCTTATTCCTGCTGTCCATTCTGTCTCGTCCCAAAAGACGAGACGCCATTCCCATCAGGGCTAGTTGGCAATCCATATTAATTTTTGTTACCTTTGAAAAACAATTTTGATTTTTTTGACAAAGACATAAATCTGACAGTCAAAAAATCTAAAAATCTAAAAGTCTAAAATGAA
The DNA here is from genome assembly GCF_039539165.1 of Flavobacterium chungnamense. Taxonomy (NCBI): domain Bacteria; kingdom Pseudomonadati; phylum Bacteroidota; class Flavobacteriia; order Flavobacteriales; family Flavobacteriaceae; genus Flavobacterium; species Flavobacterium chungnamense. Next base: position 28,899 of record NZ_BAABCS010000017.1, read on the forward strand.
AGTATATACAAAAACTGGCGACACCGGAACAACAGCACTTTTTGGCGGTACACGAGTTCCAAAACACCACATCAGAATTGAAAGTTATGGAACTGTTGACGAATTAAATTCACACATTGGATTAATTCGCGACCAAGAAATAAATTCGCACTACAAAGATGTATTAATTGAAGTTCAAGATCGACTTTTTACTGTTGGAGCAATATTAGCAACACCACCAGAAAAAGAAACACTAAAAAATGGTGAAAAACGTTTACAAAATCTAGGGATTTTAGAAACTGACATTGACTATTTAGAAAAAGAAATTGATGCAATGGAAAATAGTTTACCACAAATGACACATTTTGTACTTCCTGGTGGTCATACAACGGTGTCATATTGTCATATAGCACGCTGTGTATGCCGTCGTGCCGAACGTTTAGCAGTGCATTTAAATGACATAGAACCAACAGATGAACTAGTAATTAAATACCTAAACCGACTTTCTGACTATCTTTTTGTCTTGGCACGAAAGTTGTCCTTTGACCTAAAAGCTGACGAAGTTCAGTGGATACCTAGAAAGTAATTTGCTTTCTAAAACCAACAAAAACAAACGTTCTTAACTTTAATTATAAAATAAATCAATTTTTACTTGACTATTTCAGTTAAAAATTTATTTTTGCATAAATTATAAAATCGAAAGCAGATGTATTGGACATTAGAATTAGCATCTTATTTAAGTGATGCACCGTGGCCTGCAACCAAAGATGAACTTATAGACTACGCAATTAGAGCTGGTGCTCCGCTTGAGGTAGTTGAAAACCTTCAGTCTATTGAAGATGAAGGCGAAATATATGAATCAATGGAAGAAATTTGGCCAGATTATCCAACTGACGAAGATTATCTTTGGAACGAGGACGAATATTAAAAAAAATAAACTAACACAACAGAAAAAAGTCTCCTTTGGGGCTTTTTTTTTGTTTAAATTTGCACACCCAAATTAGGGATAATAAAAAAACAAATACAAACCCATTATGAGTTTCATTAATAATATACTTAAAATTTTCGTAGGTGATAAATCTGAAAAAGATGTAAAAGCTACACAACCTTATATTGCTAAAATTAAAGCACTTGAACCAGCATTAATGGCTTTATCTCACGATGAGTTAAGAGCAAAAACTGCCGAATTCAAAGAAAAAATTAAGTTAGCTCGTGCAAAACAAGATGCTGAAATTGCTGCAAAAAAAGCAGATGCTGAAAACACATCAGACATCGATTTAAGAGAAGATATCTATAATGCTATTGATGCTCTAGAAAAAGAAGCTTACGAAATTTCAGAAAAAGTATTAATGGAAATTCTTCCTGAAGCTTTTGCAGTTGTTAAAGAAACTGCAAGACGTTTCAAAGAAAATACTACAATTACAGTTACTTCAACAGAAAAAGACAGAGAACTTTCTGCTACAAAACCATACATTACTCTTGTTGGCGATCAAACAAATTGGGCAAACCAATGGAATGCTGCAGGAAAAGAAATCACTTGGGATATGATTCACTATGACGTTCAGTTGATTGGTGGTATCGTTTTACATCAAGGGAAAATTGCAGAAATGCAAACAGGAGAAGGAAAAACATTGGTGGCTACTCTTCCACTTTACTTGAATGCGTTAACTGGAAATGGAGTTCATTTAGTAACTGTAAATGACTACTTAGCAAAACGTGATAGTACTTGGAAAGCACCTTTATTTGAATTCCACGGAATAACAGTTGATTGTATCGACAACCATTCGCCAAATTCTGATGCAAGAAGAAAAGCTTATGAAGCTGATATTACTTATGGTACAAACAATGAATTTGGTTTTGATTACCTTAGAGATAACATGGCACATTCGCCAGAAGATTTGGTTCAAAGAAAACACAATTATGCCATTGTCGACGAGGTTGACTCTGTATTGATTGATGATGCAAGAACTCCTTTAATTATTTCTGGTCCAGTTCCTGATGGTGATCGTCATGAATTTAACGAATTGAAACCAAAAATTGAAAATTTATTCAATCTTCAACGTCAACTTGCTAATGGATTTTTAGCAGAAGCAAGAAAATTGATTAAAGAAGGAAATACTAAAGATGGTGGTTTTCAGTTGTTGAGAGCTTATCGTTCGCTTCCAAAAAACAAAGCACTTATTAAATTTTTGAGTGAAGAAGGTGTAAAAGCACTTTTACAAAAAACTGAAAATGAATACATGCAAGACAACAACCGCAAAATGCCAATTGTTGACGAAGCATTATATTTTGTAATTGAAGAAAAAAACAATCAGGTAGAATTGACTGATAATGGAATCAAATTCCTATCACAAGATACTGATGAAAGCTTTTTCGTACTTCCAGATATTGGAACTGAAATTGCAGCTATTGAAAAACAAAATCTAGAGAAAGATAAAGAAGCTGAAGCAAAAGAAAAATTATTTCAAGACTTCGGAATCAAATCTGAACGTATTCATACACTTACGCAATTACTAAAAGCTTACACTCTTTTTGAAAAAGATGTAGAATATGTTATAATGGATAACAAAATTCTTATAGTTGATGAGCAAACTGGTCGTATTATGGATGGTCGTCGTTATTCAGACGGATTACACCAAGCTATTGAAGCAAAAGAACAAGTAACCATTGAAGCTGCAACGCAAACATTTGCTACAATTACACTTCAAAACTACTTCCGTATGTACAGCAAATTAGCTGGTATGACAGGAACTGCAGTTACAGAAGCTGGTGAGCTTTGGGAAATTTACAAATTAGACGTAGTTGAAATTCCAACCAACAGAGGGATTTCTAGAAATGATAAAGAAGATTTAATCTATCGTTCTGTTCGTGAAAAATTTAATGCTGTTATTGAAGATGTAACTCAATTATCTGCATCAGGAAGACCTGTATTAATTGGAACAACATCGGTTGAAATTTCAGAATTATTGAGTAGAATGTTGAAAATGCGTGGTGTTGCTCACAACGTATTGAATGCCAAAATGCACAAAAGTGAAGCAGAAATTGTTGCTGAAGCTGGAAAACCTGGAGTAGTAACCATTGCAACCAATATGGCTGGTCGTGGAACCGATATTAAATTAACTCCTGAAGTAAAAGCTGCTGGTGGTTTAGCAATTATTGGAACTGAGCGTCATGATTCACGTCGTGTTGACCGTCAGTTGCGTGGTCGTGCTGGTCGTCAAGGAGATCCAGGAAGTTCTCAATTTTATGTTTCTCTTGAAGATAACTTAATGCGTTTATTTGGTTCCGATAGAGTTGCAAAAGTTATGGATAGAATGGGATTGAAAGAAGGTGAAGTGATTCAACATTCTATGATGACTAAATCTATCGAAAGAGCTCAGAAAAAAGTAGAAGAAAATAACTTTGGTACTCGTAAACGTTTGTTAGAATATGATGACGTTATGAATGCACAAAGAGAAGTAGTTTACAAACGTCGTCGTCATGCTTTACATGGAGAACGTTTGAAACTAGATATTGCCAACATGATGTATGATACTTGCGAAGTAATCGTTGGTGATAATAAAGCAAGTAATGATTTTAAAAACTTTGAATTCGAATTAATTCGTTATTTCTCGATAACTTCACCAGTATCAGAAGGTGATTTTGCAAAATTATCAGAAATGGAATTGACTGGTAAAGTTTATAAAGCTGCAATGCAATATTACACTGAAAAAACAGAAAGAAGTGCAAGAGAAGCATTCCCTATCATTGCTAATGTTTATGAGCAAGAAGGAAACACATTTGAGAGAATTATAGTTCCTTTTACAGATGGTATCAAATCATTAAATGTTGTTACCGATTTGAAAAAAGCATACGAATCTCATGGAACACAATTAATTGCTGATTTTGAGAAGAATATCACACTAGCAATTGTTGATGAAGCTTGGAAAAAACATTTACGTAAAATGGATGAATTGAAACAATCAGTTCAATTAGCCGTTCACGAACAAAAAGATCCATTACTGATTTATAAATTAGAAGCTTTTAATTTATTTAGAACCATGTTAGATGGCGTAAATAAAGAAGTTATTTCGTTCTTGTTTAAAGGTGATTTACCACAGCAAAACAATAATATACAAGAAGCAAGAGAAGTAAAACGTAAGCAAGATTACATTGAATCTAAAGATGAAATCCCAAATAGCGACACCCTAGCAGAACAAAACCGTGAAGCCGGACAAACACAACAACGTCAAGTAACAGAGACTATCGTTCGTGATCAACCTAAGATTAACAGAAACGATACTATTACTATCAAACACGTTATGAGTGGAAAAACAGAAAGCTTGAAATATAAAAAAGCTGAAAGCATGATTGCAAGTGGTGAATGGGTTATAGTTAACGAATAAGTAAATTTGCTCAAAATACAATCCTCAATTGTGAAAGCAGTTGAGGATTTTTTTATATTTGAAAAAAATAATTATATGTTTGAAAACAAAACATTATCCGATCAAGAAAACCCAAAAAGCGTTCAAGAGTATGTTATTTCTAGCCTTATTGCTGAACAACCTAAACGATTAATTATTGCTACTTTATTAGAAAAAGGAATCGACGAAGAAGAAGCAAAAAAACTAATTGCTGATGGCGAAGACAAATTAATGGATGCAGAAAGAGCAGCAGCCAACAAAGATATAATCTATGGTGCCATATGGCTTGTAGTTGGAATAGCAATTACCTTTTCAGGAGTAGGTGTTATAACCTACGGAGCTATTATTTATGGTTTATTTAGATTATTCAAAGGATTAAGTAATACAAATATTTTATAAAAAAACATGCAAAATATCATCGACCGCTTTATAAGCTATGTCATTATCGATACCGAATCGGATGCAAATTCTCCAACAACACCAAGTACTAAAAAACAATTAGATCTTGCCAATTTATTAGTTAAAGAGTTAAATACTATTGGATTAACCGAAGTTACAATTGATGAAAATGGCTACGTTATGGGAACATTACCTAGCAATGTTGACCATGAAGTTCCAACAATTGGATTTGTTTCGCATTATGATACATCTCCAGATTTTACTGGTAAAAATGTAAAACCACAAATTATTGAAAATTACGATGGTGGCGATATTGTTCTAAATAAAGAGCAAAATATCATTCTTTCTCCAAGTTATTTTAAAGATTTATTATTGTATAAAGGTCAAACTTTAATTACAACAAACGGATTAACACTTTTGGGAGCTGACGACAAAGCTGGATTAACAGAAATTGTTACCGCTATGGAATATTTAGTGCAACATCCTGAAATTAAGCATGGAAAAATAAGAGTTGGATTTACACCTGATGAAGAAATTGGTCGTGGCGCTGATATTTTTGATGTAGAGAAATTTGGTGCAAAATGGGCTTACACTATGGACGGAAGTCAAATTGGTGAATTAGAGTATGAAAACTTTAATGCCGCTGGAGCAAAAATCAAATTCAAAGGGAAAAGTGTACATCCTGGTTATGCTAAAGGTAAAATGATAAATTCAATGCTTATTGCAAATGATTTTATAAACCAATTACCAAAGAATGAAATTCCTCAAGAAACAGTAGATTATGAAGGATTCTACCATGTTGTAGGTCTTTCAGGAAGTATTGAAGAAAGTGTGGTTGAACTAATCATTCGTGATCATGACGCCAATTTATTTCAAGAAAGAAAAAATAAAGTTTTAGAAATTGCTGAAGAAATTAATAAAAAATTCGCTCAACAATTTGGCGAAGATATTTGTATCGCAGAAGTTAAAGACCAATACTACAACATGCGCGAAAAGGTTGAACCAATGATGTTCATTGTAGATTTAGCCGAAGAAGCTATGAAGCAATTAGGAATCATACCATTAATAAAACCAATTCGCGGTGGAACTGACGGATCAAGATTATCTTATATGGGATTACCATGTCCGAATATATTTGCTGGTGGGCATAATTTTCATGGAAAATATGAATATGTTCCAGTAGAAAGTATGCAAAAAGCCGTTGATGTAATTGTAAAAATTGCTGAACTAACAGCTAAAACAGATTTTCCAGAGAAATAATTCTTTTATTTCTGAAATAAGATTATCAAAAAATGGAGGATAAAAAAAGTTGGAATAGTAATGATTTATGGGAAGAAGAACTAGAGATTCTAAAATCTATAATCAACAAAACTGAACTTATTGAAACCACAAAATGGGGCGGAATTGTTTATATTGTAAATAATAAAAACGTTATCGGAATTGGTGGATTCAAAAACTTTTTTACCATTTGGTTTTTTAATGGCGTATTTCTAAAAGACGAACTAAATGTTTTAGTTAATGCAAATGAAGGCGTGACCAAAGCACTTCGTCAGTGGCGATTTACTTCTAAAGAGGAAATCAACGAAAAGCAAATTTTAGCTTACATCAAAGAAGCTATTACAAATGAAAAAGAAGGAAAATCGATTAAACCTGCTAAGAAGTCAAGAATAGTTTGTGATTTTTTAGATACTGAATTAGACGCAGACAAAGAACTTGCAAACGCTTTTGAAAAATTTACATCTTCAAAACAGAATGAGTTTCTTGAATATATTGAAACCGCAAAGCAAGAAAAAACTAAACTTGCAAGATTTGAAAAAATCAAACCAATGATTCTAAATAACACTGGTTTGAATAATAAATACAGATAAAATGGTCAAAAAAAATCCCAAACTTCATCATTTGAAATTTGGGATTTTTTAATATTGGAATCTAAACTTATGCTTTCTTATTCAAAGCAGCACTCATTTCAAGAGAGATTGCCGATTTTTCCATTTTTAATTTTCCTGACATTGTTTCAACAACAATTGTAGTTTCAGCAATTTCAGAAATTTTACAATGCATTCCTGATTTAGTGATAATTTTGTCACCTACTTTTAAACCACTCTCAAATTCTTTTTCTTTTTTTGCTTTCTTTTGCTGTGGCAAAATCATAAAAAGATATAAAACACCAAACATAAGTGCTAATTGAATAATTAATGTGTAATTCATGATAAATTTATTTTAAATGTTATGTTTAATATTAAATTAAGCCTCTTCCGGCTTTATTAACTCTATTGTTTTTTTGGAAATCTTTTACAAGATTATCTAAAATTCCATTAATAAAAAGACTACTTTTTGGTGTAGAATATTCTTTTGCAAGTTCTAAATATTCATTAATAGTAACTTTCAAAGGAATTGATGGAAATTTCAAAAATTCACAAATAGCCATTTTCAAAATTATTGTATCCAATTCGGCTATTCGTTCTACATCCCAATTTGGCGTTTTATCAATAAACTCTTTTGCTAATTCACTTTCATTTAATATCGTTTTTCTAAACAATGCTGAGGCAAAATCTTTATCTTCTTCGTCTTTATAAATTGCAGGAACTTTTATCAAATCAGCATCTGCCGACATATGACGCAATTGTTTTTGAATTTGAGTATTTACAACAGGAATATCGTCTACCCAAGTTAATTTAAAATCCTCTAAGTAAGAATATAATTTTTCATTTGGAGCAATCAATTCAGAGAACATATCTACCACAAAAAAACGCTCTTCATCAAAAGTAACCGCCTTTTTAGCCATGTAATTCTGATACAAATCGCTTTGTTTTATATCTTGCAAAAGCAACAAAATCGTATCATCATTTGCTTGCCAGTTGTTGATTTTTCTTTTTTCAAGAGCAATACTTAAGGAATTACTTTCTTCTAAAGCAACAAGAATAGGATTATTAACAAAACGTTGGTTTGGATTTCGCTCTTCTGGTGTAGCAAGATGCTTTTTCTGAGCAATTTCGATATATTCTATTTCCTTTTTTCGAATTTCGACTAAAGAAGACAACATAATTAGATATAAATCTAAAATATTTTCTAGACTAGCTTGCAAAAATTTTTCTTGTTTTTCAAGATCGTCAGAACCACTTTGGTGCATAGCATAAATAGCTTGCATCACTTTTATACGGATATGTCTTCTGTTTAACACGGATAAGAACTTTTAAAAATTAACAAAGCGAAAGAAAATGCTCTTTCGCTTTGCAAAAATAAAACTATTTTTTTCAAACGCTACTTATTTAGCGTTTTCTTTTTTTCTTTGTTCGATTCTAAGTTCTGCAATAGCCATTGCTGCTTTTTGAGGGGTCAAATTGTTTGCTTTAGCATAATCAAAAATTTCTAAAGTTGTATTGTAGATGTTTTCTGTTCTACGCATTGATTCTGCTTTATCGTAATGAGCAATTTCTGCATAAACATTGATAATTCCACCTGCGTTGATTAAGAAATCTGGTGCATAAACAATACCTCTTTCTTGCAAAATTGGTCCGTGAACGTTTTCATTTGCCAATTGATTGTTTGCTGCTCCAGCAATAACCTTAGCATTTATCTTGTAAACTGTATCGTCATTGATAGTGGCTCCAAGTGCACAAGGTGCATAAATATCAACATCTGCAGTATATAAATCGCTTCCTGAATAAATTGAAGCGCCATACTTTTTACTAACTTCTTCAAGTCTTCCTTCATTGATATCGGCAATTTGAACCAAAGCACCTTCTTTAGTTAAATACTCAACTAAAGTCTCACCAACGTGACCGATTCCTTGAACTAATATTTTTTTACCATCTAATTTATCTGAACCAAATTGATATTTAGCAGCAGCTTTCATTCCCATGTAAACACCATAAGCGGTTACTGGAGAAGGATTACCTGATCCACCACGAGATTCAGAAATTCCTGTAACGTATGGAGTTACATCGCGGACAGTATCCATATCGGCAGTAACCATACCAACATCTTCAGCCGTGATATATCTTCCTGATAAGGAATGAACAAACTCACCAAATTTACGCATCATTTCTGGCGTTTTTTGAGTTTTAGCGTCACCAATAATAACGGCTTTTCCTCCACCAAGATCTAAACCTGTAATTGCAGATTTATAAGTCATGCCACGAGAAAGACGTAAAACATCGTTTAATGCTTCCCATTCGTTTGCATAATTCCACATTCTAGTTCCACCTAAAGCTGGACCTAAAACTGAATTGTGAATACCAATTATTGCTTTTAATCCTGTATCTTTGTCGTTGCAAAAAACAATTTGCTCGTGATTATCAAATGATAGCTGTCCGAAGACTGGATCCATTTTTTGAAGCTCTTTTGGAGTTGTGATTTCTGTAGTCATAAAAATATATTTGGTTGCGACTTTATCAATAAGTCATCGCAAATTTAACTTTTTATTCAAAATAATTCATGAAATTTAGTTTTAATTAGCATATTGTTAATAAAATTAATTTTTACTGAATATTTTAAAAATGAAGTATTTCTATCATTTTAACAATTATAGAAGTATTTCTACAAATAATTAAAGAATTAAAATGAAAGAATTACAATATTTAAATAAATATTTTGTCAAATATAAATACCGATTTTTATTAGGTATTGTCATCACAATTGTTGCACAAATCTTTAGATTGTTTACACCAAAATTGATTAGTAAGTCATTTAAAGCCATTGAAGACTTTCACAAAAACAACATAAGTAACGAAATAATTAAAAGTCAATTGATAGAAAATATCCTTTTAATTGTTGGAACTACAATAATTGCAGGGATTTTAACTTTCTTGATGCGTCAAACTTTAATTGTAATGTCGCGTCATATCGAATTTGATTTAAAAAATGAAGTTTTTAAGCATTATGAGGTTTTAGATCAGAACTTTTACAAACAAAATCGTACTGGAGATTTGATGAGTAGAATTAGTGAAGACGTTGCCAAAGTGCGAATGTATGTTGGACCAGCTGTGATGTACACTATAAATACGTTAATTACTTTTACAATTGTGATTATATATATGTATAATGTTTCACCAAGATTAACATTATACACACTTCTACCCTTGCCTATTTTATCGTTTATCATTTTCAAATTGAGTGTTGAAATCAACAAACGAAGTACTATTTTTCAGCAATATTTATCTAAAATTTCAAGTTACACACAAGAAGTTTTTTCAGGAATTAGAGTTATAAAAGCTTATGGTTTGGAAAAACAACATCAAAACAACATTATTGATTTAGCAAAAGAAAGCAAATCAAAGAGTATGAGTTTGGCCAATGTTCAATCCTTTTTTGGTCCGTTGATGGTTACTTTAATTGGAGTGAGTAACTTGGTTGTGATTTATTTTGGTGGAATGATGTACATAAATGGAGAAATTGATAGCATCGGAAAAATTGCAGAATTCATTTTATATGTAAACATGCTAACTTGGCCTGTTGCCACAATTGGTTGGGTTTCATCGTTAGTTCAAGAAGCTGAAGCATCTCAAAAAAGATTGAATGAGTTCTTGAAAGTGGAACCTGAAATTAAAAATACCAATCCAAATCATTCTGCAATTAAAGGAGAAATTGAATTTAAAAATGTAAGTTTTACTTATGATGATACCAATATTGAAGCTTTGAAAGACGTTTCATTTAAAGTAGCAAAAGGACAAACTCTTGCAATTTTAGGTAAAACAGGTTCGGGAAAATCGAGTATTCTTACATTAATTACTAGAATGCACGATATTAAAGTTGGAGCCATTTTGATGGACGGAACTCCTTTGGCAGAACTAAATTTATATGATTTAAGAAACAGTATCGGAATTGTTCCGCAAGATGCCTTTTTGTTTTCCGATTCTATAAAGAATAATATTAAGTTTGGAAAAGAAAATGCTACTGACGAAGAAGTATTTGAAGCTGCAAGAAAATCTGTGGTACATGATAATATTATAAATTTCAATCAGCAATATGAAACCATTCTTGGTGAAAGAGGGATTACACTTTCTGGCGGACAAAAACAACGTGTTTCTATTGCCAGAGCGATTATAAAAAACCCTGAAATTCTTCTTTTTGACGATTGTCTATCAGCAGTTGACACAGAAACCGAAGAGCAAATTTTGAATAATTTACTGGAAATTTCTAAAGATAAGACCACAATAATTGTTAGTCATAGAGTTTCTTCAGCAAAAAATGCTGATATAATTATTATTTTAGAAGAAGGAAAAATCATCCAACAAGGTTCTCATAATCAATTAGTAAACCAAGAAGGCTATTATAAAGAACTTTATTACAAACAACTTTCTGAAAAAGAAGTAGAATAATTCTTGCATCGTAACATTTTTTTTATCATTTTCGTAAAAGAAAAACTACACTAATTGACAGAACGAATATGAGAGAACACGACATGTTAGAAAAAGATGAAATTTTTTCTAAAGTATTGAGAGCAGGAAGAAGAACTTATTTCTTTGATGTAAGAGCTACAAAAGCTGAAGATTACTACATCACCATTACTGAAAGTAAAAAATTTACAGAAGAAGATGGATCATTTCATTTTAAAAAGCATAAAATTTATTTGTATAAAGAAGATTTTACAGCTTTCAAAGAGATTCTAGACGAAATGACATCATTTGTTTTAAACAATAAAGGTGAAGAAGTAATTTCTGAAAGACACCAAAAAGATTTCAAGAAAGAATATTTCACCGAAAAAACTGAAGGCGAAGAAGAACCAAAGACTACTAGCTTTACCGATATTGATTTTGATGATATTTAAATAGAATATAAACTCCAAAAGTTGAAAGATTTTTGGAGTTTTTAATTTCTACCCATTTTTTAAAGTTATGAAGCATTTAATCTTTTGTTTATTGGTTTGTTGTACTGCATTTGCACAAAATAATTCAGTTAAAAAGGAAGATACTGTTTTAAATAAAGCAAAAGTTCAATATAATAGTAACGGTTATAAAAAAGTAACCAATCATTCTAAATTTGGAGTAGTTGATAGCACAGGCGTAGAAACTATTCCATCAATTTATGATCAAATGGGTTTCTTTTCTGAAGATAAAATCTGGGTGAAATTGGGAGATAAAATGGGTTCGTTTTCAAAAACTGGACAAGAAATCATTCCACTCATATATGATTATGTTGGGAACTTTAAAGATGAAAGAGCAGTTGTTGTAAATAAAGGAAAATACGGTTATTGTAATACCGATGGTAAAGTAACTATTCCTTTAATCTATGACATTGCAGACCAATTTAAAAACGGTATCGCTATTGTAAGAAAATCAGGTAAATGTGGCATAATTAATGTCAACGGAAAAGTTTTACTTCCTCTAATTTATGATACAATTGATGGCTTTGATAATGGTTTGGCAAGAGTTTATCGCGATAAAAAATGGGGTTATGTTGATATCAATTTTAAAGAAATAATTCCTTGTATGTATGAAAGAGCCAACTTTTTTAGGGATGGATTATGTCTTTTATTGTTAAATGGGAAAATTGGCTTTGTTGACAAATCTGGAACAATTGCAATTCCTTTTATCTATGAAATGGCAGAAAATTTTAAAAATGGCACCACTACAGTAACTTTAAACGGAAAAACTTTTATCATTGACAAACAAGGAAATAAAATATAAAACACTTACACTATGCAAAAAATTCTAGCTTTTTTAAACAAGTATGCTTTTCATTTGAATCTAATAATCATTTTATTTTGGTTGTATATTATTTATGAAAATTTCCAACATATTCAACAAAACAATTCCTTTGAAGAACGAAAATTCTACTTTGTTGTTCCTGTATTATTTATTTTACTTTCAGTTTTTAATATGTATATGGCTAATAAACGTAGAAAACAAAATTAAGCAATTCGCAAACCGTTTTCTACTTTTAAATCGGATGATAAAAGAACTACTTCATCCTCATTTACAGAACCTAAAACTAAACATTCACTCATGAATTTTCCAATTTGTTTCTTTGGGAAGTTCACAACTGCTATGATTTGTTTTCCAATCAATTCTTCTTTAAAATAACGTGTAGTAATTTGTGCTGACGATTTTTTAATTCCGATTTCAGCACCAAAATCAATTGTTAATTGATACGCAGATTTTCTTGCATCGGGAAAATCATTTGCTTCAAGAATTGTTCCAACTCTCATTTCTATTTTTTCAAAATCATTCCAAGTAATTGGTTCCATAATTCTATAATAAATGTATTTGCACACTGCCAAATCTAATAAATTTGTAAGTATTTAAAATTTTTGTGTAAAACTTTTTTTATTGATGATTGTAATTTTATAAAAGAAAAAAACAATTAAAAATAGAAAAAAATGAGCACTTCCCAAACAACTTTAGAACAATCAACGGACAAATACATTCAAACGACTCCAAATGTTAGATTATATGTAAAAGATTATGGATCAGGAAAACCTGTGATTTTAATTCATGGATGGCCACTTTCAAATGAAATGTGGGAATACCAAGTTGAAACTTTAGTAGAAAATAATTTTAGAGTAATCACATACGACAGAAGAGGTTTTGGAAAATCATCTCAACCATGGAATGGCTATTCTTATGATTCATTAACTGATGATTTGAAAGCAATAATTGACCAATTAGAATTAACCGATGTTACTCTTGTTGGGTTTTCAATGGGTGGCGGTGAAGTAGTTCGTTATTTTAGTCGTCATGGTGGAAAAAATATTTCAAAAGCAGTTTTAATTGCATCGATAACACCATTTTTATTAAAAACAGAAGACAATCCTGAAGGTGCAACTCCTGAAAAAAACGAAGAAAGAACTAATACAATTAAAAAAGATAGAATTGACTTTATTGATCACTTTGGAAAAACTTTTTTTGGTGTTACCTTGATAAATAAACCATTGAGTACACCATTATTAGAATATTACAGAATGTTATGCTCGGTTGCTTCACCACATGCAACTTTAGAATGTGCTAAATCCTTTTCAACAACCGATTTTCGAGATGAAATGAAACTGATGAATGTCCCAACTCTAATTATTCATGGTGATAAAGATGACATTGTTCCAATAGAAATTTCATCAAAAAAAGCAAGTGAGTTAATTCTTAATAATGAATTCATTATTTATGAAGATGCACCACATGGACTTTTTTATACAGAAAGAGATCGGTTAAACAAAGATCTTATTAAATTTTTGAACTCCTAAATTTGATAGAAAACAAAATTTATCTTCAATACATGATAAAATTATCTATGTAAATTTTATGATGTATTGAAAGAAAATAATATTCAAAGATAATAAGTCAAACACTATCCCAAAAAAAATCCGTCGTTTGACGGATTTTTTTTAATTTGAGATTACATAATTATAAATTTTCTCTCTTTGCTCATCAGAAATACCTGCTTTTATTTGCATATCCAGAAGAATTGGCTTCCAACTCTCTTTAGAAAAGTCTTTGGGATTGTATAACGAATGACATTTTGCACAATTATTTTCGTATAAACTTTTTCCTTCGGCCAAGTCAGAAGCGCTATCTGCTTGCTTCGCTTCAACTGTGGGAACCTTATATGTTATATTTAGTGGTGGTGGAGGTGGTGGAGGTGGAACAGATTTTGATCCTCCACAAGAATAAAGTACAATTGCTAAAAGTGCAACCGCTAAAATTTTTGTTTTCATATTTGTTGATTTTTGTAAAGTAAAAATAAAAAAAATCCCAACAGAATATCTATCGGGATTGTTTTTTTACATTTTATTTACAATATTTACTTAACGTCCATCAATTCAACGTCAAAAACTAAAGTTGCATTTGGAGGAATTACACCACCAGCACCACTTGCACCATATCCTAAATAAGATGGAATTACAAAACGAGCTTTATCTCCAACTTGCAACAAAGCAATTCCTTCATCCCAACCTTCAATAACCTGACCTTGACCAAGTCTAAACTCAATTGGTTTTTTTCTTGGGTAAGAGGAATCAAATGTTTTACCATTTTCTAATTGTCCGGTATAATGAACAGAAACCGTTTTTCCTGCTTCTGCTTTTTTACCATTTCCTTTTTGGATGATTTTGTATCTCAAACCACTTTCAGTTTTATCAAAACCAGCCGCTAACTTTTCCATTGCTTCTTCGGCTTGCTTTTTAGCTTCTTCTAATTTTCTCAATCTTGAACCTTCAAATGTTCTGAAAGCTTCAATTGCATTCCATTTTTCAGCCTCTTCACCTACTCTAACAATTTCTAGCGTTTCAATTAAATCACCTTGAGCAATAGCGTCTACAACATCTTGACCTTCTACAACATGCCCGAAAACAGTATGTTTGTTATCTAACCAATTTGTTGGAACATGTGTAATAAAAAACTGTGAACCATTGCTAGCTGGACCAGAATTTGCCATAGACAAAACGCCTGGTTTATCATGTTTTAATGAAGGATGAAATTCATCTTCAAAGCTATAACCTGGCCCACCAGTACCAATTCCCTGTGGACATCCACCCTGAATCATAAAATCTGGAATTACTCTGTGAAATTTTAATCCGTCGTAATATGGTTTTCCCATTGGTTTTGCAGTGTTTTCTAATTGACCTTCTGCCAATCCTACAAAGTTTCCAACTGTTCCTGGTGTTAAATCATGTGTAAGTTTTACTAAAATTGAACCTTTAGAAGTATTGAATTTAGCGTATATTCCGTTTTCCATTCTATTGTATTTTTATTTGAAGTGCAAAATTACAAAAATTTAATTGTTTCGATTTAAATAGTACATTTGATTTTAAAATATTTTGAAATGGAAAATAAATTGGATTACATAAACATAAATAAACAAACTTGGAACAATAAAACCGATGTTCATATTGCGTCTGAATTTTATGATATGCAAGGTTTTTTAGACGGAAAATCAACTTTAAATTCAATTGAATTAGAATTACTTGGTGATATAACAGGAAAACGTATTTTACATTTACAATGTCATTTTGGTCAAGATACGATGACATTTTCGAGAAAGGGTGCAAAAGCAACTGGTGTTGATTTGTCTGATAAAGCTATTGAAAGAGCACGAGAATTTGCATCAAAATTGAATTTAGATACCACATTTGTATGTTGTGATATTTATGATGCTCCAAAGTTTATTGATGAAAAATTCGATATTGTTTTCACAAGTTATGGAACTATTGGGTGGTTTCCTGATTTAGATAAATGGGCAAAAGTTATCTCACATTTTTTAAAACATGATGGAAAATTTATAATGGCTGATTTTCATCCTATTGTTTGGATGTTTGACAATGATTTTAAGGAAGTTTTTTATAACTATTTCAATGTCGAGCCAATTATTGAAGACGAATCTGGAACTTATGCTGATAAAGAAGCTGAACTTTCAACACAAACAATGACTTGGAATCATCCAACTTCTGAACTATTAAATTCATTAATAAACAATGGTTTACAGATAAATTGTTTCAATGAATATGATTATTCGCCATACAACTGCTTTAATGAAACTGAAGAATTTGAACCTAATAAATTTAGAATAAAACATTTTGGAAATAAAATTCCAATGGTTTATTCTATACATGGAACTAAAAAATAATATTTATCTTTGCCAAATGAGAATAGATATTATCACTTTATTACCTGAATTACTTAGAAGTCCATTTGAAGCATCAATTATGAAACGTGCTATTGATAAAGGATTAGTAGAAGTAAATTTTCATAATTTAAGAGACTACACTACTAATAAACAGAAATCAGTTGATGATTATCCATTTGGAGGTGGTGCAGGCATGGTGATGATGATTCAACCTATTGATGCTTGTATAGCCCATTTGAAAAGCGAAAGAACTTATGATGAAATCATATATATGTCTCCTGATGGAGAAACTTTAAATCAAAAGATGGCAAACACTGCATCAATGTATGAAAACATTATAATCTTATGCGGACATTACAAAGGAGTTGACCAACGAGTAAGAGACCATTTTATTACTAAAGAAATTTCAATTGGTGATTATGTTTTGAGTGGTGGCGAAATTGGAGCAATTGTTTTCTGCGATGCTATAATTCGTTTAATACCAGGCGTATTATCTGATGAAACTTCGGCACTAACAGATAGTTTTCAAGACGGACTTCTATCGGGACCTATATATACAAGACCTGCTGACTATAAAGGATGGAAAGTTCCAGAAGTATTAACGAGTGGTCACTTTGCTAAAATTGACAAATGGAGAGAAGATATGGCGTTTGAGCATACAAAAAATAGACGACCTGATTTATTGGAAGAATAGTTTTTTTAAATATTTTTCAATTTATAATTCATAATTCATAATTTATAATTAATTTTGCACCCACATTTGACCAACCTCTGGCGAAAACCGTGAATGTTGCTCAGATTTTAAACCATAATTAGCATTAAAAATGGCAAATTTAGTAGATTTCGTTAATAACGAATTATCAACAAAAAAAGATTTCCCTACATTCGGAGCTGGTGATACTATCACTGTTTACTACGAAATTAAAGAGGGTGAAAAAACTAGAACTCAGTTTTTTAAAGGAGTTGTTATTCAAAGAAAAGGAGCTGGTATCACTGAAACTTTTACAATCCGTAAAATGTCTGGTGCAGTTGGTGTAGAACGTATCTTCCCAGTTAACATGCCTGCTTTACAAAAAATTGAATTGAACCAAAGAGGTAAAGTTAGAAGAGCTCGTATCTACTACTTTAGAGAACTTACTGGTAAAAAAGCAAAAATCAAAGAAAGAAGAAGATAATTCTAAACTTTCTATCAATAAAAAAAGCTTCGATAATATCGAGGCTTTTTTTATGCAAAAAAAATAACCCTAAATTATCAAATTCATAATTTAAGTTCTTTAAAATATCAAATTCATAAATCAATCGATTTCGTAGCTGAACTATAATAAAATTAACTACTTATTCTTATATTTGTTACCGCGAATTTTTATAAAAACAAACAACAAAACATTATACATTATGGCAAAAATTAAAGTAGCCAATCCAGTAGTTGAATTGGATGGCGATGAAATGACACGAATTATTTGGAGTTTCATTAAAGAACAACTAATCCTTCCATATCTAGATTTAGATATCAAATACTACGATTTAGGAATTGAAAGCAGAGAAGCAACTAAAGACCAAATTACAATTGACTCTGCTGAAGCAATTAAAAAATATAATGTCGGTATTAAATGTGCTACTATTACTCCAGATGAAGAGCGCGTAAAAGAATTCAATCTTTCTGAAATGTGGAAATCTCCAAACGGAACCATCCGTAATATCGTTGGTGGAACTGTTTTCCGTGAACCAATTATTATGAGTAATGTACCAAGATACGTTCAAGGTTGGACTAAACCAATTGTTATTGGTCGTCACGCTTTTGGAGATCAATATAAAGCGACTGATAAAGTTATAAAAGGAAAAGGTACATTGACCATGTCTTTCACTAATGAAGCTGGTGAAACTACAGAATGGAAAGTTTATGACTTTAAAGGTGATGGTGTAGCAATGTCTATGTATAATACCGATGAAAGTATCTATGGATTTGCTCATTCTTCTTTTCAAATGGCTTTGACTAAAAAATGGCCTTTATATCTTTCTACAAAAAATACAATTTTGAAAGCTTACGATGGAAGATTCAAAGATATTTTTGAAGAAGTGTATCAACAACATTACAAAGTTGATTTTGAAGCTAACGGAATGACTTATGAGCACAGACTTATCGATGACATGGTTGCTTCTGCAATGAAATGGAATGGTGGTTTTGTTTGGGCTTGCAAAAACTATGACGGAGACGTTCAATCGGATACAGTTGCACAAGGATTTGGTTCATTAGGATTAATGACTTCTGTATTAGTAACTCCAGATGGAAAAACAGTTGAAGCAGAAGCAGCACACGGAACAGTAACTCGTCATTATCGTCAACACCAACAAGGAAAAGCAACTTCTACAAACCCAATTGCATCTATCTTTGCTTGGACAAGAGGTTTAGAACACAGAGGTAAATTAGACGGAAACCAAGAGTTAATTAATTTCTGCAACAAGCTTGAAGAAGTTTGTGTCGAAACTGTTGAAAGTGGTAAAATGACTAAAGATTTAGCTATGTTAGTAAAACCAGAGGGATTAACTTCTGCAGATTACTTAACTACAGAAAATTTCTTAGCAGCTATCAAAGAAAATTTAGATAAAAAATTAGCATAATTTTCTAAATTAGAAATAAAAAAGACGACCAATAGGTCGTCTTTTTTATTTATTCTCCTTCTCTTCTTCTAAACCTTTTTTCTTATATACTTTTATGGTTGCGCGATAACCTTCATTCAATCCCCAAAACTGTTCTGTTATCATTTTACCATTTCCATCAACAAATGAAAACTGTCCAGTATTTGGGAATGACAAGCCTATATTGAGTGCTTCAATTTGAATTACATTTAAACCTTCCTTCAAAACATAATCATATCTTTGATAGCCAGACTCTAAATCAATTACTTTAGTAACTATTTCACCATTTAACCAAATTCTAACTAAATCACCATCAATGGCACTATAATCTCTTGCAGAAATCTTAATTTCATTTGTATAAACTGTATATTCTCCAAGAAAAATATCGCTATTTAAAATTTCTCTTGAAATTCCTTCTTGAGCCATTTTAGCCTGCACTTTTTCAGTGTAAATTTCAGAAACACTTCTTACTTCATAGGTTTTTGGAGTTTCTACCTCACCTACTTTAGGTAATTTAGGCAAACTTCTCAATAATATGTCATCCTCCTTTTTAAAATATTGACTTTCAAATTTTATTTCTGGTGTAACTGTAGTAGGAGGAGTTTCTGGTAAAATAGCTTTCTTCTTTTTAGCTTTGTCTGGCATCGCACTAATATTTACCTTTCTTTTAGTTTGCTCAAATTGTGCATGAGAACTAAATGAAAAACAAATTAAAAATACTACAAAAAAAACAATCCTTACCATATCTAATTAAAGTGTAAATATATTCAAAAAAGAAATACCCTTTTTTAATTATTAACCATACATTAACATTCGTTACGCAACAACAAGCCTAATAAATTATCAAATTTGCAAAACTAAATCAAAGACTATGCCTTTCAATAGATTATTATCAATATTTCTGTTTATTCTTACCTCAATGTCAAGTTTTTCGCAAGAAAAATTTACCATTAGTGGGACCATTTCAGATAAAAAAAATAATGAAACTTTAATAGGTGTAAACGTTATTGTAAAAGGAACCAAATCATCAGCAATTACCAATGAATATGGCTTTTATTCACTTACACTTCCCAAAGGCGATTATGAAATAAGCATCAGTTACATAAGCTATGAAACTATTGAAGAAAAAATTTCATTAAATCAAGACATAAAAAAAAATTACAGTTTAATTGAAAGTGGCGAATTGTTACAAGAAGTCGTTATAAAAGAAAAAGTTGGTACAAATACTAGAAAACCTGAAATGAGTGTCAACAAAATGTCAATTACTACAATAAAACAGATGCCAGTTGTATTGGGAGAAGTAGATATTATTAAATCCATATTATTTCTTCCAGGCGTAACAAATGCTGGCGAAGGACAATCGGGTTTCAATGTTAGAGGTGGTGGAGCTGACCAAAATTTAGTACTTTTGGATGAAGCAACTATCTATAATTCTTCACACCTATTTGGATTTTTCTCTGTTTTTAATCCAGATGCAATTAAAGATTTAAAATTATATAAAGGTGGTGTTCCATCAAGATTTGGTGGAAGAGCATCATCCGTTTTAGATATTTATCAAAAAGACGGAAACAGCACAGGCTTTCATATGAATGGCGGTATTGGTTTAATATCGAGTAGATTACTTGCTGAAGGCCCAATTGTAAAAAACAAAGGTTCTTTTATTGTTGCTGGTCGTGGCTCTTATGCTCACTTATTTCTGAAACTATCTAACAATGAAAATTCAGCTTACTTTTATGATCTAAATACCAAATTAAATTATAAACTAAACAAAAACAACAACTTATACCTTTCTGGATATTTTGGTAGAGATGTTTTCTCATTAAATCAAAGCTTTACAAATACCTACGGTAATTCAACATTAAATTTGCGTTGGAACCATTTATTTTCAGACCAATTATTTTCTAATTTGTCTTTGATTTATAGCGATTATTATTATGGACTTAACTTAGATTTTGTTGGCTTTAATTGGGATTCTGGTATAAAAAATTATAACATTAAATATGATTTCAAATATTATTTATCTGATAAAATTAAAATGAATTTTGGTGCCAATGGTATTTATTATGATTTCAACCCAGGAACTATTGAACCATCTAGAAGTGATTCTGGAATTAACTTTAGACAATTGGAAAAGAAGTTCGCTTTCGAACCAGCTTTTTATGTTGGAGCCGAACAAAAGCTAACAGACAATATCAATATTGAATACGGATTAAGATATAGTTTATTCTATCGTTTAGGAAATTCTACTCAAAATATTTATGCTAACAATCAAGCAGTAACTTTTGATAATGATTTAAAAATCTATGAAAAAGCAACTCCAATTGGAACAGAGTTTTATGGTAAAAATAAGGTAATTGCGGATTTTAATAATTTAGAACCACGTTTTTCTGTTGCTTACGAATTGGATGAAAACAAATCAGTTAAAGCTAGTTATAACCGAATGGTTCAGTATTTACAATTAGTTACTAATACCGCTTCACCTACTCCATTGGATGTTTGGACACCTAGTGATAATTTCATCAAACCACAAATAGCTGATCAAATAGCTGTTGGATATTTTGCGAATTTTAAAGAAGATGCTTATTCTCTCGAAGTAGAAAGTTTTTTCAAAAAAGTAAAAAACAGAATGGATTACATCGATGGTGCCGATTTAATTGCAAATGAAGCCATCGAACAAGTCATCCTTAATGGTGAAATGCGTTCTTATGGTCTAGAAGTAATGTTCAAGAAAAATACTGGTAAATTTAACGGTTGGATTTCTTATACACTTTCACGTTCCGAACAAAAAACTCCAGGAAGAACTGCAAATGAAACAGGAATCAATAATGGAAATTGGTACCGTTCTGCTTACGATAAAACCCATAATGTGGCAATTACAAGTTCCTATAAATTAAATAAAAAATGGAATTTTGGTACCAACTTTGTACTTCAAACTGGTCAACCTGTAACGTATCCAAACGGACAATATACTTATCAAGGAATTACTGTTCCAAGCTATGGTTTACGTAATGAAAACAATTTACCTTTATATCATCACTTAGATATTTCTGCAACATTAACTCCTAAAAGAAGTGACAATAAACGTTGGAAAGGCGAATGGGTTTTTAGCGTTTATAATCTATATGCAAGAAAAAATGCTGCTTCAATAAGTTTTAGACAGAATCAAGATTCAGGACAAAATGAAGCCATAAAATTATCTATTTTCGGAATTGTTCCTGCAGTTTCTTACAACTTTAAATTCTAACAAAATGAAAAATATAATTTACATTTTAACTTTACTATTTTTTGCAAGTTGCGAAGACAAAGTCAATATAGATTTAGATACTGCCAATCCAAAATTGGTTATTGATGCCAATATTTTATGGCAAAAAGGAACTATCGGAAACGATCAAAAAATAAAACTTACTCTTACAACAGATTATTATAGCAATACAATACCTGTTGTTTCTGGAGCAGTTGTTTTCGTTAAAAATAGTTCTGACACTGTTTTCAATTTCTTAGAAATTCCAAATACTGGCGAGTATGTTTGTTCAAATTTTGTTCCTGTTATTAATGAAAACTATACTTTAACCATTCAATATTCAGGACAAACCTATACTTCAACCGAAAAATTGTTAGCAACACCAACCATTGATAGCACACAACAAACTACAGTACAAGGTTTTGGAGGAGATGAAATTCAAGTAAAATTTTTCTATCAAGACAATGGATTAGAAGATAATAACTATTTAATTGGAGTAAAAAACTCGGAAAAATTATTACCTGAATTTGGAGTTATTAAAGATGAGTTCTTTCAAGGAAATCAAATGTTCGGATTTTACACTGATAGTGATTTAAAATCTGGTGATGTTCTAAGTTTTAGCTTGAAAGGAATTTCAATTCGCTATTTCAACTACATGAACAAATTATTAAACATTGCTGGAAGTGCAGGAGGAAGTCCATTTGCAACTCCACCAGCAACATTGAGAGGAAACATCATAAACCAAAGCAACCAAGACAATTATCCATTAGGTTATTTTCATTTATCAGAAATTGACACATTAAATTATACTGTTCAATAGAAGTACGAAGTTAGAAGTACAAAGTTAGAAGTAAAATATTTTGAAAAAAAAGTTTATTTTTGAAAACAAATACACGCCAAAATGACAAATGATTTAAAACAAAGAACAAGAAAATTTGCAATTGATTGTATGTTATTATGTACAAAGCTGCCTAAAACAAGAGAATACAATGCTTATGTAAATCAACTCATTAGATGTTCAAGTTCGGTAGGAGCAAATTATAGAGCATCGCAAAGAGCTAAATCTAAAGCAGATTTTATTAATAAATTGAAAATAGTTGAAGAAGAAGTTGATGAAAGTAATTTTTTTCTTGATCTACTTTATGAAATATCCAAAATTGAAAACCTAAAATTAAATAACGAATTTCATCTATTATTAAAAGAATCAGGAGAATTATTAGCTATTACAATAGCGTCAATTAAAACAACAAGAAATAATTCTATAAAATAACTTCGTACTTCTAACTTCGTAATTTGTACTTCAGAAATGTCATCACATCATATAGTTCGCGACGATCAAGAACCTGCATTAATTATTGCAAATGGAGCATCGTGTAGTTTTGAACTCTTAGGACAATTATTAGAATGGTCGCCAATAGTTGTAGTTTTAGATAACGCCATTGACAGAGTTTTACAATTGGACATAAAAATTGATGTGCTTTTAGGAGATTTTGACGATGATTTTAATCCAGAAATTTATAAAGAGAAACAGTTTCCGCTAGAAATTGTTCACACTCCAAATCAAGACAAAACCGATTTAGAAAAAGCATTTGATTATTTAATTGAAAAAGGTCACAAAGCAGTAAATGTGGTATGGGCAACAGGAAAACGTGCCGATCATACTATTACAAATATCACGAATATTGTTGGTTATAGAAACAAATTAAAAATTGTAATTCTTGACGACCATTCTAAAGTGTTTTTATTACCTAATAAATTTGAAAAATGGTATACTAAAAATACTCCGATTTCATTAATTCCAATCGGAAAAGTAAGGGGAATTACAACACAAAATTTATTCTATCCTTTAACTAATGAAGAGCTTACCATTGGATACAGAACAGGAAGCAGCAACCATGTAACAGAAGATGGAATTGTAAAAATCGAACATTCTGATGGCGATTTACTATTGATGGAATGTTTTGATTAAATACTAAAGTTTAATTCCCAACAACGCATCTCGAATAATATTGTAATGCGTCCAAGGTATAAAATGGTCGGCATTTTTAATTGATAATGTATCTACTTTCTTGGAATTTATAAATTCATCTTGCATAAATTTCATATTAGAATAAGGAACTAATCTATCTTTTGTTCCATGAATAATCACAACATTAGAAACTATATTCTTCAAATTAGATTTCATTGTTTTTAAATCTTCTTTTAACCAACATAATTCATCGTTTGAAGGTCGCAAAGCTCCTGGTATCAAATATCTTAGTGGCTTTTTCATGATAAAAGACCGCCAAACTTCCGGATTTTCAGCTTTTGGATCGATTGAACCCGAAATAATAACTAATTGTTGGAATTTTTTTGGATTATTTTCAGCTAATTTTGTTATAACTGGTCCGCCCATCGAATGACCAACAAGAATAATTGGTTTATTATTAGCAACTTTTTCAATAAAATCAAATATAATTTTCGATTGAACTTGTAGATTTTCTGCAGTTCCAAAATCACTAAACCCAAATCCTGGCCTATCAATAGCAATCATTCTATACTTTTTCAACAGCAACATATCTTTCAAATATTCTTTATAGGCATCCCAACTTCCAGGCGAACCATGAATAAAAAATAAAGTAGGAAAATCTTTTTGACCTGTTTGAATATAATGAACGTTATGCTCATCTAACTTTATAATAGAATCAGTAAATTCAATTTTTGAAGTTGTAAAAAAGACTTTCGTTTTTTTACTACTCATTCGCATTTTCATACAAGATTGACAAATAATCAAATAGGAAATCATAACAATGTAGAGAATATAACGCTTTCTAAATTTGATTTCCTTCATGACTATTTTTTATTTTATTATCTTATAAAAGTAAGGTATTTTTTCCTATATTTGATATAGAGAAATGACAAAATGAAGAACAAAACAATCACAGAAAAAACTACATTACATCCAAGAAATCAACATAGATTTAGATACGATTTTGAAAAATTAATTTACAATTATCCTATTTTAAAAAATTATATTTTCGTCAATGAACACGATATTGAGACTATAGATTTTGCAAATCCTGAAGCGGTAAAAGCATTAAACAAAGCTATATTAATTTCAAATTACGGAATTGAATATTGGGAAATTCCTAAAAATTATTTGTGTCCGCCAATTCCAGGAAGAGCTGATTATATCCACTATTTAGCTGATTTATTAGCAGATTCAAATAACAAAATCATTCCTGAAGGTGAAAATGTAATTGGTTTAGATGTTGGCATTGGAGCCAATTGTATTTATCCAATAATAGGAAATCATGAATACCAATGGAGTTTTGTAGGAACTGATATCGATGAAAATGCACTTCAAAATTGCAAAAAAATCATTGGAAAAAATCCACATTTGATTGAAGCCATCAGTTTACAATTGCAAGTGGAACCAAGATTTATTTTTAAAAATATTATCCTTCCAGAAGATAAATTTGCTTTTACAATTTGCAATCCGCCATTTCATTCATCGCAAGAGGAAGCAACTAAAGTTTCTTTACGAAAAGTAAATAATTTGGAAGATACTAAATCAACTAAGCCAGTTCTAAATTTTGGTGGTCAAAACGCAGAACTTTGGTGCACTGGTGGCGAAATTGGTTTCATAACTCAAATGATTTATGAAAGTGTAAAATATCCTTTGCAAGTTTTTTGGTTCACTTCTTTAGTTTCCAAAAAAGATAATTTACGAAGCATTTACAAAACTTTAAACAAAGTTGGAGCAGTTGAAATTAAAACGGTAGAAATGGCTCAAGGACAAAAAATAAGTCGTTTTGTAGCTTGGACTTTCTTGAGCGAAAAACAACAGAAAGAATGGAAGTTTTCTGCTGAATAACTATCAAACTTTGTAACTTTGCTCTTCTGAAATTTTGCCAAAAATGAAATTCCAAGTAATCTCTTCCTACGAACCTACAGGCGACCAGCCACAAGCCATTGAAAAACTTTCAAATGGAATTCTCAATGGCGAAAAATACCAAACGCTATTAGGAGTTACAGGTTCGGGAAAGACATTTACCGTTGCCAATGTAATTCAAAATGTAGAAAAACCTACATTGGTTTTGGCGCACAACAAAACATTAGCGGCACAATTATATTCAGAATTTAAGCAGTTTTTTCCAAATAATTCGGTACAATACTTCGTTTCTTACTACGATTATTACCAGCCAGAAGCATTTATTCCTGTAACTGGAACTTATATTGAAAAAGATTTATCCATCAATGAAGAATTAGAAAAACTTCGTTTAAGCACTACTTCTGCCCTACTTTCTGGACGCCGTGATATTATTGTAATTTCTTCTGTTTCTTGCCTTTATGGAATTGGAAATCCAGTAGAATTTCAGAAAAATGTGGTTTCTGTTCAAAAAAATCAAGTGATTTCTCGAACCAAATTATTACACAAATTAGTTCAAAGTTTATATTCAAGAACCGAAGCCGAATTCACTCCAGGAAATTTCAGAATTAAAGGCGATACTGTCGAAATCTTCCCAAGTTATGGCGACGAACCTTTTAGAATTCACTTTTTTGGCGATGAAATTGAAGAAATTGAAGCCTTTGATGCCAGAAGTTCACAAGTTTTAGAAAAATACGAAAAACTAAATATCTATCCAGCAAATATGTTTGTGACTTCACCTGATGTTCTACAAGCGGCCATTTGGGATATCCAACAAGATTTGGTAAAACAAGTCGATTATTTCAAAGAAATTGGCAAACATTTAGAAGCAAAACGATTGGAAGAACGCACCAATTTCGATTTAGAAATGATTCGAGAACTAGGGTATTGCTCCGGAATTGAAAACTATTCTCGCTATTTAGACCGACGTTTACCTGGAACACGACCTTTCTGTTTGTTGGATTATTTTCCAGACGATTTCTTGATGGTTGTTGATGAAAGCCACGTAACGATTTCGCAAGTACATGCTATGTATGGTGGCGATAGAAGTCGAAAAGAGAATTTGGTTGAATATGGTTTCCGTCTTCCTGCGGCCATGGACAATCGTCCGTTGAAGTTTGAGGAATTTGAATCCATGCAAAACCAAGTCATTTATGTTTCAGCAACTCCAGCCGATTATGAATTGCAAAAATCAGAAGGAATTTATGTAGAACAAGTTATTCGTCCTACAGGTTTATTAGATCCAATTATAGAAGTACGTCCGAGTTTGAACCAAATTGACGATTTAATTGAGGAAATTCAGCAGCGTTGTGAAGTAGATGAACGCGTTTTAGTTACCACTTTAACCAAAAGAATGGCTGAAGAATTGACCAAATATTTGACGAAAGTTGCCATTCGTTGCCGTTACATTCACTCCGATGTTGATACACTAGAACGTGTGGAAATCATGCAAGATTTACGTAAAGGTTTGTTTGATGTCTTAATTGGTGTAAACTTACTTCGTGAAGGTCTAGATTTACCCGAAGTTTCATTAGTTGCTATTTTGGATGCCGACAAAGAAGGATTTTTAAGAAGTCATCGCTCACTTACACAAACTGTTGGTCGTGCGGCTCGAAACGTTAACGGAAAGGCTATTATGTATGGCGATAAAATCACGGCATCGATGCAAAAAACCATTGACGAAACGAACTACCGTCGTGAAAAACAAATGAATTATAATACCAAACACGGTTTAGAACCAAAAGCTTTAAATAAAAGTTTGGGAAGTGCTTTAGCAGGAAATTCGGTTTCAACACAATATTATGAAAACCAAGTTTTAAAAGCTGCCGAACCTGAAAGTTTGTACTTATCAAAACCCGAAATTGAAAAGAAAATCCGTGAAGCAAAAAAAGCTATGGAAAAAGCAGCCAAAGAATTAGACTTTATGCAAGCTGCTAAATATCGAGATGAAATTAAAGCCTTGCAAGAAAAAATATAAATTAGTACAAACAACTACTTTAACAACCAAAATATCATGCTGCAAAGGGACAGAAACCAATGGAGTATTATTAAAAGATACACTAGTACTTTTTTGCAAAATAACTTTTAGTTTTGTAGATTTGAATAAAATACGCAATCGAATGGCGCTAATCCTACCCAATTTGGGTGTATTAGGATGATAACGTCAGACTCATACACTAGTTGTGCGTCATTGTACCGAAAAACCGGAAAAAACATCATGAAAAAATTACTTCTTTTAATATTCTTTACTTTATCAGTTTTTGTTTATTCACAAAATTTAAAAACTTATAATGGAAAATTTAAAAATGGAAATGCAAATTATGAATATTACGAATTAGAAAGTAAACAAGAAATTTTTAGTGGAAAATTTAATTATTCAATTGATAAAAAACACTTTGAAAAAGGAACTTTTGCTAATAATTCTAAAATAGGATTTTGGCAATATTTTCACAAAAATGAATATGTTACAGTTGAAATTTCTGGAAATTATAAGAATAATCTAAAAAATGATAAATGGTTATTTAGCTTATCCGAAAATGGTTTAAAGAAAGAGTATTCTATAAATTTTAAAAATGATACAATAATTGGAGAAATTGAATTTAATGGTTTAAAAGGAAAGTTTGATGAAAATGGTGAATTTGTTGACGATTGGAAAATCGACAATGAAAATACAGTTTACAAAGCAAAATTTATTAAAAATATTTTAACATATCTTGAAAATAGATATAAAAATGGGTCATTACTTGGAATTTATAGTCCAAATATTTACAAATTCGACTTCCAAGCTATCCTTGATAAAAATAATTCAATTGTAAAAAAAGAATATAATTTAGATTGGAATTTTAGAATGATGAGCGGAGAATTTGATGTTGATAAAATTTATGGAATTAATCAAGTAAAATTAGATGGTCTTGATACGGAATATCTTGAAAAAGAACTTTTTTTCAATAATTTTTTTGACGAGATAATTAGTAAGTTTAATGCAGAAACTTATGATAATATAGGCTGGGAATTTCTTCAACGAATTGAACTTAAAGTTAATCCCAATTTCCTTTACCTAAATTCTCAAAAAACAATACCTAATAAAATTATTTCTGAAAAAAAGTCATCTGATAATGGGTTAGATATTTTTTTCGACAATAAATCAGTTGATGAAAAACCAATTTTTAAAAATGGAAATGACAAGTTTATAAAATATATAACCGAAAATTATCGGGGTTTTGATGAAGTTTCAGGAAAAGCTATAATAGAATTTATTATAGACAAGAACGGAAAATTAAATATATTAACAATTAGAACAACAGGGAGTATTTCAGAAACGGAAATAAGAAGAGTTTTAAATAATTCACCTGAATGGAAACCAGGAATAAAAGAAGGTAAAATAGTAGAAGTTAAATATAATATTCCAATTAATATCGTAAGAAAATAAACAACGAACGCACAACAGCCGTAGCTGTTGCACAACCCTCCAAAAAAAATAATTTATCAAGATAATTCTAAAAATCGGCCTCGTTTTAGATGATTTAGGCGAGGTTATTTTTTGGGCTACAATTCCAAATTGCAAAATTTAAATAGCTGACAATCGAGGGTTTTAAGTCTAAAAAGAGGGTTTTTATAAAAGCGATGTTCTTCCCTTGTTTTAGGGAAAGAACTTGGCTCAAAATAGATGGTTTTTTCACAACAAAGCGCAGGTATTTCTTCAGGTTATAGGTTAATGCTGCCATCAACACGTGTTTGTTGGCGTTTTGTATGCCTCGTGTGTTTATTCGTTTCATGTTGGTGAAATTGACCAAGGTTCCAATTACAGGCTCTACTGTTTTGCTTCGCACACGTACCATTTTCTTGGCATAATGTGGGTTTTGGGTGAGTTTTTGGTGCATTCTATCGTAATGTTCTTTGTGTATGCTGTCGTCTATCTTCTTAAATTTGGTGGTTTTTCCGCAGCATTGTTCTCTTAATGGACAGTGTTTACAATCGCTTTCGCTACTTCGATACGTGCGTTTGGTATAGCCTTTACTATCTGTCTTTTCGCCTTTAAATAGCAAAATGGCGTTGTTGCCACCTTCTTTTATACATTCGTACTGATGCAGTTCTTTGTTAAAAACAAAGCCTTCTCTAAAAGGTTTGTATTGTCCGAAATTTGGGATGTAGGCATCAATGTTTTTTTTGTGTAAATATTCCAAGGCTTCGCCGCTACTGTAACCACCATCGGCTAAAAGTTCTTCTAGTTGAATATCGTTTTCATTTAGATTTTCCTCGGTAAGTGCTACAATTTTTTCAATACACTGACTATCGCGTTTGTCTGCAAAGTCAGAACATGCACCTGTTATAACGTGGTGCGCATCGTCTACAGCGATTTGTCCAAAATAATTCAGTTGGCGTGCTTTGCCTGGTTTTACACTTACTCTCGCATCGCTATCTATAGGCGAATAATGCGTGTGATTTGACAAATATTTTGGTCGGATGATATTCCCAAATTCGTCTATCTTGTCTTCTAAGCTATTCATTTGTAGCTGATGGCGAGAAATTCCTTGGATGTGGTGCATGACTAAAATTACAACATTTCTATTTTTAGTACAAGTTTTTTGATATATTTGTTAATGAGATTGTGAAGTTTTTTCACAGTCTGAAGTTAGCGGTAATTAAAACTATGAACTATGATTTTTACATCAAAGAAGAAAAAAACAGCAAAAGTAATTCAACGCGCAACAAAAGACGTTGTTTCAGACAGGAATTTAGCAACAATATGTGGGAATATGACTTCCAATGAAAACGCGGCTTCATATCTCTGTACTGAAGTGATGTTACAACGGATTCATGCACTTGTTTTTGTGTTTAACAGAAAATTCCACCGAGAGTACGATTGGGCAACTTTGAACTTTGTAACCACGTGTATTGAACAAGGCATTCAAGAAGGAACAGGAAACCAAACTTTAAACCCAATTATCATGAAAGGATTATCTAGGCTCATGAGCATGGAAGGTTCAGGTCCAGAACGAATGAATAAATTATTCAATAGCTCGGCACAACTCGTTATAGAGCAAGATAAACAATTGAATCAGGATGAACTTATTAACTTCATAGACAAAGATGTAGAGTCTTTCGTAATGGGACTTGATAAATATTTTCAATAAAACAGATACAATCATATGCAAGTTCTTTACTATGTTATTTTCGCATTGTTTTCATGGTTATTATTGATGCAGATATTTCGATTTTCAACCTATCATAAATACTTCAAGTATGCTGTATTTTTCATTATTGGTTATGCCATCTTAAATGGATACCTACTTTATTATTTTGACCTACACCACTTTTTTCTCTGGCATCTACCTCTTTTCTTAGTCTTTTTTTACATCAACTATAATAAGCAGAAAAAAGCCAACTCAGCATTTGATCACCTAATTGATGAAGAAAGCGGAATGACAAAAGAATTTTTTGAACTAAGTCTTGAAAGGACTCTTAAACACTATATCATTAGTGCATTATCATATTTAATTGTTTTTGCTGTATCGTACGTATATTTCTATAACAAATGAAAAAGAAAAAAGCCGATAACATTATATAAGCGTAATGCATTAAAGATGAACACCTTACAAGCAACGAACTTTACGGTAAATTGAAAGTTAGTGCTTCTAAGTCCTGCACTATGCTTATACATGCCGTTAAAAGCTGTTTATGGTACTCGCCATTTTTCAGTACTTAATTCAACTGCTCTTGAAAAACTTCTAATAAATAATCTGGTGAAACCATTCGTGTTGGTGATTGTTCCATGGCTTTTAAAACACGTTTCATAGCAAATGGATTCAATCCCATATTGATGCCTATTTCGTGTATTTTGATTTGCTCTCTTTCGTGCAAAACTCCATCGCAATGCATTAAAAGTGCCAATCTATAAAATTGCTGAATGCGTTCAAACTCACTTTTAATGATTTCACTACGGTTTTCTTCATGAAAAAGTTGTTTCAACTCGTCTTTGTTTATGCCTAGTTCTATCGCAATTATCGAAAGAAACATGTACTCTCTTTCGTGCAATTCGCCATCAACAATTGCAAATGCAATCATGTCTGCTAATAAACTTAATTTTTGTTCCTTAGTGTTCATCAAAATGATTATTTTTAGCTAAAATATAATTATTTGTTAAATTCTAAAAATTAATTCGCTTGAAATTCATTTTAACCCTTTTATTTGGAATCCTTTTTTGCACCTCAAATGCGCAAGAAAGTACTGCTAGTAGACAAGTTTCATCATTTTCAATAGAAGCACCACAATTAAAAACAATTAAGAAAATTTGGGTTTATTTACCAAAAGACTATGATAGTAATTCAAAGAAAAAATACCCTGTCATTTACATGCACGATGGACAAAACCTATTTGATGCCAAAACATCCTACGTTGGTGAATGGAATGTTGATGAAACTTTAGACAGTATTTCGGCACAAGTAATCGTCATCGGAATCGAACACGGCAACGAAAAACGAATGGAAGAACTAACACCATTCAAGCACGAAAAATATGGTGGAGGCAATGCCGATAATTACTTAGATTTTAT
Source organism: Flavobacterium chungnamense (assembly GCF_039539165.1). Classification (NCBI taxonomy): domain Bacteria; kingdom Pseudomonadati; phylum Bacteroidota; class Flavobacteriia; order Flavobacteriales; family Flavobacteriaceae; genus Flavobacterium; species Flavobacterium chungnamense. The sequence goes on from NZ_BAABCS010000017.1 coordinate 61,577, forward strand.
TGTTAAAACATTAAAACCTTATGTTGACAAAAACTACAGAACCAAAACAAATGCCAACAATACAGCTCTTTTTGGGAGTTCACTCGGCGGATTGGTTTCATTCTATGGCGCATTAAAATATCCTAAAATCTTTGGAAAAGTAGGTTGCTTCTCTCCTTCTTTTTGGTTCAACAGAAAAGAAATTTTCGAACTAATGGAGCAAACTAAAACATTCAAAACCAAAGTTTATTTCCTATGCGGCGACAAAGAAGGCGATGATGATATGGTTCGTGATTTAGACAATATGGAATATCAAGTGAATACAAAACGTTGTGAATGTAAAATGCTGAACAAAAAAATCATTGTGAAAAATGGTCAACACAACGAAAAATTATGGCGTGAAGGTTTCAAAAAAGCGTACCTTTGGCTGTTTTAAATTTCATAATTCAAAATTCCTTGTTGAATATTCAACATTCTATTTTGATTCAAATACAGTAAAAAATGAACAACAACGATATTTTCAAAAAACTACGTGTAGCTTTAATGCTTCGTGACGACCAAATAGAAGAAATCTTAAAATTGGTAGATTTCAGAATGTCGAAAGGTGAAATTGGCAACTTTTTTAGAAGTGAAGACCATCCAAAATTTATGGAATGTGGCGATCAAGTATTGCGTAATTTCCTAAACGGATTGGTAATTCACTTACGTGGAACAAAAGAAAATCCGAAGAATCCTATGGATGTAATTGCAATTCACAAAAAAGAAGCACAACCAAAAGAATTTAAAAAATCAGAAGGAACTGCTCCAAAAAAAGAGTTTAAGCCAGGTGATTTCAAGAAAAAGCCAGCTGCTAAACCTAAATTCGCTGCTAAAAAACCAGTAAAAAAAGTTGAAATTGTAGAGAAAGTACAATACAAAAACGGTAAGAATAAAAAGGATTAAATTATAGATTTGTAACTTATGTAACAAAGTATCAATTTTATAAAGCGTACCTTTATTTTATAATAATCAACTAAACAACTAGTTATGAAAAAAAATATGGGTACAGCAGATAAAATAATCCGATTGATTGTTGCTGCAGTGTTAGCTTTCTTATTCTACAACGGAACAATTTATGGAACTTTAGGAATTGTAGCAGTAGTAATTGCAGCAGTTTTTGCCTTAACCAGTCTAGTAAGTTTTTGTCCGTTATATACTTTGTTAGGAATTAATACTTGTCCGGTAAAAAAGTAAATTAAATAAAAAATCCCGAGCTAAAAACTCGGGATTTTCAATATAAAATAATTTCTATCTAATTAAGAAAGCGCTTTTTGAACTTGATCAGCAGCTTCTTGAAATTGAACTGCAGATAAAATTGGCATTCCAGAATTATCGATTAACTCTTTAGCAATTTCAGCATTTGTACCTTGTAATCTAACGATGATTGGCACTTTAATTGCGTCACCCATATTTTTGTAAGCATCAACAACACCTTGAGCAACACGATCGCAACGAACGATTCCTCCAAAGATGTTAATCAAAATTGCTTTTACGTTTGGATCTTTTAAGATAATTCTAAAAGCTAATTCCACACGTTTTGCATCTGCAGTTCCACCAACGTCTAAGAAGTTAGCTGGCTCAAAACCTGCATATTTAATCAAATCCATTGTAGCCATTGCTAATCCAGCACCGTTCACCATACAACCAACAGTTCCGTCAAGGTCAACATAGTTTAATCCAGCTTCTTTAGCTTCAACTTCAATTGGATTTTCTTCTCTAACGTCACGCATTTCAGCATAAACTGGCTGACGGTATAAAGCGTTATCATCAATATTTACTTTGGCATCAACTGCCATAATTTTATTATCAGATGTTTTTAAAACTGGGTTAATTTCAAACATTGATGAATCAGAACCAATGTAAGCATTGTATAATGAGTCAACAAATTTCACCATTTCTTTAAAAGCATTTCCAGAAAGTCCTAAATTAAAAGCTACTCTTCTTGCTTGAAAACCTTGTAAACCTACTTGAGGATCGATTTCTTCAGTGAAAATTAAATGTGGTGTGTGTTCTGCTACTTCTTCAATATCCATTCCACCTTCTGTAGAATACATAATCATGTTTCTTCCTGTAGCTCTATTCAATAAAATTGACATATAGAATTCTGAAGTTTCACTTTCGCCAGGATAATACACATCTTCGGCAATTAAAACTTTATGAACCGTTTTTCCTTCTGGTGGAGTTTGCGGAGTAATCAATTGCATTCCAATAATTTGTTCAGAAATTGTAGTTACTTGTTCTAAGTTTTTAGCCAACTTAACACCGCCACCTTTTCCTCTTCCACCTGCGTGAATTTGAGCTTTTATAACATACCATTGTGTACCTGTTTCAGTAGTCAATTGTTTTGCAGCAGCAACCGCTTCTACAGGATTATTAGCAACAATTCCACGTTGAACGCGTACACCGTATTTTGCTAGAATTTCTTTACCTTGATATTCGTGTATATTCATAAGTATTAGTTTGTCGTTTAAAAAGTTTCACAAAAGTAATTAAATAGAATGAAACCTAAAAGAAATGTATATCAATTTAGTAACTTTATTTTAGTTTTTATAACTGTTAAGTTTTTGAATCCTTACAGATGTAAAAGATACCGCTATTATCAATGCTATATTGTTATGGTATTGAAAAAAATCAATACAAAAATTACCAAATTCGTAGAAATATTAACTCGCTTTGTATTGCTTGTAGTATAACTTATCTTTGCCAACTTAATATAACAACATTTATCATGCAACCAAAAGAGTTACTTACGCTTGCCGAAGAATTTGGCAGTCCGTTGTACGTTTATGACGCTACAACCATTGAGCATCAGTATAACCGTTTGACAGCTGCATTTTCTAAGGTGGAAAACCTTCGAATAAATTATGCAATGAAAGCTTTGTCAAACATCACAATTTTGAAGTTGCTAAAGAAGTGTGGCTCTGGTTTAGATACCGTTTCTTTTCAAGAAGTACAACTTGGTTTACACGCTGGTTTCACTCCAGATAAAATTATATTTACACCTAACGGAGTTTCTTTTGAAGAAATTGAAGAAGTTGCCAAATTAGGCGTTCAAATCAACATTGATAATCTTTCGGTTTTAGAACATTTTGGAACTAAATATCCAAAAGTTCCTGTTTGCATTCGTATCAATCCACACGTTATGGCTGGTGGAAATGAGAATATTTCTGTTGGTCATATTGATAGTAAATTCGGAATTTCAATTTATCAAATTCCGCACGTTTTGCGCATCGTTGAAAATACCAAAATGCACATCAACGGAATTCACATGCACACCGGTTCTGATATTTTAGATATTGAAGTTTTTCTTTATGCTGCAGAAATTCTATTTGATGCTGCAAAACAATTCAAAGAATTAGATTTTCTTGACTTTGGTTCAGGATTCAAAGTTCCTTACAAAAAAGGCGACATCGAAACCAACATAGAAGAATTGGGTAAAAAACTAACGAGACGCTTTCTAGCTTTTGAAAAAGAATATGGAAGAACATTAACTTTAGCTTTCGAACCAGGAAAATTCCTTGTGAGTGAAGCTGGATTTTTCTTGGCCAAAGTAAATGTGGTAAAACAAACAACCTCAACAGTTTTCGCCGGAATTGATAGTGGTTTTAATCATTTAATTCGACCAATGTTTTATGGCTCGCAACACCAAATTGAAAACATTTCTAACCCAAAAGGAAAAGAGCGTTTTTACACCGTTGTAGGTTACATCTGCGAAACCGATACGTTTGCCAATAACAGAAGAATTGCCGAAATAAAAGAAGGCGATGTTTTATGCTTCAAAAATGCTGGTGCTTATTGCTTCTCAATGGCATCTAACTACAACTCGCGATTTAAACCAGCAGAAGTTTTATGGAAAGACGGAAAAAGTCACTTAATTAGTAAAAGAGAAACTTTTGAAGATTTGATTAAGAATCAGGTTGTGGTTGAAGTTTAAAAGCCACGAATTTATCTCATTCGATTTATTTTTTTTGGTATTCGATGATTTTCAATTCTCAAATTGTCACAAATTTCATATTTAAAAAAATCCACTAATTAATTTTAGTGGATTTTTTTTTAATGTAACGGACGTTTTTTTATCATTCAGTATGATTTGAAGTTTAAATTTGTATTTTTGGTATAACTTTGTTTTTGGTCACGGATTGCAAATGTGTGCTTTCGGGGTTAAACCTTATTAAAAGTGAACAGTCTAAATAAATATTTAAATTATATTTTTATGAGATTATTTATATTTTTTGCATTGTTATTTTTCTCGTGTAACAAAGACAATAGTACAGAACAAACTTCACCTGTGGCATATAGAATAACAAAGTCTATTAGTTATAACAATATAAATGTTGATGTTGTAATAGACAAACCAGCATTGAATGAAGTTGATGTCTTGTTAGTGTTTCACGGAACTGTTTTATATGACTCCAACTTAATGACTGCAGCTAATACAACTCTAGATAAATTCAAAGGTATTTTAGATAGAAATGATATGATGATTGTAAGTGTTGCATATCCTCAAGAAAATGTTTTATTTGGCGATAATATTGTTCAAGGCGAAGCTGCTTTGTTATGGTTGAAAAATAAAGCAAGCCAAGAATTAGGAATAACTGTAAAAAAAATATTTTTAGGCGGACACTCTCAAGGAGGATACATGGTAACAAGACTTAATACAATGCATCAAACAAATGGTGTTATTGCTAATGCGCCAGGTCCATTAAACCTTGTTTATAGATGTCAATTGGAGGAAAATGGACAAATCCAATCGGGTGCTGTTTGTAATAAACTTAAAAATGTGTATGGAACGACAACAAACAATCCGAATGCCTACTTTCAAAGGTCATTACTTAATTTCACAAATGGATTCAAGTCTGACATTTTATTTGTTCAAGGATTAAATGACTCGCCTATTCAAATGTATTCTTGGCCAACTTTTAAACAAGATGTGCTAAGTTGTACAAATTGTCAAAATAGTCAGTTTGTTGAGATTGTTGGTGGTGAACACGGCTCTCTATTTGAAAGTCCAACGGCTAAGACTGAATTTAATAACTTTATTAATAGTCATTAATGATATACCTTCATCAAACATCGTTTAATGAAATTGCCAACATCGATAATTATTGAAATTGAGTTCCAAATAACTAATCCATACTGATAAAGATAAAAAAATCCCACTAATATTTTTGGTGGATTTTTTATTTTTAATGTAACGGACGTTTTTTAATCATTCCGCATGATTTGAAGTTTAAATTTGTATTTTTGGTTTGACTTTGTTTGTGGGCACGGATTGCAAATGTGTGCTATCGGATAAACTTTTATCAACTTGACAATGAAGAAAATACTTTCAATTTTATTATTTGTATCATTTCTATTTTCTTGTAAAAATCATGAAGAAAAGATAGAGATTTATTTATTGAAAAATAGAGTAAGAACAACCGAAGGAATTCCAGTCTTAGAATATGTAAAACTAAAAAACATCAAATACAATAAGAATTTAGAAAATGTAAAAGATTGCAATTATGATTCTATATCAAAACAATTCATTTATGGCGGAAAATTTACTGTTAACAAAGAAAATATTGAAAGTAAACCGTTAATAGCAGACGAAGACATTCTAAAATTAAATCTTAAGAAAAATGAGTTTATACTCTCAGAAATTGGTAAACAAAAAATAACTCAACTGAAACCAAACATGAAATCTGGAATTCAATTTGTTATTTGCGTTAACAAACAACCTTACTTAACTGGATATTTTAGAAGCAATATTTCATCAAATATTTATAACTGGAATTATATTGGCTATGACTATTTTGAGCATAAAATTGCTACTATTCACGATAAGCACTTTGTTATTAGACAAAATGAAGGTTATGAAAAATGGAAACCGACTTTGTGTAATTTAAATCAATATTCTGAATTAGTTTCCGCATTTAGAAACACTAATCGTATTATAGAATAAGTAATTTGCTAACAGAAGATTTTTTATAAATTTTCTACTTTAGTATTTATAGAATTGATTTCCAAATAACTAATCGATACTGATAAAGATAAAAAAATCCACTAAAATTATTAGTGGATTTTATATTCTAATGCAACGGTCGTTTTTTAATCATTCCGCCTTTGGTATCTTTTATGGAATGTTGCACTACGAAGGCTTCTTCGTCAATTTTATCAATTTCAAGTAGTAATCTTGTTACTTCTAGACGAGTTACTACGCAAAAAAGGATTTTATTTTCATTAAAATTTACACCTGTTTTTCCATAACCGCTTTCTGAATTATAAACTGTTACTCCACGACCTAAATTATCGATTATGGCTTGCTTGACTTCGGTTGCGTTTCTTGACACTATGGTTACACCAATGTATTCTTCAATACCATTAATAATGAAATCAACTGTTTTGGATGCAGCGAAATAAGTCAACATCGAATACATTGCGGTTTCAACACTAACTAACAAAGCAGAAAAGGAAAACAAAATCACATTGAAAACCGAAATAAAATCGCCTACAGACAAACTCGTTTTTTTGCTTACATAGATTGCTAAAACCTCTGTTCCGTCAATGACTGCGCCACCACGAATGGCAAAACCAATTCCAGCACCAAGAAAAAATCCACCAAAAACAGATATTAATAATTTATCATTAGTAATAGCTGGTAAAGTGATGAAATGTACCAAAAGTGATAACGCTAAAATGGCTAAAGCACTTTTAACTGCAAATTCCATTGATATTTGCTTAGCTCCAATAATGATGAAAGGTAAATTGATTAAAACAATCAAAAATGATAATTCAACACCAGTCATTATCTCTGTTAGAAGTGATAATCCCATTGCGCCACCATCTAAAAAGTCGTTTGGTAAAAGAAATTCTTTCAAGCCAATGCTCGCCATGACTACACCAATACATATCAAGATAAAATCTTTTATGTAACGTGTGTAAACTAATTGTGGAATGCTAGCACTTTTTCTAAATAAGGAATCAAATATCAATTTCATATATCTTCATTTTATAACAAGATACAAAAATTTAAAAAGAAAGAAAAATGAAATGCTTTAAATTAACTATTATTTTGCTTTTTTAGTTACAAAAACCTCTTCTAAAACTTCACATTCGGAGCCATTTGGAAAAGTAATTCCTAATTTCTGTGCTAAAGTCGGAGCAATTTGTGTGATGTATTTCTTTTCATGACTTTCACCTGCCGGAATGTTCCAACCAAAAAACAATAATGGTGCGTGCGTATCATAAGCATAAGGCGTTCCGTGAGAAGTTCCTGTTGGACCATATTGAATGTAACCAGGTTTATCTAATATCACTAAATTGCCATCTTCTTTTGCATCGTAGCCATTTGCAATCATATCTAAATAATAATCATTTCCGCAAGAATGTGTGATTTCCTCTTCATCATAAACTTTTTTAACTTGCTCTTGTGTCATTAAAAAATCTTTGAAAGATTGTTCCACTTTTGAATATTCAAGTCCTTTTTCTTTGATTTTTGTTTTGTTCAAATACAAATTAAAATTAGAATAATTAGTCACAAAATCTTCGTTATAAGTATCAGTAGAGAACTTTTTGATGGCTTTAGAAATTTCTTTGTATTCAATGTTTTTTACATTCAACTTATTGTTTTTAAGAAAATTAGCATTTTCAGCGCATGCATGATCTGCAGTTAAAAAAAGTAAATAATTTCCTTTACCCACATTTTTATCTAAATAAGCAAGCAAGTCAGCCATGGTTTGGTCTAATCGCAAATAAGTGTCTTGCAATTCCATAGAACGTGGCCCAAGTACATGTCCAACATAATCTGTTGATGAAAAACTTATGGCTAAAAAATCAGTGTTTTCATCTTTTCCAAGTTCTTCTTTTTCGATGGCTTTCATAGCAAAATCAGCCAAAAGATTATTTCCAAATGGTGTAACTCTTAAAACTCCAGCATCATTTTTCTCATACATTTTTTTTAAATCATATGGAAAAACTGGCTTATCAACTCCATATAATTTTCCCTCATAAGGACTATCATCTGCGTCACTTTCATTATATGTTGCAGCAGGTTTGTATAAATTCCAACCTTGATTAATGTAGTTTAAATAGTTCTTTTGATAATTGAATTCAGTTACCCAATCTGGTAATTTTTCTCCGTAAAAAGTACTTGAGATAAAAGCTCCAGTTTTACTATACCAAAAAGCCCAATTGGCAAAATGACCAGCTGGTAAAATGGCGCCTCTATCTTTAATGCTCATACCAATAACTTTTCCTTTGAAGTTGGTTCCCATTCTAAGTTCGTCAGTTATAGTAGTTGACAATAAGTTCTTAGGAGACATTTCACCTTCTGCTTTTGTTCCGTCTCCTAGGGTTTGAACCGATTCGTCATCAGTACAATATCTTTCCTTACCAGTTGTTCTACTAAACCATTCATTTCCTACAATTCCGTGAACCGATGGTGTTGCTCCTGTATAAACAGAGGCATGACCTGGCCCTGTATAAGTTGGCATATAATTGAAATGTGCATTATGAAAAACATATCCTTTATTCATAATTCGTTTAAAACCATTTTCTGAAAAATCATTTTTAAAACGATATAAATATTCCATTCGCATTTGGTCTACAACAACACCAACTACAAGCTTAGGTCTTTGTTGTGCTTGCAAATTAGAAACTAGAATAAAAACAATAAGTAAAAGTAATTTTTTCATGGATTTAAATTATTTGTACAAAAATAGGGATTTGAAAGGAAATAGACGTGAAGTAATTCTTAAGAATTCTGTAAAATAAAAAGAGATTCTAAATTAGAACCTCTTCTTTATTATTAAAATGTAGTAACTTCTTTTTTGGCTAATTCAAACTCAGTAATAATTTCTTTTATAATTTCATCTACTGGTTTTATATCGTGAATTAATCCAGCTATTTGACCTATTTCTAGTTCACCTTCAATTAAATCACCTTCGAACATTCCTCGTTTAGCTCTTCGTTTTCCCAAAAGCGTTTCCAAATCTTCTTTGGTTGGACATTTGGTATACAATTCTTGTAAATCGTTATAAAATTTATTCTTAATTAAACGAACTGGAGCTAATTCTTTTAAGGTTAATTGTGTTTCACCTTCACCAGTTTCGATAACTGTTTTCTTAAAATTATCGTGTGCTGAACTTTCTGTAGAAGCCACAAAACGACTTCCCATTTGAACTCCGTCAGCACCAAGAACCATTGCTGCTAACATTCCACGACCAGTTGCAATTCCTCCAGCTGCAATTAGTGGAATAGAAATATTTTCTTTCACCATCGGAATTAAAGTTAACGTAGTTGTTTCCTCTATTCCATTGTGTCCTCCTGCTTCAAATCCTTCAGCAACTACTGCATCAACTCCTGCTTCTTGTGCTTTAAGAGCAAATTTTGAACTACTCACAACATGAACTACTGTAATTCCGTTGGCTTTTAAATGTGAAGTCCAAGTTTTTGGGTTTCCTGCAGAAGTGAAGACTATTTTTACACCTTCTTCAATAATTATCTGAATAATTTCTTCAATATTTGGATACAACATCGGAACATTTACACCAAAAGGTTTGTCCGTTGCTTTTTTGCATTTTTGAATGTGTTCTCGCAAAACATCTGGATACATTGAACCTGCGCCAATTAATCCTAATCCGCCAGCATTACTTACGGCGCTTGCTAACTTGTAACCAGAATTCCATATCATTCCACCTTGAATAATAGGATATTGTATATTGAAAAGTTGTGTTATTCTATTCATTGAATCGAAATTCAGAAATTAATTTTTGATAATTTTTCCTTGAAGTACTTTTTCTGAAGTTGAAATTGTAAAGTAATAAATTCCAGCATTTAGACTTTCAAGAGAAAGATTTTGAATCGGATTCTCAATATTTTTTGACAAAACTAATTGTCCTAAATTATTGTAAAATTTGACTGAAGAACCAAGAACAACATCTGGTGAAACGAAAGTTACATTAGCATTTGTAGGATTTGGAAAAAATTGAAATTGCTCAATTTGATTTTCACCAACATTAAGCAAAGCATTTTGCAAAGCCAATTGAAAATCTGGAATACCATAGCCAAATTGTGTGGTAGGATTGGTAAATCTATCCGCAGATTGTTTTACAAAATCTACAACTTGTTGATTAGTTAGATTGGGAACAGCTTGCCAAAAACTAGCAATCATTCCAGCCATAACTGGACATGAGAATGACGTACCGCTTGCTGTTACAATATCTCCATCGGTATTAGAAAGAGTTGTCGCTTGACCTTTGGCCATAACATCTGGTTTTACTCTTCCATCAAATGAAGGTCCGATGGAACTGAAAGTAGCATAACTTTCGTCAAATCTTACAGCACCAACAGCAAGAACATTTGTAGCTTCAGCTGGAACTCCAATATGTGGATCTGCAGAGTTACCAGAATTACCTGCACTAGCAACTACTACCATTCCTTTAGTAAAAGCAATATTAGCACCTTTAGAAGCAAAAGCAATGTTTCCAGTCATTTGAGAGTAAGTATAGCTATAATTTGGATTATCATAGCCAAAGTAACCTAAAGAAGTAGAAATAATATCAGCTCCTAGCCTATCGGCTTCTTCTGCTGCTTCCACCCAATAACTTTCCTCAACTGGATTTTCTTCAGAAACATCTTCTGTTACGAATAAATAATATTGAGCATCTGGAGCTGTTCCTACTAGTTGACCATCTGTAAATCCACCCATACATGAGAGCGTCATAGTTCCATGATTGTGTAAAGAATAAACATTAGTATTTTGACTAACATAATTGTATCCGCCAAGTATTAAATTATTGTTGAATAGTCTCTGAAAAGGTTGCGCCGTATTTACATTTAAAAAACCTGAATCAAGAACTGCAATTATTTTACCAGTACCAGTATAATTTGCTTGATGCAACAAATGTCCGTTAAGCATTTCTATTTGATTGGCTGAATTCCCATAAGCAAAAGTTGTTTGCACATTCATTTGCTTATTGACTGGTTTATTTTTTTTTCTGATTGCAGCTTTTGCGTTTAGAGAATTGTCTGCAAAAACTACTTGACTTACAAAAGGAAGACTTTCTAAAGCGTTAATATCAGTTTCTGTACCTCTCACATGAACACAATTAAGCCATTTTGATTTGGCTTTAACCATAATTCCTGTGGCAGCATCAACTTGATCTATGTACGTTTGTGCAACTGGAACATCATTAACATTTAATGCTATTCCTTGAGCCGTTCTTCTATCTAATGCCCTTTGGGTTAGCATCGTTAACGGATTGTTCAAATAAGTTTGTGCGTTGGGTTTATCACTAAAATACACCCATGCATCTTCTTGGGAAAAAGAGGCAAATGACACAAATAAAGCAATTAATAGTAGGATTTTCTTCATAGCTTTTATTTTTAGAAAGTACTAAATTACGAAATTACTCCCGAACCAACTAATTCATCTTCAATATTCCATGCAACAAATTGTCCTTCTGTTATTGCTGATTGTGGTTGGTCGAAGTAAACATAAAGTCCGCTTTCAAATTGATATAAGGTTGCTTGTTGCAATTCTTGTCTATAACGAATACGAGCCATTACTTGCATTGACTCGCCATTTTTAAGTTTTAAATCTTCTCTTACCCAATGAATTTCAGAGGAATTTACTTTCAAAGCTTTCTTAAATAAACCAGGATGATTGTGTCCTTGTCCGGTATAAATCGCATTGGATTTAACATCGGTAGCTATTATAAAAAGTGCTTCCTTTGTACCGCCAACATTTAATCCTTTTCGTTGACCGATTGTGAAATAGTGAGCACCTTGATGCTTTCCAACTGCTTTTCCACTTTCTGAATTATATTTAATTGAAGTTGATTCAAAAATTAGTTCTTCTTCTAATGAATTAAAAGTAGGTTTTGAAGTGTTATAAATTTCGCTATCCGCAGGAATTTCATAAATCAAACCTTCTTTTGGTTGCAATTGTTGTTGTAAAAATTCGGGCAAGCGAACTTTTCCTATGAAACATAGTCCTTGAGAATCTTTCTTTTCTGCAGTTACTAAATCCAATTGCAATGCTATTTCTCTGACTTGAGGCTTAGTTAATTCACCAATTGGAAATAAAGATTTAGCTAATTGTTCTTGAGATAATTGACAAAGAAAATAAGATTGATCTTTGTTATCATCTTTACCTGAAAGTAATTGATAAACAGGCTTTCCATCGACTTCGATTTCTCCTTTTCTGCAATAATGACCTGTTGCCACAAAATTGGCACCAAGTGTTAGAGCAATTTTCATGAAAACATCAAATTTAATTTCTCGATTGCAAAGAACATCTGGATTTGGAGTTCGTCCGTTTTCATATTCTTTGAACATGTAATCTACAATCTTTTCTTTGTATTGTTCGCTTAAATCTACTGTTTGGAAAGGAATTCCAAGTTTTTCAGCTACTAAAAGTGCATCATTACTATCTTCCAACCAAGGACATTCGTTAGATATTGTAACAGAATCATCGTGCCAATTTTTCATAAAAAGACCGATTACTTCGTAGCCCTGCTCCTTTAAAAGATAAGCAGCAACACTAGAATCTACACCACCAGAAAGTCCGACGACAACACGTTTCATTTTAATACTTTTATTTAAATGCAAATTTACATTAATAAAAACAAAAAAAGTATATGCTTTAATTGTTAAAACATATACTTTGGTAAATATTATTTATTATCAAATTATCTATCTTCCTCTCGAGTCATTGGTTTTTTTACAAACTTTCTAACCTTTTGTTTGCTCATGTTTTCTTTTACTCTTTTTCCGTTTTTGAAAAATTCCCATATTCCTTCTTTTTTTCCATTTACAAAATTTCCTTTTGCCATTACTACATTGTCAGAACTTTTAAAGACCGCAGGACCATCGAATTCTCCATTTTTATAGTTACTTTCTTCAATGATGATTCCGGTTTCTGTATATTTTTTGTAAGCTCCATTTTTGATGCCTGCTGTGTAATTGCATTCTTCTGCGATTTTTCCACTTACATAAAATACTTTTCTAACTCCTTCTAACTTTCCATTTTTGTAAAATTCTTGAGTCATAATTTGTGGGGAATCTTCATGATAATATTTCCACTCACCTTCATACTTTTTATTTGCCACTTTACCTTCACTAACTTTATTTCCTTTTTGATTATAGAAAATAGTGTAGCAAGAATTATCTTTTGCATTAAACTCTCTTGTAGCTATTACGATTCCATCTTTAGTATCATCAAAAAACTTGAATATTCCTGTTTCTTTTCCATGATTGAATGTTCCTTCGTATCTGGGACGCTTAGATTCTTCGTAAATACCTTTCCATATTCCATGCTTTTTACCTTTTTCATCCAACTTATTGATGTCTTGAGCAAAGATTGAAATTGTAAAAAATAAACTCAGTAGTAAATATTTCATATGTAATTCTTTCTATTATCTGTATAACTATATTAATAGTATTTTATTATGGCAAATTTAGTTCCAAAAAAAGTGTAGTGCAAAAAAATTATTTGAAAATTAAAATATTTGTATACTTTTGTTACTGATTATTAGTATTTAAGAAAACCCTTTAAATAAAATTATGAAACATTTACCTACCCTAAAAAAACCACTTTTAATTGCACTTTTTTTATCAATTTCAACTTTTTTTTGTAAATTGTAGTCAAGAAGATGACATTAATGCTCAAAAATTAAGCATCTCAAATTTTGTTCAAGCTCAAACTAATTTAACTACATTAGGTATAGCATTAGAAAGAACTAATTTACTTGCAACACTAAATGGCGATACAAAATATACACTTTTTGCTCCAACCAATGAAGCTTTTGATTCCTTTTTATTAGACAATGGTTTTGCAAACATTAATGCTGTTCCAACAACAACATTGAGAGAAATTCTTTTAAATCATGTTGTAACTCAAGTAAAAACTGCAAATGATTTACCTTATACTGGTTATTTAAAAACATTAGCCGTAGGAAATGTTTCTGACAACAACTTAAGTTTATTTATAAATAAAACTAATGGTGTGGTTTTAAATGGTATCTCTGAAGTTACTGCTGCAAATAACAATGTAAGTAATGGAATTGTTCATGTAGTTGATGCTGTAATTGGATTACCTACAATAGTAACACATGTTAGTGCAAATCCAAATTTCAATTCATTATCAAGTTTATTGACTACTACTGGTCAACCTGATTATCTTACTACGTTATCTGGTTCTGGTTCTTTTACATTATTTGCGCCATATAATACTGCATTGACAGCTTTAAATAATGAATTACCAGGTGGTGTTGCTGCTTTAAGCTCAGCACAATTAACAAAAATTTTAAATTATCATGTTGTAAGTGGAAACTATTTAGCTTCTGATTTATCTGAAGGACAAGTTTTATCTACATTAGAAACACCTCAATCTATAAAAGTATTGCTAAGCACTGGTCCTAAATTAAAAGACGCTAACAACAGAAATTGCAGTATTATCATAACTGATATTCAATGTACTAATGGAGTAATTCATGTATTAAGTCAAGCATTACGTCCAAACTTATAATATAATTAACTATTATATCTAAAGCTGTCAAATTTTTGGCAGCTTTTTTTTGTTGTAGTAAAATTTGTATAAGAAAAATACTGTAAATTAATCCATATATTTATGTATTTTGTTTAATCTTTATTTTACTATAATAAACAAAAATTTTCAATATTTAGTAGAAAAAAAATACAACTAATTGATTTTAAGGGTTCAACAAAAAAGTTAAACCTATTAAAAAATTTAATATTTTGTTTAATCATTTTGTTACTTAGCTAAACGAAATAACTCTAAATAAAATTATTATGAACACAAACAAAACCAAATTAATCGCAATTTTTGCTTTTTTAGGATTAATGCTAACTTCTTGTAGTGATGATGACAATCCACAACCAACAGTAGACAATACAATTACAGGTATTGCTTCTAAAGCCAGTGATTTAACATTACTAGTAAAAGCGCTTAAAAAAGCTGATTTAGCTACAACGTTACAAGGCGCTGGACCATTCACCGTTTTTGCCCCAACCGATCAAGCTTTTATTAATGCTGGGTATACTGCTTCAGTAATTGATAATTTACCAGTTGCAGATATTCCAGGACTTAAACAAATTTTGTTAAATCATGTTGTAAGTGGTTCAGTTCAGTCTACTGGATTAACAAATAATTCTTACATCAAAACTTTAGCAAAAGGAACTGCATCAACAACAAACACTTTAAGTATGTATGTTAATACTACATCTGGTGTGAGATTGAATGGTGTATCATCAGTAATCACAACAACAGCTGGTTCAACATTTGATATTATTGCTACAAATGGAGTTATCCATAAAGTTAATGCAGTAATTACATTACCAACTATTGTGACTCATGCTACTGCTAATTCAAATTTTAGTACTCTTGCACAGTTATTAACTGATCAAAATCTAATTCCAACTTTAAGTGGAACTGTAAGTTCACCGTTTACAGTATTTGCTCCTTTAAATAGTGCTTTTGATACAGCTACAACAACTTTGTATGGAGGTTTAAGTAGTGCCAAAAAAACAGCAGTTTTAACATATCATGTAGTGGCAGGTGCAAATGTTTTATCAAATGCGATTCCTACAACACCGGTAACAACTTTTGAATCAGGAACGTTCACAGTATCAGGAACAGTTATTACAGATGAGCAAAACAGACAAACGAATATTGTTTTAACTGATGTACAATGTGCAAATGGTGTTATTCACGCGGTAAACAAAGTACTTTTACCAAATAGTGTACCTTAATAATCTGCATACAAAAACAATAAAGCCGTCTCAATTGAAACGGCTTTATTTGCTTTATAAAAAACTTTTATTTCTTATTTAATTTCTTTTGTTCTTCGGCTTGTTCCATCATTTCTCTCATTTTCTTTTGGAACTTACTTTCTGTTTTTGGTTTAGTTTTATTCTCTTGAATTTTAGCATGAATTTTATCGCTATCGATAAAGTATTTTTTGATAACTAACATAATTCCAATAGTAATTAAGTTAGAAATAAAGTTATATAAACTCAATCCTGAACCATAAGTATTGAAGAAAATCAACATCATTACAGGAGAAACATAAATCATGATTTTCATAATTTTACCCATATCTGGCATACCCTCTTGTTGCGGTTGCGCCATAGCTTGATCACCTGAAGTCATTTTCATATAGAAGAAAATAGCTATTGCAGCCAAAATTGGAAACAAACTCACGTGATCACCATACAAAGGAATATTGAATGGCAACTTGAATATTTGGTCAAATGATGATAAATCGTCTGCCCATAAGAATCCTTTTTGTCTTAACTCAATTGCTGATGGAAAAAACTGGAATGAAGCATACATAAAAGGTAACTGAATTAATGCTGGTATACAACCAGCCATTGGATTTACTCCAGCTTTATTGTACAATTTCATTGTTTCTTGTTGTTTCTTCATTGGGTCTTTTGCGAATTTTTCTCCCAATTCAGTAATTTCTGGACGCAAAACTTTCATCTTAGCTTGTGACAAAAACGACTTGAAAGTAATTGGCGACATTGCAATCTTGATAATGATTGTAAATACAATAATAGCAATTCCTAATCCCATAAACGAACTCAAAAATCCGAAAAGCGGAATGAAAATTAGTTTGTTTATCCAACCAAAAATACCCCAACCAAGTGGAACAATATCTTCAATATTTTTATCATATTTATTCAACAACTTATAATCCGTTGGACCATAATACCAATTCATTTTGTAATCTAACTCGCCATTTTTAAATGCCAATGGCAAAGTAGTTTTAAATTGTTTTGTAAAAACAGTATCAATTTTAGCATCGTTAACTAAATCTGTAGAACTAACTTTTACATTAGCAATTGGTGCTTGAGATAGTAAAATAGAACTAAAAAAATGTTGCTTGTAAGCTATGAAAGTAGCTTTTTCTGCAACTTCATCTTCTTGTTTTCCACGTCCCAAATAATCCACTTTTTGATCATTTTCAAAATAGAGTTCTGTATATTGATTTTCGTAAGAAACACTTTTCTCATTTCGATAGGCTTTCAAATCCCATTGCAAATCAGCCGCTTTTGAAGTGTTTAAAACCTTGCTTAATCCTTGAGTACGAACGTCAAAATCTAACATATAATCGTTAGCTTTTAACACATATTTGTATTCTAAAAACTCATTTGCTCCTGATTTTAACTTCATAGAAAGGATTTGATCTTTTCCGTTTTTAGTTAAAGTTGGTTCGAAGAATAAATCTTTAGTGTTTAGAACTCGATTGTCTTTAGTTTGAAGTTCAAGATTGAAATTAGCGTTATTATTTTTGATTAATTCAACTAATTGTCCTGAATTCTTTTCAAATTTCTTGTAGTTTTTTAGAACTGCTTCAGCAATATATCCACCTTTATTAGCGATTTTTAAAGTCACTAATTCGTTTTCAATAGTAGTGAAATTTTCTTTTGCTGATGGCAATGTTGCTGAATAAGCAAAACTTCCTAAAGCACCAGCTAATTTTTGAAGTTTAACTGTATCATTAACTGTAGTGTCTACAACTGTTTGTAAAACTTGTTTTGTAGTAACTTCCTTAGCTTTTTTAGCTTTATCGATTTTTTCTTGCTTGCTTTTTTGAGCTTGTTCTTCTTGTGATGTTTTTTGACTATTGTACATCATCCACATAATAATCCCGAAGATTAAGGCGAAACCAATAATCGAATTTTTGTCAAACTTCTTTTCTTCCATTACTCTTTATAATTTATACATCAGTCGTTGTTTTGACTGTTTTGTTTCCAATTTTCAAATTATTCTGAAAATTATTTTTTATTCTTTACCATTGCGGCCACAAAGCTAACAAAAATTGGCTGTGGATTGGCAACAGTACTTTTGTACTCTGGATGGTATTGCACACCGATGAAAAATGGATGATTTTTAATCTCTACAATTTCAACCAAACCTGTGTCTGGATTGATTCCGGAGCTTATTAAACCTGCATTTTCTAGTTCGGCTGCATACTTATTATTGTACTCATATCTATGACGATGACGTTCTGAAATTTGTGTTTTACCATAAATTTGATGTGCCAAAGTGTTTTCTTTCAAATCGCATTTCCATGAACCTAAACGCATTGTTCCTCCTTTGTCGGTGATGGTCTTTTGTTCTTCCATCAAATCGATTACTGGATTGGTTGTGTTTGGATTCATTTCAGTTGAATTGGCATCGACTAATCCTAAAATAGTTCTAGAATACTCTATAACAGCCATTTGCATACCTAAACAGATTCCGAAAAATGGTAAATTATTTTCACGTGCGTAACGAACAGCTTCAATTTTTCCTTCGACTCCTCTTTCTCCAAAACCTGGAGCCACAAGAATTCCATCGATTCCTTTTAGTTTTTCGGCGATATTTTCACTGTCAATATATTCTGAATGAATACTGATAATGTTTACTTTAGTTTCATTAGATGCACCAGCATGAATAAATGCTTCCAAAATCGATTTATAAGAATCTTGCAATTCTACATACTTTCCAATCAAACCAACATTAATCGTATGTTTTGGATTTTTTAATCGGTGTAAAAAGGTGTTCCAATTTTCTAAATCTGGAGTATTTTTTTGAGGTAAATCTAATTTTTTTAGAGCCACAACATCCAAACCTTCTTCAAGCATCAACAAAGGCACTTCATATATTGTTGAAGCGTCGATGGATTGAATAACTGCTTCGCGTTTTACATTACAAAACAAAGCTAATTTTTGACGAATCTCATCAGACAATTCGTGTTCGGTTCTACAAACTAAAATGTCAGCTTTGATACCGCTTTCCATCAATGTTTTTACTGAGTGCTGTGTTGGTTTTGTTTTCAATTCACCTGCTGCAGCCAAATATGGAACAAGCGTTAGGTGTATTACAATTCCGTTACTTTCTCCCAATTCCCATACCAATTGACGAACCGATTCGATATAAGGTAATGATTCAATATCACCAACTGTACCACCAATTTCAGTTATTACAATATCAAAATCACCTGAATTTCCTAACAATTGCATGCGTTCTTTAATCTCATTGGTGATATGAGGAACAACTTGAACTGTTTTTCCTAAAAACTCACCACGACGTTCTTTTTCAATAACTGAAAGATAAACTCTTCCTGTAGTTACATTATTTGCCTGTGATGTTGGAACGTTTAAAAATCGTTCGTAGTGACCTAAATCTAAATCGGTTTCGGCTCCATCATCTGTAACATAACATTCGCCATGCTCATAAGGATTCATAGTCCCTGGATCGACATTTAGATAAGGATCAAATTTTTGAATGGTTGTTCGGTAACCTCGTGCTTGTAATAATTTTGCTAAAGATGCCGCAATAATTCCTTTCCCTAAAGAAGAAGTCACACCGCCAGTAACAAAAATGTATTTCGTTTGATTCATTTTATTGTTTGTTGTAGTTGTGTTGTTGTAAAAAACGATGCAAAAATAAGAATTTAAAATGGATTATTAGACTTTTAGATTATTGGATTGTTAGAAAAAAATCCTAAAATCTAGTAATCAAATAATCTAACGATCTGTCTTCGGATATTGCTTTTTAATATTGCGAATTAGCTCTTCTAAACCGTTTAATTTGAGTTCGTAAACGAGTTTGAGTTGTTCGCCAAGCTGACCATTTGGTAAACGATTGTTGTGAATCCAAACTAAATAATACTCTGGTAAGTCAATAAGGTATTTGCCTTCGTATTTACCGAAAGGCATTTTGGTGTGAGCTAGCTTGATTAGAGATTTTTGTTGGTCGTCCATTTTTAGAGAAAAGAAGAAAGAAAGAAAAAAAAGAGCAAAGATAAAAAAGAGCAAAGATAAAATCATTCTAGTAACGAAGTGGTCTTGTTTCTTTCAGCAAAGCGGTCTTACATCTTATTTTTTCCAATTAAAAACAATTTCCTTCTTAATATCTGGATGCAAACTATAAAAAACTGGACAAGTCATTGCTGTTCTTTCTAGTACGGTTTTGGTTTTATCGTCAGCAATTAAATTCATATTGAAAGTAACGTGAATTTCTGTGATTCTTCTTGGTTCGGTTCCCATGATTTTGGTTACTTCTGCTGTTGAATTTGAAAAATCTATCTCTAAATCGCGTGCTTTTATTCCCATAACGGTAAACATGCAACTGGCTAAACCATTGGCAACGGTGTCTGTTGGAGAAAATGCTTCACCTTTTCCATTATTATCAATTGGCGCATCTGACATAATCTCAGAGCCTGATTGAAAATGAATGGAAGAAGTTCGTAAATCTCCTAAATAAGTTACTTTGGAAGTTGCCATTATTGTACTTGTTTTATTGTTAAGTCTTCGTCGTAATAAAGAATATAAATACCATTATTAGTGTAACCGCCTGAAATTTTCTTAGCGTAATCAAACTTACTTTCTACTTGTTCGGTAGCATCATCATTGATGGATTCTTCAAAAGGTTTGTCTTGTGCTAATCGCAACATTGTATCAAAAGTTAAATCAAAACCACGAACAGCGTACTGATTTGGAAGTATTTTATTTTTCTTTTTAAAAGCTCTCTCAAATTTTTGTGCTTCATCAGAATCGTTGTCTTTTGTTGCTGAAGGATAAGCCATTTTTAATTTTGTCAATCGAGACAAAGCAATTTCTTCAAAATCAAGAGTTTCGTTGGGTTCTAAAATTACCAATTGCACTTGATAGTCTTTCATAACGCTTGACATTGCAGATGTTGTTGTAAAAATAGTTCCGGTTTTTTCTGAAGCCATTACAACATAATTTATTCTGTCTTTTACAAAATGCTTTTTGATACTATCGGCTACAAATCCTCCTTTGTCAGTAACTCCAACTACCTTAACATCTTTTTGAAAATCTTGAATATACTCTTTTATTGAAGTTTTTTTAGGATCGATTACTGCGATTATATTTCCGTTTTTGGATTGCATGTAGCTGAACATTGCACCTTTAACTGCGTCGGCATGAGGCATTGATTGAAACAAGTTCTTATATGATTTTCCTTCGTCTCTTGACAATGGTGAAATTACAGGAATGTTTTTGTTCTCTAGAGCATCAGCTACTTTTTCAACATTTACTTGATAGAACGGACCAATTACTGCATCTGTTGATGAAAAATCATTATTAGAAATAACCGAAAGAGCACTAGTTGAATTTTTAGTTTCTTGAGAATCGTAAATCTTAATATCCAAATTCATTCCGAGAACTTTGGCAGAATCTATTGCCATTAAAGCTCCTGCATAAAAATCTAAAGTCATGTTTAGAAATTTATCCTTTTTCAATCGTTCAGAAATTGAAGTAACTGTATCGTTTTGAATTTTAGAAGCATTGAATGGTAAAAACAAGACTAATTCTTTTCTTTTTTGATTGGAAATAGATTTTGTCAAGTCTTTCAAACTGTTTTTAGTTTCTTTAGAAAATGAAAGAGTTGCTGGAACTTTTAAAATCATTCCTTCTTTAACACCTTCTTTCAAACTTGGATTTAATCCGATTAATGAAGCTTCAGATAATCCTAAAAGTTTGGTAAGACTGTACATTGTCTCGCCTGATTTTACAGTATATTCTAAAGTATTTCCTTGATAAGCTTCTGTTTTTGGTTTTACAACATCAGCAGTTGTAACAGCTTTCTCACTGCTGTTTATTTTCAATTTGAAACCAACAGGAAGATTGTCTTTTATCTCTGGATTTTGCTTTTCAAGTTCTTCTACTGAAATTCCGTATTTTTTGGAAATACTATATTTTGTATCACCTGCAACTACCTCATGAGTAGTCCTAATTTTTGCTTTATGAATAACAAATTTGAACTCTGATGGAATTGTTAATTTTTGTCCTGGTTGCAATCCATCAGTTTTTAGAAAAGGATTTTCTTCTTCCAATTCTTCAATTGAAACTTTATATTCTTTTGAAATACTATACAATGTTTCCTTGGGTTG
This sequence comes from Flavobacterium chungnamense, assembly GCF_039539165.1. Taxonomy (NCBI): domain Bacteria; kingdom Pseudomonadati; phylum Bacteroidota; class Flavobacteriia; order Flavobacteriales; family Flavobacteriaceae; genus Flavobacterium; species Flavobacterium chungnamense. The sequence continues at coordinate 83,509 of NZ_BAABCS010000017.1, forward strand.
CACTTCATGAATCTTAGCAGATGCTGTTTTTACTTCATCATTTTTTACCTCTTTTTCAATACTTTTAGGAATAAGTAAAATAGCATCTGGTTGAATTCCGCTTTGCGAATCTGGATTTAACTTATAGATGTCGTAAGGTGTCACTTTGTACTTTTGTGCAATTTGAGTAATGGTCTCTCCTTTAGCCACTTTGTGCTTAGTATAATTCTGTGCTAAAACAGAAGTCGCAAACATCAATACTACAATGTAAATACCTTTTTTAAACATATCTTTTAATTTATTTCAAATTCAGACTGAGACTGCCAACTTTCTTACTCCCATTCAATAGTTGCTGGTGGTTTTGAGCTAATATCATAAACAACTCTATTCACACCTTTCACTTTATTGATGATTTCGTTAGAGATTTTCATCAAAAACTCATATGGTAAATGTACCCAATCAGCGGTCATTCCGTCGGTAGATTCTACTGCTCGAAGTGCTACTACTTTCTCGTAAGTACGCTCATCACCCATTACTCCTACACTATTAACTGGAAGCAAAATTGCTCCTGCTTGCCATACTTTATCGTACAATCCGTGTTCTTTTAATCCGTTAATAAACACTGCATCAACTTCTTGCAAGATACGCACTTTTTCTGGTGTAATATCGCCTAATATTCTAATCGATAATCCTGGACCTGGAAAAGGATGTCTTCCTAATAATTCAGGATCGATTCCTAAAGTGGCTCCAACTCTTCTCACTTCATCTTTAAATAACATTCGAAGTGGTTCTACAATTTTCAATTTCATAAAATCGGGTAAACCGCCAACATTGTGATGTGATTTAATTGTTGCACTTGGACCTTTTACCGAAACCGATTCTATTACATCAGGATAAATCGTTCCTTGTGCTAACCAGGTTACATCTTCTATTTTGTGCGCTTCATCATCAAAAACTTCTATAAAAGCATTTCCTATGATTTTACGTTTTGTTTCTGGATCATCAACTCCAGCCAATGCTTCCAAAAAACGTGCCGAAGCATCAACGCCTTTGACATTTAATCCCATGTCTTTGTATTGGTGAAGAACGTTTTCGAATTCATTTTTACGCAACAAACCATTATTAACGAAAATACAATATAGATTTTTACCAATAGCTTTGTTCAATAAAACTGCTGCTACGGTAGAATCTACTCCGCCAGAAAGTCCTAAAACTACTTTATCATTTCCAACTTTTTCTTGTAAATCTTTAACGCAATCATCTACAAAAGCATTTGGAGTAAAATTTTGAGGAACTTCTGCGATTTTTACTAAGAAATTCTCCAGCATTTGTTTACCATCAGTTGAATGATAAACTTCAGGGTGAAACTGAATGGCGTAAGTAGTCTCGCCTTCAATTTTGTAAGCTGCATTTTCAACGTCGTTGGTACTTGCTAGTTTGACACCGTTGGTTGGTAAGTGTTTAATGGTGTCACTGTGGCTCATCCAAACTTGTGAATTGAGGTTTACATTTTCAAAGAAAACTTCGTCTTCCTTTATATAGGATAAATTGGCTCTTCCATATTCTCTGATATTGGAAGCAGCTACTTCTCCACCTGAAAAATGAGCTAAATATTGCGCGCCATAACACACGGCAAGCAAAGGTAATTTACCTCTAATTTCGGACAAATCGATTTGCAAAGCATCTTCTGAGCGCACCGAGTAAGGGCTTCCGCCAAGAATAACCGCTTTGTAAGACGATAAATCAGTTGGAAAATTGTTGTAAGGGAAAATTTCGCAGAATATATTTAATTCGCGAACGCGGCGTGCAATAAGTTGTGTGTATTGCGAGCCGAAATCTAAAATAAGTACGTTGTGTTGCATGTGCAAAAGTACTATTTTTTAGTAGAAAATAAAAAGTGGAAAGTGGAAAAAGTTTGAAGTTTTTGATAATAACAATTGGGGTACCACAACCTAACCGTTGATATACTGTTACTATACCGTTTCCATACTTGAGAGTACTCTAACTATTACTTCCTTCCTATTTTGTTCGTACTTTGTTCGTACTTTGTTCGTACTTTGTTCGAGAAAAGGTTTATTTTTTGTTAATACAAGCTATTTTAATAAAAACATAGGGTACCACAACCACGAACAAACTACGAAGGAAACTAGAACTAATTATTTAGTATTAAATGGAACTAGTTAAATAACCTTTAAAAAAATTAAATTACATTTTTTATTACTAATTCTTCCTGTTTTACTACTTTTGAAAACAACCAAAAACCTAAACTATGAAATGGTATTTACACGCAATTAGAAATTACGCCAACTTTGATGATCGTGCCAGTCGCACAGAATACTGGATGTTCAGTTTGTTTAACTTGACGTTTGCTTTATTTTTCTTTTGCATTGATTTATCCTTTAAAATTAATTTTGATGGACATTTAATTGGTCCTTTTTATATTCTTTATTTCCTTTTTAGCATCATTCCTTCACTTTCAATGGCCGTAAGACGATTACATGACGTTGGTAAAAGCGGTAGTTATTTATTTTTAGGATTAATTCCTTTAGCTGGTCTATATCTTATTGCATTATATTGTACAGAAAGTGAAGAAGAAGAAAACGATTATGGTGATAAACCTGTAAATTCTGATATTGCTGATTTCATTTTAGATAGCAAAACCTCATCAACTATTCTTATATCGTTTTTACTTTGGATTTTTACTAGTAAAATTATTTGGACTTTCATTGTAAGTTCTTCAGAAAGGTTTTATGAAAATCCGATCTATAAATATTTTAATGTGTTCAGTAATTTTATATGGATGTTTATACCTATTATCTTGTCCTTATCCGTTAGAAACTACAAATGGAAAATTATACTACTTATTTGTTCGGTAGGCTATATGTTATATGGATTTTACGAATTTATTAAATCCTTCATGCTAAGTTCTAATGATTTTCAATTTTAATGATTAAAACAATTCTTTATATTGCTATTGGTGGTGCCATTGGTAGTGTTTTACGCTACTTAACATCTGTTTTTGTCAATAAATATTGGGCAAATCATTTTCCTTTGGCAACATTTATTACCAATGTTTTAGGTTGTTTTTTAATTGGAATTTTGATTGGAATTTTAGAGAAAAACAACTTGGCTAATAGCAATTTAAAATGGTTTTTAATCACTGGATTTTGTGGTGGTTATACTACTTTTTCCACCTTTGGTTTTGAAAATTATACTTTATTTCAAAACAATAATTCCTTGTTAGCTTTTGGTTATATTGCTTTAAGTGTTTTGTTAGGGCTTTTTGCGGTTTGGTTAGGACTTTTTGTTTCTAAATAAAACTTTAAATTCTGTGTTAATCTGTATAGTGATTGTGTTAATTTTTAGTATTTTCGCAACCTATGAACGAAAAAGACATTTTAGCCATTCAAGAATTACTGGCTTCTCCAAAGAAAATTGCAATTATTCCACACCGAAGTCCTGATGGTGATGCCATGGGTTCGACGCTTGGTTTATATCATTTTTTATTAAAATTAAACCATCAACCAGTAGTAATTGCACCCAATGAATTTCCTGAATTTTTGGCATGGTTACCATCTTCAGAAACAGTTTTGGTTTATGAAAATGATAGAACAAATTGCACACAAATTCTTAATGAAGTTGAACTGGTTTTCACTTTAGACTTCAATGCTTTGCACAGAACTGGAGAAATGGAGCAAGTTTTAAGCAAACTTTCTGCTCCAATGATAATGATTGACCATCATCAATTGCCTGATTCATATGCAACTTTCACTTATTCAGACACTTCATTTGGTTCTACTTGTGAAATGATTTATAATTTTATTGGGGATTTGAATCAAAAAGCCCTAATCGATAAAACCATTGCAACTTGTCTTTATACAGGAATTCTAACGGATTCTGGCGGATTTAAGTTTCCAAAAACAACAGGAACTACGCACCGAATTGTTGCTGAATTTATCGATCTAGGTGTTGAAAATACAGAAATTCCGAATTTACTTTTCGATAATAATTCCTATGATAGATTGCAATTATTGGGAAGAGCTTTGCAAAATATGAAAGTGCTTTTCGATAAGAAAACTTCATATATTTCGTTATCTCAAAAGGAATTAGACGAATTCAACTATGTAAAAGGTGATACTGAAGGCATCGTAAATTATGGCTTGAGTATAAAAGGTATCGTTTTTGCAGTAATTTTCATCGAACNATGCGGCTGGAGGAAAATCGTATGATTCATTAGCAAATACAATAAAGAAATTTGAACAAATCATTTCTAAAATTGAACTATAAATTATGAGAAATATAAAAATCAGCGTTGTTTTTATCTTTGTTCTTTTAACCTTAATTGGTTGTAAAGAGCAACAAGCAAGAATGCCAATTTCAAGAAATTCTGGAGCTTTCATGAATGAATCTGTGGAACGCAATAAAAAATTGATTAAAGGTGAAGAAAAGCAGATCGATTCTATTATCAAAAGCAATCCTCAAATTAAGTATTTGACTTCCCAAAAAGGATATTGGTACCATTATGAAGTGAAAAATGATGTTGATACTTTGCGTCCAAAGAAAGGTGACGTTGCTTTTTTTGATTATGAGATTAAAGACATTTCAGGAAATATTATTTATTCGCAACTTGAGCTTAAACCACAAACCTATATTGTTGACAAACAAAACATCATGTCTGGTTTGCGTCTTGGAATAAAACAAATGCACAAAAACGAAAAGGTAACTTTTTTATTTCCATCACATTTAGCTTTTGGCTATCATGGTGATGAGAGAAGAATTGGAACCAACGAACCATTAATATGCACTGTAACTTTAAACGATTTTAAACCCGAAAACAAACAATAGATTAAACAGAAATGAAAAAGAGAATAATTTTACTATTAGCAGTTATTACAACGTTTTTTGTAGGATGTAAAGACGAACACACCAACTTAAAAGACGGATTATACGCAGAAATTGAAACTTCAAAAGGAACTATTTTAGTGGCATTGGAATATGAAAAAACGCCTATTACTGTAGCTAATTTTGTGACTTTAGCAGAAGGAACCAATTCGTTTGTTTCAGAAAATTTGAAAGACAAACCATTATATGACAATTTATTATTTCACAGAGTTATCTCTAAATGTAATGGTGATGCCGAAGACTTTATGATTCAGGGTGGCGATCCACTTGGGAATGGTTCTGGTGATTGCGGTTACAAATTTAAAGATGAAATTACCGATTTAAAATTCAATAAAGGTGGTTTATTGGCAATGGCTAATTCTGGTCCTGCAACAAATAGCAGCCAATTTTTTATCACTATCAAAGAAACTCCTTGGTTGGATGGAAAACACACTATTTTTGGTCATGTTGTAGAAAACGGAATGGAAGTCGTGAATACTGTAGTTCAAAACGATGCTATAAATTCTGTAAAAATCATACGCAAAGGAGAAGCTGCTAAAAAGTTTGATGCTGTAAAAGTTTTCAGTGATTACTTTAAAGTAGAATCTGAACAACTGAAAAAGCAAGCCGCTATTGATGCAGCAGCACTTAAAAAATCTGTTACTGATAAAATTGCCTTTTTTGCAGAACAAAAAGCAGCTTCAACAAAATTACCTTCAGGCTTACAGTATGCAATATTAAAAAAAGGAACAGGTAAGAAACCAATTGCTGGCTCTGAAATATATGTAAATTATGCCGGATTTTTAGAGAATGGAACATTATTTGATACCAGTTCAGCCGAAATAGCAAATGCTTTTGGAAAATTAGATCCGCAACGGGCTTCACAAAATGGTTATAGTCCATTGCCATTTCAATGTGGTTCTAAAGGTGCTGCTATTCCGGGATTTGAAGAAGGATTGTCGTTATTAAATATTGGAGATAAAGCCATTTTATTTATTCCTTCTAATTTAGGTTATGGAGAAAATGGTGCTGGAGATGTAATTCCACCGAACGCAAATATTATTTTTGAAGTCGAAATATTAGAAAAACTATAATGAAGTTGTTTAAACTTTTTTCAATTGGCTACAAAATTGTATTTTTATCCCATATTTCATCTTTTTTTAATTCCGTAGTCCAACTATGCAATAAAAAAAAGCTAAAATCTGAAACAAAAACCCTAATTTTTCGCTTCAATCAAAAAAGTATAAACCACTTCAATTAAAACCGATTAAAACTAGAACAATGAAAATGAAATTTAAAATCATGTTGTTATTCTTTTTAGGATTAACAATTTCGAATGCTCAAACTAAAAAGAAGAAAACTGCTAAAAAAGCTACGACTGAAGTAATAGCTAAAGCTACCAATCCTAATGATGGAATTTTTGCAGAGATTGAAACTACTAAAGGTAAAATTGTACTTCGATTAGAGTACAAAAAAACTCCAGTAACCGTTGCTAACTTTATTTCTTTGGCGGAAGGTACTAATCCAAAGGTTTCTGAAACTTACAAAGGAAAAAAATTCTATGATGGATTGAAATTCCACAGAGTAATTAAAGATTTCATGATACAAGGTGGTGATCCTCTTGGAAATGGTACTGGTGGACCTGGATATGCTTTTAAAGATGAATTTACCGATTTAAAACATGACAAAGGAGGAATTCTTTCTATGGCTAATTCTGGACCAAAAACTAATGGTTCGCAATTCTTCATTACACACAAAGAAACACCACATTTAAATGGAGTTCACACGGTTTTTGGTTCAATTGTATCTGGAATGGAAGTTGTGAATGCTATTGAGCAAAACGATGTTATTACAAAAATGACTATCGTAAGAAAAGGTGATGAAGCTTTAAAGTTTGATGCTCCTAAAGTATTTGAAGAATATTTTACCAATAAAGCGGCTGAAGAAGCAAAAGAAGCTGCTGAAAGAGCTGCTGCCAATGCTTTACTTTTAAAAGAATTTGACGAAAAAGGAAAAACTACAGCAAGCGGAATAAAATATATTGTTATTAAAGAAGGAACTGGTGCAAACCCAACGGCTACAAGTAATGTAAAAGTACATTATACTGGAACTTTCCTTGATGGAAAAGTTTTTGACAGTAGTGTTCAAAGAGGTCAACCAATTGATTTTGGATTGAACCAAGTTATTCCTGGTTGGACAGAAGGTGTTCAATTGATGAAAGAAGGTGCTAAATACAAGTTTTTTATTCCTTATAAATTAGCTTATGGTGAAAGAGGTGCTGGTGGTGTTATTCCTCCAAAAACCGATTTGATTTTTGAAGTAGAATTACTAAAAATCAATAACTAACAAAATACAAAAACCCTCATTTATTGAGGGTTTTTTATTGCTTTTACTTTTTAAATTTCCAATCAAATTCGTCTTTGTCATTGATGATGGCTCCAAGTTCTATACGAAGTATTACATCATATTCCGATTGTAATGTGAGCCAATTGCTTTCATTAAAATGATTTTCTGTAGAATCGAAATCTTCTTTCTCCCAAGATTTGAAAGGCAAATCAGCAATTAGACTTTTTACATTACATCCTATTACTTTTTTGTCTAACAAGGTTGCATTTTCATTGGAAGTGATAATATAACCCAAACGAAAATCTTCATCTTCATAGAACGTTAAACGCAGTTTATGTTGGTTGTACAAAAAGATTGTGTTGTTATCATCGTCTTCAAACTTCTTATCTGGAGCGCCATAAAGTGCTGTTACATCTTGCTGCTTCATTCCGAAAAGCAAAGTATCAATTCCGTTTTTTGGGTTTAGTTTCATCTCATTTGTATTTAACCACAAAGGTCGCAAAGTTTTTTTAAGAAGTTAAAGAAGTTTTGGTATTTTTACGGAAGTAGTTGTGGGGTTTTTTACTTTTATAGCGACTATTTATGAGTTGGTGGCAATGTCACAAAACGTATCGTCCTAAAATAGGTTGACTAAAAATTAAACACTTTTAGTAACCCATGGAAACACCAAAAAACAACGTTCAATCTTTAAAATTAAAATTATGACTGAGGTAACAAATTTACTAGAATTAAAACAATTGTAGGAGGATCAGGTTTATTAAATGATGGAGTGGAAATTAGATATGTAAAAGGTCATTCTAGCTCGGGTGATGGTGGTGGCGGAATATTTATTTGGAGAACATTAGATATTTTCACTTCCACAAACCCAACTATTGGTATTTATAGCACCGACAATAATGGAACAATTATACAATCTATTGTAAATGGTATTCCCAATAATGATGGTCGTTGGATTAGACAATATGATGGTTTTATTAATGTTCTTTACTTTGGTGCATTTGGCTTTGGAAATGATTATACAATAAATTTACAAAATGCTATAGATTTTGCTAGTTTAAACAGTAAAATCAATCCAACTCTCAAAGGTTCAACTGTTTTTATTCCTAATGGTAGCTATGTTATTTCAAATATTATTTTAAAAAATAGCATAACTATTTTAGGAGAATCTATTACATCAACTATTCTTTATGCAACACAAGGTACTGAAAATGAATATATGTTTGAAATGGAAAGAGGTTTAGTTATCATAAACATATCAAACTTATATCTGTCTGGTCAAAAATCCCAAAGAGGTGCTTTTCATTTTAAGTCAGATTTCCCATTAGGACCACCTTTTTTGGGTGGGTTACAAAACTCTAAAATTAGTGACATTGTTATATTTGGTTTTTTTGGTCATGGTATTTTTCTTGAAGGCGGACGAGAATTTTCAGAAGGATTGCTTCCTCACCAATTTAATGTTTTTGAAAATGTTCGAGTTTTTAATTTTAGTGAATTTAATAATTCATTGCGAATAACTGGTCAAAATGGTCAACTAACTTTCTTGAATTGTGAATTTGATGGTAATCCAATAAGAGATAATAATGATGTTTATACATTTAAAAGAGGGGTCAATATTTTGATAAGAAACGTGAAAGAATATAATCCAGCTGTGATTTCATTTATAAACTGCACATGCCAATATGCTGATTATGGATTTGTAATAGAATGGGCAGAAAACATTACTATAGATAATTGCTGGTTTGAACAATTGGGAGTTGCGATATCAGTAAAAAGCAATCAAATATCATCGCAAAGTGGTTTTCAACCTTCAAAAAGTATAAATGTTGTAAACAATAGATTTGCCAATGCCGCTGGTTTTGGATCATTAAATGCTCCAAATAATATAAAAGATGGGCAATGTGTAAATGTTTCAAATTCATTTGTTAACGTAAATAATAATTTTGTTGTTGTTACTGACCCAAATGGTGTGTTCTTAGATGAAAATGCTGTTTTTATAATTGCTTATAACAACACCATTGGCGGAGTTTCTGCGCTAGGAAATACATTTTCAGTCAATAAATTAGGTAGAACTTTCGGCATAATGCAAATTATAGATGTAAATGCAATCGATAATTCTATTGACTGCTCCGGACACAAATTGTTATTTGTAAATACGTCCAAAACACCAATCAAAATAATCAAATCTTCAATAAATGCAGGAGAATATCTAACTATTAGAGCAGACCAAGGAAAGATTACGTTCGTAAATACGGATAATATCTTTTTTGTGACTCCAAACACAGATAATTCGTTTTCAATTGATAACGGACAAATAGTAACATTTGTTAAAATTGATAATATTATTTCTCCCTCAATTTATGAAACCTATCAACTCGTTTCAATAATGAGAGAAGTAATTTAATATATTGCTAATCATTTATTTACTAACTTTACAGAAAAAATTATGAAAACTATTCTATCAATATTCATATCTTTATTTTCATTGTTTTTAAATGGTCAATGTTTCCAATCTGTTTCAACACATTATCAACATTCATTAGCACTAAAAACTGACGGTTCACTTTGGTCTTGGGGTAGTAATGATGCTGGTGAGTTGGGTTCAGGTTCAACTTTAAATTCATATACTCCTCAAAGAATTGGAAATGCAACAGATTGGTCAGAAATTTTTGCACAAAGTAGTGCATCATTTGTAATTAAAAATAACGGAACACTTTGGGCATGTGGAGATGGAACAGGTGGAAGGTTAGGAACTGGAATACAAGGTAATGCTTATGTTCTTACTCAAGTTGGGACAGATAATAACTGGGATTTTGTAACAGCAGGAGCAGGAACTATAGCATTAAAAACTAATGGAACTCTTTGGGGTTGGGGTTCTAATGTATTTGGTCAATTAAATTTAGGAGCCGCAAGCGTACAGTTAACTCCTATTCAAATAAGTTCAGAAACTGACTGGATGAAAGTTGTCGCAGGTTCAAATTTTACATTAGCTATAAAGACAAATGGAACTCTTTGGGCTTGTGGCTTAAATGACAAACGACAACTTGGTGATGGTACAAATACCAATAGATTTAATTTTGTTCAAATTGGCACAGATAATAATTGGTTATATTTAGCGACAGGTTTTCTATTCAAACATTCATTTGCAATAAAAACTGATGGAACTCTTTGGGGTTGGGGTTCTAATTTGAATAATGTGCAAGGCTTACCCTCCACAGTACCTTATATAACAACACCAACTCAAATAGGAACAGCAAATAATTGGTCAAAAGTTGCAACAGGTTATTATTCGACAATAGCTATTAGAACTGATGGAACATTATGGATGAGTTCAGCAACAGGCTTTTATCAAATTGGCACTGATACCGATTGGAATTGGATTGATTCTGGCGAGGCACATTTTTTTGCTATGAAAACCGATGGAACGTTATGGGGACAAGGCGGAAATGATTATGGACAACTTGGCCTTGGTAGCTCTATACAGGGAACTACTATTCCTACTCAATTAAATTGTTCAGCATTTTTAAATATTGAAGAAGTAAATACATCGAGTAAAATTGTAATTTATCCAAATCCAACAAATGAAATTTTGATTATTGAAAATAGCTCAAATAGTACAATTGACAAAATTACTTTAACAGACATAACTGGCAAAATTATATTAGAAGAGAATAATAACTTTTCTAAAATGAATATGGAGAATTTTGAAACTGGAATTTATATCTTAAAAATAAGTTCCGATAATAGAATATACAACTACAAAATCGTAAAAAAATAAACACTGCCACCAAGCTATGCAAAGATTTCTATTTTATAAATGTTTCACAAATTTCTCCTGACTTTGCGTATTAATTTCCATTCTTACAAATAACTAATACTCAAACTTCCCAAACTCACTTTCGATTGTTAGTTTTTTAGTTTCGCTTGCTTCTACTCTACCTACAATTTGAGCTTCAATACCAAAAGATTTTGAAATAGCTATAATATCGTTGGCAATTTCTTGAGGAACGTAAACTTCCATACGGTGACCACAGTTGAACACTTGGTACATTTCCTTCCAATCGGTTTTAGATTGCTCTTGAATCAATTGAAATAATGGTGGCACTGGAAATAAATTATCTTTGATAACATGAACATTTTCTACAAAATGCAATACTTTAGTTTGTGCTCCGCCAGAACAATGCACCATTCCGTGAATGTCACTTGAAGTATATTTATCTAAAATAGCTTTGATAATTGGTGCGTACGTACGAGTTGGTGAAAGCACTAATTTTCCGGCATCAATTGGTGAATTTTCAACTGCATCAGTCAATTTTATGTTACCTGAATAAACCAAATCTTTTGGAACAGAACTGTCAAAACTCTCTGGAAATTTGTCTGCCAAATAGTTTGCAAAAACATCATGTCGCGCCGAAGTCAATCCGTTGCTTCCCATTCCGCCATTGTAACTTTTCTCATAGTTGGCTTGACCAAAACTTGCCATTCCAACAATTACATCGCCAGGTTTTATATTGGCATTATCAATAACTTTTCTGCGTTTCATTCGAGCCGTAACTGTTGAATCAACGATTATCGTTCTTACCAAATCACCAACATCAGCTGTTTCTCCACCAGTAGAATGAATGGTTACACCAAACGATTTTAACTCCTGAATCAATTCTTCCGTTCCGTTGATAATTGCTGAAATCACCTCAGCCGGAATCAAGTTTTTATTTCTTCCTATAGTTGATGAAAGTAAAATATTGTCGGTTGCTCCTACGCAAAGTAAATCGTCAATGTTCATGATTAAAGCATCTTGAGCAATGCCTTTCCAAACCGAAATATCGCCAGTTTCTTTCCAATACATATAAGCCAAAGAGGATTTTGTTCCAGCACCATCGGCGTGCATTATCAAACAATAGTCTTCGTCGTTGGTTAAATAATCGGGAACAATTTTGCAAAATGCTTTTGGGAATAATCCTTTATCTATGTTTTTGATGGCGTTGTGCACATCTTCTTTAGAGGCAGAAACTCCGCGCATGGCGTAGCGTTGGCTATTATCAGAACTCATTGTGTAGTTGTTGCGTTGTTGGGCAAAGATAATTCAAAGATTGCAGAAAGCCGATTTCGGAGGAGAATTTTTATATTTAATTTTCAACAATTAGAATTTCAACTCTACGATTTTCGTCTTCTTCTAAAGCATTTTTCTCTGGAATTGGATAAATAGGTCTTGAAACACCATATCCTTTGAAAGTCATTCGCTTTCTATCAATTTTATTTCGAATCAAATAATTGTAAACCGCTTTTGCACGAGCCGAAGAAATTGGATCTTCTTGTGTTGGCGACTTACAACAAATATGTCCATGAATTTCAATCACCAACTTAGGATTATCGACCATAATACAAAGTAATTCGTATAAAACTGGTTCCGATTTGGGCACTACTTTAGCCGAATTATTATAGAAATAAATATTATCTAATTTAATCAAATCGCCTTTTTTGGCTGATTTCACTTTGTCTTTAAGAGGTTCTTTTGGAATTTCTGGCTTTTTATCTGCTACAATAATTTCCTTTTTTTCTTGAAAAATGATGGTAACTCTCCTATTCTCTCCTTGATTTTTTGACTGTTCAAAATCTTCTCCAAAACCACGAATTTCTATATCTTTTTTGACTTCAATATCACTTTCTTTCAAAAAATTATAGACTTCATTTACTCTTTTTAAAGCCAGCGTATCATTGTAGGAATTCGATCCTTTCCAATCGCAAAAACCATAAAGTTTGGTTACTTGATAGTTTTTTCCTTCTGCAATCCAAGAGTTAATTTTTCTGATAGCTTCGTCATTCAAATTGTATTTGTCAAAATCAAAATACACGTTGAGTTTCTCTTGTGCTTGAGCAAAAAAGGTAAAGAAAACAATAAGAAATAGATATTTTCTCATAAGATTATTTGTCTAAAATCATTATCTCAACTCTTCTGTTTCGAGCAGCTTCAAATTCACTTTTCTCTGGAATAGCAAACTTAGGTTTTGATACTCCAAATCCTTTTACTTTCACTCTTTTATCGTCAATTCCTTCCGACATTAAGATTCGTTTTACTTGACGCGCTCTGTCTAGAGAAAGATTTCTTGCGTCTTTATTTACACAACAAATATGTCCTTGAATTTCAATTTTTAGCTTTGGATATTTTTTTAAAACATAAATTAATTCATCGATAGATTTTTTAGACGATGGAATTATAGCAAATGTATTGACATGAAAATTAATATCTTCCAATCGGATTAAGGTTCCTTTGGTAGAAAGTTCAATCTTATCCTCTAAAGTTGCTCCTTCCGGAAAATTCATGTTTTCTTCCTCTATTGGAATAATTTCCTCTTCGACCACAACTTTGGGTTTAATTCCTAATATTTCGTTTTCTCGAGCTAAGTCTTTTTCAAGAATATAATGAATTATTGCTTTTCTATTTTCAGCTTTATTTGGAGAAGTTGCTCCTTTTTCGCCAAGAGAAATACTTTTAAAATCTTCTCTTATTTTTATCTTCCCATTCACTTTAGAATAAATAGAGTTGACACGTTTTTGAGAAAGCGTATCATTAAATCCTGACGAACCAACTTCATCAGTAGAACCAGTAATTGATAAAATTTTAGAGGTTTTATTTTCTAGTATCCATTTATCTAATTTTGCCTGTTCAGTTTTATTCAGTTGAAATTTGTTGTTGTCAAAATAAACAACAAATTGTAATTGAGCTTTAGCATTTTGAAAAAAAACTAAAAACAGAGTGTAGAGTAAAAGTTTCTTCATATTCATGAAACGAAAATACAGAATATTTATTTTATTTTAGCTATCTATCTTAATGGAATAATAATTTTTACTAATTTTGAAAAAAAAATTACTAATTTGGAAAAAAATGAAAAAATGAAAAATAAATTATTTTTACTTTTTGTGTTTATTACAACTATTTGTAAATCACAAACTTTAATACAATCTGTTAACTCAGGTAGTTTAATTGCATCAAATACTTCTCTATCAGTTGGGGAAATCGTTATTGTTCCTACTCAAAATCAATCCAACTCTGGGTTAATAGGGATTTTAACACAAGTAAATCAACAACAATTAGAAGTTTCGCAATTTGAAATTTCGGAAAATATTGTGGTTTATCCTAATCCAACTATTGCAACAATTTATTTTAAGACTTCTGAAAATCTTTTGAACGAAAATGTATCAATTTACAATACTACTGGACAATTAGTTTTGGAAAGTAAGATTGAAAATAATAATTCTTTAGATTTAAATAAATTATCAAGTGGTATCTACTTGATTCAATTTTCAAATAAAAAATTCAACTCCTTCAAAATAATCAAACGTTAGAAAAAACAATTTTAAAATCAAAACAAGTATGAAAAGAATAATTAGCCTTTATATTTTTTTAATTTCTACAGCAATATTTGCACAAGTACCACAAGGAATTTCTTATCAAGCAATTGCCTTAAATAACTCAGGAAATCCAGTTGTTAGTTCAAATGTTGGGATACGATTATCTATTTTAAATAATTCAGCAACTGGAACAGTTTTATATACCGAAACTCACACCAAAACCACTAATGCTCAAGGGCTTTTCAATTTAGTAATTGGACAAGGAACACCTACAACTGGAACTTTTAATACGATAAATTGGTCTGCAAATGCAAAATTTTTAAAAGTTGAAATGGATGTTGCAGGCGGAACAAGTTATGTTTTAGTTGGAACTACGCAACTTTTGAGTGTACCTTATGCACTTGCAGCAGACAGTTTAATAACTTCACCTGGTGAAGGTATTACTTTGGTTTCGCCAAATGGAACGCCATATCAATTAACCGTTAATGATAGTGGGCAGTTATCGTTGCCAACTTCCTCAGCCTCAGGAACTGGCCCAAACTCACTTTACATGTATGGCAGTTTTAATAGTTTTAATGCGTCTAATGCACTTCAATTTCAAATCAGCACCTATTTAGGCTCTATATTTTATGGTTACAAATATTTAACTGCAGGAACACAATTAAAATTTTTACCTGCTAATAATTCTTCTGCACAAGTACTTGGGTTAAACGGATCATTAAATTTAACGCCTAATGGAAATTCTTATACTGTAGCTTCAAGTGGGTTTTATCTTGTTGGTTTAGGAGATGAACAATCACCACATAATATATCAGATTACACTTTTTTTATATCTGATGGAGTACCACAAATAAGTATCCAAGGCTCTTTTGTAAACCCTTCTCAAATATCCTACAATGTAGCAACCAATACAATATCCTATTTTTTTAATGGTATAACCAATCAAAATGGTAGTTTTTATTTTGATGTACCAATACCTTTCGCGTCTGGTTCTGAACTTATGGGAGATCAATTTAATGATGGAACTCTAGATTTAGCTGCTTCATCATCGGTAATAAATTTTCCAGGAGCGAATTCAATTCCAAAAAATTATAGAATAGATTTAATCTTAAATTTTAATGGTTCTGGAACCTATACAATAACCCAATTATAAAAATTTTTAACTAACAAAAAATCCCATTTCGTATAAAGTGAAATGGGATTTTTTTAAGTTTTAAACTCTACCTCGTAAACAATAACTCTCTGTATTTAGTCAACGTCCAAACTTCGTCATCAACTAAAAGTTCTAATTTATCACAGTGTTCTCTGATAACTTCGAAATATGGTTTTACTTTATCGCAGTACATTTCTGCCATTTTTTGAGCATCGGTTAAAGCATTTGCTTTTTTACGAGCTTCTGTCATAGCTTCAACATTTGAGTTAATTCCTTCAATGTGAGCCGAAATTTCTTTGATTAAAGAGATTTGTTCTTTTGCAATTTTCTCAAAATCTTTTCCGAAGATTTCTTTTAAACCACGAACATTTTCAATTAACGTATTTTGGTAACGAATAGCTGTTGGAATCACGTGATTTCTTGCGATATCACCTAAAACTCTTCCTTCAATTTGAATTTTTTTAGTGTATTCTTCCAATTCGATTTCGTAACGTGCTTCTACCTCAACGTGGTTCATTACGTTTAAGTCTTTAAATAAATCCAATGCTTTTTTAGAAACTTTAGCTTTCAAAGCCGCTGGAGTAGTTTTGTGATTACTTAAACCTCGTTTTTTAGCTTCTTTTTCCCAAGCATCACTATATCCATCACCTTCAAAAAGGATGTTTTTAGTTTCTTTGATGTATTCTCTTAATACATTGAAAATTGCTTCGTCTTTCTTTAAATCTTTAGTTTCAATTAAAGCATCTACTTCTTTTTTGAACTCTTTCAATTGTTTTGCAACGATAGAATTCAAAGTTGTCATCGCGTTAGCACAGTTTGCAGAAGAACCTACGGCTCTAAATTCAAATTTATTTCCTGTGAAAGCAAATGGAGATGTTCTATTTCTATCAGTATTATCCAACATTACGTCTGGAATTTTACCTACAACATTTAGTTTTAAATCGGTTTTTTCTTCTGGAGATAATTTTCCTTTTGAAACACCTTCTAATTCAGCTAAAACTTTTGTCAATTGTTCTCCAATGAAAACAGAGATAATTGCCGGTGGCGCTTCATTTGCACCTAATCTATGGTCATTACTTGCAGTAGCAATAGCTGCACGAAGTAATTCTTCATATTCATTTACCGCTTTGATTGTATTGATAAAAAACGATAAGAATTGTAAATTACTCATAGGTGTTTTACTAGGAGAAAGTAAATTTACTCCAGTATCTGTTGCCAACGACCAGTTATTATGTTTTCCAGAACCGTTTACGCCTTTGAAAGGTTTTTCGTGAAATAGCACTTTAAAATCATGACGTTCACCAACTTTAGACATCACATCCATCAATAAAGAGTTGTGGTCAACAGCTAAATTAGTTTCTTCAAAAATTGGAGCTAATTCAAATTGATTTGGAGCCACTTCATTGTGACGAGTTTTTACTGGAATTCCTAACAACATACATTCTTCTTCCAACTCTCTCATGTAATTAAGAGCGCGAGAAGGAATCGATCCAAAATAATGGTCGTCTAATTGTTGTCCTTTTGCAGAAGTATGTCCAAGTAATGTTCTTCCGGTCATTACTAAATCAGGACGAGAATTTGCTAAAGAAGCATCTACCAAGAAATATTCTTGTTCCCAACCTAAAGTTGCCGTTACTTTTTTAACATTTTTATCAAAATATTTACAAACCTCAGTTGCTGCTTCATCAACAGCATTTAATGCGCGTAAAAGTGGTGTTTTATAATCTAAAGCTTCACCAGTATAAGAGATGAAAACTGTTGGGATACATAATGTTGTTCCAAAAATAAATGCTGGAGAAGTTGGATCCCAAGCTGTATATCCACGAGCTTCGAAGGTGTTTCTAATTCCACCATTTGGAAAAGAAGAAGCATCTGGCTCTTGTTGCACTAATTGTCCGCCACCAAATTTTTCAACAGCATCAGAACCATCGTAAGAAGTTTCAAAAAAAGCATCATGTTTCTCGGCAGTTGTTCCTGTTAATGGTTGAAACCAGTGTGTATAATGAGTTACGCCTTTATTTAAAGCCCATTCTTTCATACCCATTGCGATATAATCGGCTAATTTTCTGTCAATTTTAGTTCCATGCTGTACAGCATCTTTCACTCCTTTGTAAGCATCTGAAGTTAAATATTGCTTCATTGCTTTATCATTGAACACATTTGAACCAAAAAGAGCTGATTTTCTTCCTGCTTCTTCAAATTTTACTGGCTTTCTGCCTGATGCATCTTTTAATGCTTGGAAACGTAAAGTTGACATAAAAATTAAATTTTAAAAGTTATACCCTAGTATTTTGATGCAAATATAATACTATTTTGATTAAAAAATAAATATACCCTATTTTTTTAGGGGTAAAATCATTAAAATATCAAAATTCAATTGTAATTTCAATTACAATGTCAAAATTTCATTTTTTGATTTTAAAATATTTACTCTTAATTTTTTTTTAGTTGAAGTTTGACATTGAATTTTGATATTGATTTTTGGAAAGTTATCTTTGTAGAAATTGAAACTATTTAGTTTTTAGTTAGTAATTTTTAATTCATAATTGATTATGATTGTTTGGATATTATTCTTCGCACTAGTTTTTATAATTTTAGCTTTAGATTTGGGTGTTTTTAATAAAACGCCACACATTATTAGCACAAAAGAAGCTAGTAAATGGACTGCTATTTGGGTAACCGTTTCCTTTTTGTTTTCAGGAGTAATCTATTGGTTATATGGTACGGATTATATAAAAAATCCAACTGATTTAACTCAAACTGGTGCTGTATTAAAATTCATAACAGGATATTTAATTGAACTTTCTTTAAGTGTTGATAACATATTTGTTATTGCTGTAATATTTGCTTCGTTTAAAATTCCTCAGAAATATCAACATAGAGTTTTATTTTGGGGAATTCTTGGTGCGATTATTTTTAGAGGTTTAATGATTTCGTTTGGAGTTATTATTATCAATAAATTTACTTGGACAACCTATTTATTTGGTGCATTCTTAATATTTACCGCAGTAAAAATGTTTTTTTCGAAAGAAGAGGATGATTTTGAACCAAAAGATTCATTTGTATACAAAACATTAGGCAAAATAATGCCCATAACTTCCGAACATGATAAGGAGAAGTTTTTTATGCAAACTGATAAAGGAAGAGCTGCAACACCATTATTTGTTGCTTTGATAATTATTGAAGTTATGGATGTTTTGTTTGCTGTAGATAGTGTTCCTGCTATTTTAGCAATTACCTCTGATCCATTTATTGTTTTTAGTTCTAATATTTTTGCTATCCTTGGTTTACGTTCTATGTATTTTTTCTTAGCAAATATGTTAGAAAAATTTGCTTATCTAGAATACAGTTTAATTGCAATTTTGACCTTTGTTGGTATAAAAATGATTGCCCACGATTATATTCATTTACCAGAATGGGCTTCACTTGCCTTTATTGCGTTAGCTTTAATAGCTGGTGTTTTATATTCGCTACACAAAGCAAAAGATGTTGAAGAACACAAAGCATCTAGAGACGAAGAATAAAAAAAGAGGTTGCAATTTCTCACAACCTCTGTCCAAACAAACAAACTATAGACTAACCAAATCTATTTTATTTTAATACTTTAACTTTAGTATCATTTATTTTAAATGCTTTTACAACAGCATTGTAATCATTCAAGTCAATAGTATTAGAAGCACTTTTTCCAAAAAAACCTGGAATGATAACGATTCTAAACACTTGATTTATTCTAAAGTTATTTGAAACTGTTCCTAAATCATTTCCGTGCATGAATAATTCAATATCATTTTGCGTGAAATTAAAATCGTAACCAAAATCTAATGTTCCGTCATTAAAGAAATAGGTTTCTGGTTGCATTTTCCATACATCAGGACCAGAAGTACTTGTCAATCGGTACATTAAAATCATATCAGAACTGTAAGTACTATGAGGTAAAACAATGAAATTGTAATAATTATTTGAAGCCGTAAATGAACGTGTAACTTCAAAAACTTCACTTATAGTATCATTATCAACTGGTGTATCTCTCACCTCGTTAACGGTACAACTGCTTAGACTTATCATCCCGATAAATGCTAATAATAAAGTAATTTTTCTCATGATATTTTGGTTTTAATGATTAATGATATTTAATCCTATTCAATTGTTGTGCCAAAAAATTCTTTTTATAAAAAATTGTACCTTTGGAGTATGAAAAATGAATACAAACTTTATATGGTAATGCTTGGCTGCAGACCAGAAGGACGCTACACAGAGCAGCACGATATTTTTTTTGGAATTGGAACATCATTAAAAGAATTAATTCCAAATATGAAGGCATTTTGGCCAGAAGCAAAAGGTAGAATTCATATAGACGCCTGGAGAGAAGTTACTAATGTGGATAATTTTCAAATTGAAATTCTTCCAAAAGGAAAAGCAATTGCTTCTACTGATAATTTATTTTTTATCAATCTTGGTGGTTATAAAGAAAATGAATTTGAAGAATATCATTATAAAGTCTTAGCTGTTGGCGAGACATTAGCAGAAGCCTCTAAAAAAGCAAAGGCAACTACTTTCTATAAACATTGCACTTTTAAAGGAGCAACATCTCACATTGATGATAAATTCGGAATTGACATTGATGATGCGTTTAATGTAAAAGAAATATTGTCTCCAATTTTTAAGGATAATTTTGATATTTCAATCTCTAAAAAAGAGACTGATTTAAAAGAAGATACTTTACATATTGGCTATTTAAAAATTGATAAAATTGTTTAATTATGAGCAGAAATACAGATAAAAACATCAAAGCGCATAACGACAAACTTCATAAGGCACAAGACAAAGCCAAAGCAAAAAAAGTAGCTCGTGAAGAAAAACTTAAAGCAATGGTACGAAAATTTAACGAGCAAAAAGAATAGTCTTCTATGAAGAATTGTTATTGTGGAAGTTCTGATACTTTTGAATATTGTTGTAAAATTTACATCAAAGGAATTCAAAAACCTGCATCGGCAGAAGTATTAATGCGTTCAAGGTATTCAGCTTTTGCAACAGGTGAAGCCGATTATTTAGTTGCAACAACACATTCAAGCACAAGAAAATTTCATAAAAAATCTGATATTCTAGCTTGGAGTAAAAGTAACCAATGGATAAAATTAGAAGTTTTAGCTTCCACCGAAACCACAGTTACTTTTAAAGCATATTATCTAGATTACGAATTGAAAGCTCAAATCCATTATGAACACTCAACATTTACTTTTGAAAATGGAAATTGGTTTTATGTTGATGGAACCTTTCAATAAAAAAACCGAAGACAAAAGCTTCGGTTTTTTTTTATTCCTCTGTTGGTTCTTTTGGACTAGCTTCTTCTGGAGCATCCTCTTCGTCTTTTGGTCCAAATAAATACATTGCGCCTCCAATTACTACTAAGCCAATTTTAATTGCCCAAGCTGTATCATCACCCCATTTATAAATCCACATTAACAATCTTGGCACTCTGTCCAAATAATTCATAACTATTGCTGCAATACCAAGCAATGCCAGAAAACCTCCGAAATTTTTCATTGTTTATAGTTTTTTTTGGTTAATAGGCTTACAATATATTAATTTTTAAAATATTTACCACTTTTTTTCTAATTAAACAATGATTTTGGTTATAAATCAATCGTTCATTAAGCTATAACTTTGTATAAATATAAAAGAGATTACTATGAACAAAAATGAAATTATTAAAAGCATCATCAACGAGCAAAACGTTGTTATAAGTACTATAGAAAATTCTGTTTCAAAATATAAAAACGCTTCCGATATTGACGAAAATGATAGTATCGATCCTGAAGATTTTTCACATCAAGATGAAGCTAAAGAAATGCAATTACGCTACGAGCAAATTCTAGTTCAAGCCAAAAACAATTTAGACTTTTTAGAAACCTATAAAAATAAAGAAACAACTAAAATTGAATTGGGAAGCTTAATAGAAACTGAAGATTTGTACATTTTTATTGGAATCTCACTTCAACAATTTAAGTTGAATGGCAAAAATGTAATTGCAATTTCCGAAGAAGCACCTATTTATAACTCAATTAAAGAAAAAACAATTGGAGAAAAAATAACAATTGGAACAATTGAAAATACCATTATATCAATTTCTTAATTTAACTGGAATCCAAATTTCTTCTTCAGAATCCGAATCGTTATTTTTATATTTTTCACCTAAAACCTCAAACTGTGGATGATTGCCTAATTCATAATCAGAATTAGGCAACCATTCTTTATAAATTGAGTTGAAAAATGCAGCAACATTGCTTTGATCACCTTTATAATTAAAAACGGCATATAAACCTTCTTGAACTTCCAAGGTTTCCATTCCATCTGGAATAAAATCAAATGTTGAAACAGCTACTGCTGCCCATTTTACAAAAGGCGTATTGGGTTGAAAATCGAAATTCTCAGGATTGATTTGAATATTATATAATTCAGAACCGATTGTATTTTGAATTTCTTTTCGTCGTGGCATAAAACTGCTCCATAATTCAAAAACACGATAATCCGCGTAGGTAAACGAAAGGTTTTTACCTATGAATTTTGTGGTTGGGAAGGTTTTTATGGTTGGGTTCATTACTAAATAAATTTTTTAATTCTCCAATTTATTGGATTTTAAAAGATGCCATTTTGGATAAAAAAGTTTATTCTTTTATTATTTTTTTAATAGTCGTTCCTTGGGATGTTTTAATCTTTAGGAAATATAACCCACTTGAAAAACCAGATAAATCGGCTTTATTATTAATTAATTCACCTAAAACATTATAAATTTCAACAGATTGAACATCAACTTGACCATTTATAACAATTTGACCATTGGTTGGATTAGGGTAAACTTTAATTTCATTCTCCCAATTAAAATATGAAGTCATTAATGTTGAAAACGGATAACAATCAGAAACATTTATACAACCATTGGTAGTTAATTGAACTGCATAATTCCCATCTTGAGTTGGCGTAAATACTTGACTTGTAGCTCCATTTATTGGAGCATTATTGTTGTCACAATCTAACCATTGATAGGTTGTTCCTGCAAGAGTTCTATCGGCAGTTAATGTTGAAGCAGTTACAGTAACATTGGTTGTAAATGCATTTTGGCTATCGGTAATTACTATTGGAATTGTAAATGTATCTACTTGATCAGGATTGCAAAATAGATTAGTAACAGTTAATGTTACTTGATTAGTACCAGGACAAGAAAAATTATGAACAGGATTTTCTTGTGAACTTGTAGGTGAACCATCACCAAAATTCCAACTTAAAGTATCATAATTAATACTACTATTAAAAAAAGATATTGATGCATTATTTGTTGTCGGATTAAAATCGGCTGTTATTGGTGCAGGAACAAAAAGTGCAGTAGGCTGTAAACAACGTTGGATATCAAAATAAGTAACTGAATTTGGAACCCATTGATTTGCTACTATTGTTCCTGTTGCTTGAAGGACAGCTATTTTATAAGCTGGATCAAACCATTCGTAGGAAACAGTAGTTTGATCTACAACTTGCGGACCAGCTTGAGTTGTAATTGTAATTTGTTGAACTAAAGTAGATTTTATTTTTAACACATTATTATAGGTTCCAAAAGGTGTTGTTAATGTTCCCCAACCTTCAACTACATTTGAACGAGTACCATTAATTCCTAATTGAATTGGAATTCCAAAACTATTTAAATTAACATTCAATGCAATTGGGTTGCTATAGGAATCGTTATAATTCATAGGAAATTGATATAAAACATCAGGACTTTGATAAGATGCAACAAATGGAATTGTAGTTCCATTTAATGTAATTTGAGCTCCAATCATTTTATTAGCTAACTGACCAGTTGTTTTATTCAAATGATCAATCACATTTGTAAAACCTAAACCTTGAAATTGCAATCCATTGGTAAGTTTGGTAGCCAAATTAAAATTATTATTAAATTGAGAATTACAATTAAACAAATATCCATTTAATAAACACCATATATTTTTATATCCAGCAGTATTGGGATTTTGCCAAATAAGTGGTTCTTGACTAACAGGAATTAATGCTGAATAATCCCAATTAATATTTGTACCTGTTTGAACATAATCTAAGGTTAAACCTGCTGGAGTAGATGTACTGACCATTAATTGATCACCAGCATTAGCAAAATTTGTAGATGTATAGGTAGTTTGACTAAATCCTATTTGATTAAAAATAAAAATAAATAAAATAAAAGTACTTTTTTTCATGTTGTTTGTTTTGCTCAAAATTAATTTATTATCTAGTTTTTAACAAATTATATGAAAAAAAAATATTTACACCTCTTTTTTAAAAACAAATTAAACAAAATATCATAAAAAAAATGGCTACTAAATTCAATTACGAATTAATAGCCACTTTTTTATTAAGATTTGTATGAATCGCTTACATATTGCGTCTATACTGTCCACCAACTTCAAACAACGCACTTGTTATTTGTCCTAATGAACAAACTTTTGTAGCATCCATTAATTTTTCAAAAATGTTTTGATTGTTGATAGCTGCATCTTGAATGATATTGATTTGTTCTGCAACTTTTTCACCACTTGTTTTATGAAGATTGTTCAACATATCGATTTGATATTGTTTTTCTTCTTCAGTAGCACGAATTACTTCTGCCGGAATTACTGTTGGAGAACCTTTAGAACTCAAGAAGGTATTTACTCCGATAATTGGGAATTCACCAGTGTGTTTTAAAGTTTCGTAATACAAACTTTCTTCTTGAATTTTAGAACGTTGGTACATAGTTTCCATTGCACCCAAAACACCTCCACGTTCTGTGATTCGGTCAAATTCTTGTAAAACGGCATCTTCCACTAAATCGGTTAACTCTTCAATAATAAACGAACCTTGAATTGGGTTTTCGTTTTTCGCCAAACCTAATTCTTTATTAATAATCAACTGAATTGCCATTGCTCTACGAACTGATTCTTCTGTTGGTGTTGTAATCGCTTCATCATAGGCATTTGTATGTAATGAATTACAGTTATCATAAATCGCATACAATGCTTGTAACGTTGTACGAATATCATTAAAATCAATTTCTTGTGCGTGTAAAGAACGTCCAGATGTTTGAATATGGTATTTCAACATTTGTGCTCTTTCGTTGGCTCCATATTTGTTTTTCATGGCTTTCGCCCAAATTTTTCTAGCAACTCGACCGATTACAGCATATTCTGGATCAATTCCGTTTGAGAAAAAGAATGATAAGTTTGGTCCGAAATCGTTGATATTCATTCCACGACTTAAATAATATTCCACGTAAGTGAAACCATTTGCTAATGTAAATGCCAATTGTGAAATCGGATTCGCACCAGCTTCTGCAATATGATAACCCGAAATAGAAACCGAGTAGAAATTACGAACATTTTGCTTGATGAAATATTCTTGAACATCACCCATCAATCTTAAAGCAAATTCTGTAGAGAAAATACAAGTGTTCTGTGCTTGATCTTCTTTCAAAATATCAGCTTGAACTGTTCCACGAACTTGAGCTAAAGTTTTAATTTTGATATCATTATAAACTTCCAAAGGCAAAACTTGGTCACCAGTTACACCTAAAAGCATTAAACCTAAACCATTATTTCCTTCTGGTAAAGCACCTTGGTATTTTGGTCTTGCTGTACCTTTTTTCTTGTAAATTTCATTGATTCGTTCTTCAACTTCTGTTTGAAGATTATTTTCGATAATGTATTTTTCACAGTTTTGGTCAATGGCAGCATTCATAAAAAATCCCAATAACATTGGAGCCGGACCATTGATTGTCATCGAAACCGAAGTTAACGGATGACTTAAATCGAAACCAGAATATAATTTTTTAGCATCATCTAAACAACAAATAGAAACTCCGGCATTACCAATTTTTCCATAAATATCAGGACGAATATGGGGATCATTTCCATATAAAGTTACAGAGTCAAAAGCTGTAGAAAGACGTTTTGCAGGTAATCCAGCAGAAACATAATGAAAACGTTTATTGGTACGTTCTGGTCCGCCTTCACCAGCAAACATTCGGCTTGGATCTTCACCTTCACGTTTAAATGGATACAATCCTGATGCAAATGGAAACTCTCCTGGAACATTTTCTTGTAAATTCCATTTCAAAATATCACCCCAAGCTTGGTACTTAGGCAATGAAATTTTCGGAATTTGAGAATGTGATAAGCTTTCAGTGTGCGTTGCGATTTTAATTTCCTTATCACGAACTTTAAAGCTATAAATTGGATTTTTATATTTAGCTACTTTTTCATCCCAAGTTAGAATTACTTCCCAATTGTATGGGTCAAGATTCATTTTTACTCTATCGAATTCTTTAACCAAAAGATTTAAAAACTCATTTCTACTTTCATCCTTAGAATGTAAAATAGTTTCTTCTATTCCTGCTTTTGTCAAATTTGGTTTGCTTCCAAAAACAGTTTCTATCGTTTTGTAAATTCCATATAATTTTTGAGCCACTTCCACTTGAGAAAGTGCAGTTTCGTCGTATTTTCTATTATTTTCTGCAATTTCGGATAAATAACGTGTTCTGTGAGGTGGAATTACGAAAATTTTCTCGCTCATTTCACGCGTAATTTCGAAAGTCGATTTTAAATCGGCTCCTGTTTTTTCTACAATTTTATCCATGATAGATTTGTAGAGTGTATTCATTCCTGGATCGTTGAATTGTGAAGCAATTGTTCCGAAAATCGGCATCGTTTCTACATCTGCATCCCACAAATTATGATTTCGTTGGTATTGTTTTTTAACATCACGAATAGCGTCTAATGCACCACGTTTGTCAAATTTATTTAACGCTACTAAATCAGCAAAATCTAACATATCGATTTTTTCCAATTGTGTTGCTGCTCCAAATTCTGGCGTCATTACGTAAAGTGAAACATCGGAATGATCCATAATTTCAGTATCCGATTGTCCAATTCCTGAAGTTTCTAGAATGATGATATCGTATTTAGCTGCTTTTAAAACTTCGATTGCCTCGTTCACATATTTAGACAAAGCCAAATTCGATTGACGAGTTGCCAACGAACGCATGTAAACTCTAGAATTATTGATAGCATTCATGCGAATTCTATCACCTAAAAGCGCACCACCAGTTTTACGTTTTGAAGGATCTACAGAAATCAATCCGATAGTTTTCTCAGGAAAATCAATTAAAAATCTTCTAACTAATTCATCAACTAACGATGATTTTCCGGCGCCACCAGTTCCAGTAATTCCAAGAACAGGTATTTTATTGGTTTCATTTTTTTTGTGAATTTCGTCAAAAGCTGTTTTTGCAATTTCTGGAAAATTTTCAGCTGCCGAAATTAATCTTGCAATTGCAGTTGGATTTTTATCCTCAATATGAGCTAATTCGCCATTTAATTTATCCCCAATTGGATAATCAGAACGATGTACTAAATCGTTAATCATTCCTTGTAAACCCATGGCACGTCCATCATCTGGAGAATAAATTCTTTCTATACCATATTCGTGCAATTCAGAAATTTCAGAAGGAAGGATTACTCCACCACCACCACCAAAAATCTTGATGTGTCCTGCTCCTTTTTCTTTAAGCAAATCGAACATGTATTTAAAATATTCATTGTGACCACCTTGATAAGAAGTCATTGCAATGGCATTAGCATCTTCTTGAATAGCTGTATTTACAACTTCTTCGACGCTTCTGTCATGACCCAGATGAATTACCTCTACACCAGTAGCTTGGATAATTCTTCTCATGATATTAATTGCTGCATCGTGACCATCAAAAAGTGATGCTGCAGTTACAATTCTTACTTTATTTTTAGGAATATAAGGAGTTTGTGGTTCCATTTGTAATTTTTATTCAAATTTAGGAGTGCAATTTACGAATTTAATAATTTTAATACGATTTTATTACAGAGAAAAAAAGCAACAGATTTTTGTATCATTTTGACTACACATTTTTAAGCAATTACCTGATTTACAAACTAAAAAAATATTTTAAAAATAGGATTAACCTAATTTTAAAATAAATAAACATTTGAGGCACTATATTTGTAAACCTATATGAGAAAATAAAACACCATTAGAAAAACAATTTTACTTTTATTAGCTGGATTAACCTTATCTAGTTGTGCAGAAATGCAACAAATAGCCAATCAACTACCTGGCGTCTTAGAACAAGTAAATGTAGATATTGCAGGCGGATTGAAAGAAGCGTTAAATAATGGAATCAATAAACAAGTAACTAAACTTACTGCTGTAGATGGATTTTATAAAAACGAAATGGTCAAAATTTTGTTACCTGAAGAATTACAAAAAGTAGATGCAGGATTAAGAAAAATTGGTTTAGGAAAATTGGCCGATGATGGTTTGAGAGCAATAAATAGAACTGCAGAAGATGCTGTAAAGCAAGCCACTCCAATATTTGTTGATGCCATAAAAGGAATGACTTTTACAGATGCTAAAAACATTTTGATGGGAAATGAAAGTGCAGCCACAACCTACTTACAAAGTTCAACTTCAACAGCTTTGTATGCAAAATTTAATCCTGTGATTAAAAATTCATTTGCTAAAGTTGGAGCTGACAAAGTTTGGGCTAATATTATTACCAAATACAATGCGATTCCATTAGTTAAAAAAGTAAATCCTGATTTAACTGACTATACAACTAACAAAGCTATGGAAGGTGTTTTCAAAATGATTTCAGTGGAAGAAAAGAATATTAGAACAGATTTAAACTCTAGAACCTCTGATTTATTGAAAAAAGTTTTTGCTTTGCAGGATAATAAATAATAATTGCTATTATTTTAATAATCAATAACATAAGTATAACATTGTCTTAACATATAGATTGCTAAAATAGTAAGATATTTGCAAAGTAATAAATGAGGATTTATTATTTTGTTTGGTTTAGGTTAGTTAAAAAGATTGCCAATGTTTGTGAAAGCATTGGCATTTTTTTTGTCCTAAAGTTGCAAAGTTTGTTTTAGTTCTTTTGAATAAATGCGATAACTTGATTATTAAAGATAGTTGATTGCTCGACATTTACTACATGACCACATTTTTCAATTACAAATAACTTTGAAGATTTATAATGCTTTTCGACAACTTTTCTTACTGATGGCAAAAACATATAATCTTCTTCACCCATGACATAAAAAGTTGGAATATTCAGTTCTTGTTGTCGAAACCATTTCAAAACAGGATTTATTTCGGCGGTGAGTTTGAACCATCTTATGAATTCTTTTTGGTATAACTTTTTGGCTTCGTTTATGAATAGTAATCGAGATTGTTTGTGGTTTTTATTAGGCATAATCACAAAAGCAAAAAACTTATACAAAACCAGATAAGGCAAGACATATTTAAAGATGTTTCCCAAACGCATTAATATTTGAGAGCGGAAATTCATTTTCAAAATCGCTCCTCCCATAATCATGCTTTTCACTCTTTTCGGATGCATTTCTGCCAATTGTCGAATTACAATTGTTCCCAGTGAAATTCCGACAAAATGAGATGCTTTTATTTGCAAACAATCTAAAACTTCTAATACATCATTAGCAATGGATTTAAAAGTATATTTTTGTTTGAATGCTTTTTTAATTTGTGAATTAGAATCGCCATGACCTCTTAAATCCAACAATAAAACATTAAAATGCTTTTGAAATTCTCTAATTTGCTTAAACCAAATAGAAGAGCTTCCTCCTGCGCCGTGCACAAAAGTTACCCATTGGTTAGAATTTTCGTTTTTATATATTGTGTAGGAAATCAAAAGCTGTTTTTTAAAATCTCTTCCATTTCGTTTTGCACTTTTATGGCTTCATCTTTTGCTTTTTGAGCAAAATTAGTTCCGTTGGAAGCATAAATTATGGCTCTTGAAGAATTTATTAAAAGTCCAACATTATCATTCATTCCATATTTACAAACATCTTGTAAATTTCCTCCTTGCGCTCCTACTCCTGGAACCAAAAGGAAACTACTTGGCACTATTTTTCTAATTTCTTTGAAATATTCAGCTTTGGTTGCTCCAACAACATACATTAGATTTTCGGAGTTTTTCCATCTTTTAGAAGTTTCTAAAACTTGTTTATATAACTCTTTCCCATTAGTTTCTAATGTCTGAAAATCAAAAGCACCTTCATTTGATGTTAAAGCCAACATTATAGTATGTTTGTTTTCAAAAGCTAGAAATGGTTCCACTGAATCTTTTCCCATATAAGGTGCAACGGTAACCGAATCGAAATTCAAATCCTCGAAAAAAGCTTTGGCATACATTGATGAAGTATTTCCTATATCACCACGTTTTGCATCGGCAATTGTGAAAATTTCAGGATGGTTTTCGTTGATATAATTAATAGTTTTCTGTAATGACTGCCAACCTTTTATTCCATAAGCTTCATAGAAAGCTGTATTAGGTTTGTAGGACACGCACAAATCATGAGTCGCATCAATTATGGCTTTGTTGAATTCAAAAATTGGATCTTCGAGTTCTAGTAAATGTTGCGGAATTTTGGTTAAATCAACATCTAAACCAATGCATAGAAAGGATTTTTTTAGTTGAATTTGTTCGATTAGGTGTTGTGTTGTCATTGTGGTTGTTTGATTGCAAAGTTCGCAAAGTTTTTTGCAAAGTTCGCTATGTGTTAAAAAAAAAGCTAAACATAAATTGTTCAGCCTGTTTTTTCTTTATTCTATTCTCTAATTTCTTTGATTAAAAAACCTCAGATTCTTTCAGTTTCTCCATATTGTTAACCAATTGCAATTCGTCAACAAATTTTTGTATTTTACCATTCATCACGCCATCCATATCGAAAACGTCTAAACCAATTCTGTGGTCAGTTACACGACCTTGAGAGTAGTTGTATGTCCTGATTTTTGCTGAACGGTCACCAGAGCTAACTTGCGAAGTACGTTTTACAGCATCTTCAGCTTGTTTTTTGGCTAATTCTTGTTCGTATAAACGTGAACGTAAAACCTCTAAAGCTTTATCTTTATTTTTATGTTGTGATTTTTGATCTTGACATTGTGCTACTAATCCAGTTGGAATGTGTGTTAAACGAACCGCAGATTTGGTAGTATTTACCGATTGCCCACCAGGTCCAGAAGAACAGAAAAAATCAACACGAACTTCATTCATGTCAATTTGAACATCAAATTCTTCAGCTTCAGGTAAAACCATTACTGTTGCAGCTGATGTATGCACACGACCTTGAGTTTCTGTTTGAGGAACACGTTGTACACGATGAACTCCAGCTTCAAATTTTAAAGTACCATAAACATCTTCACCTGTAACTTCAAAAATCACCTCTTTAAATCCACCAGAAGTTCCTTCGTTCATATCAACCACTGAAGTTCTCCAACCGCGAGTTTCACAATATTTAGTGTACATTCTAAATAAATCTCCTGCAAAAATAGAAGCCTCATCACCACCAGTTCCAGCACGAATCTCTACCATAACGTTTTTAGCATCTTCGGCATCTTTAGGAATCAACATAAACTTGATTTCTTCTTCTAGTTGAGGAAGACGTTCTTTAGCTTCGTCCAATTGCATTTTGGCCATTTCAACCATTTCTGCATCTGAACCATCAGCAAGAATTTCGTTGGCTTCTTCTATATTTCCAGTAATATTTATCAATTCTTCGCGCTTTTCCATCAAATCTTTAAGTCCTTTATACTCTTGATTTAATTGCACATAACGTTTTTGATCCGAAATAACATCAGGTTGAATAATCAAATCTGAAATTTCATCGAAACGCTGTTTTACATATTGAAGTCTTTCTAACATTGTAATCTGTATTTTGGAGTGCAAAAGTAGTAAAAAAAGTGTTCAGTTGGCAGTGTTCAGTTGGCAGTTTTTTCATAATATTGTATAAATTATTATTTTAAATGAAAAAAACACTTCTAATCACGCTACTTTCAATTATCTTGATGACATCTTGTAAAAAAGAATCTCAAATTCAAGTTTTTGGAATTAAAACAAAAAAAGAATTCAACCAACTGAAAAAAGCTAATTGGTTTATTGGTAATTGGGAGAACATTTCAAAAGAAGCAACTTTTAAGGAAATTTGGAAAACGAAAAATGATAGCTCATTTGTTGGAGAAAGTTTTGTGATTGTAGAAAAAGACACTGTTTTCTATGAAAAAATAGATTTATTTGAATCAAACGATTCCTTGTTTTACAAAGTTTCAGTTAAAGATCAAAATAAGGAAAAGCCAGTTTCATTTTATTTGACAAAATCTAATGATAAAGAGTTAACTTTCGAAAATCCAAAACATGATTTTCCTAATAAAATTGTTTATACAAAAATCACAAATGATAGTTTAGTTGCTGTTATTTATGGTAAAAAAGACGGCAAGGAAATGAGTGAAAATTTTCCAATGAAAAAAACTAAATAAAAGAACATGAATAAATTATCTTTATCACTACTTACAATTCTATTACTATCTTTTGTTTCATGTAACAAATATGACGCTAATGGAAATATTATAAAAGATTACGAAGAACTTGAAAAAGCCAATTGGATGTTGGGCGAATGGGAAAAAACAGATAGTCTAGGAACACTTAGAGAAATTTGGGAAAGATTAGACGATAGCACTTTTGTTGGTTTATCTTATTACATTCAGAATGAAAAAGACACATTGCACAACGAACAAGTTGAACTAATGCAAAATGGTGAACATTTAATTTATACAACGACAATTAAAGGAGAAAACAACGACTCACCTATTCCATTTCAAATGACTAAAGATGAAGATAGCTTATTGGTTTTTGAAAACCCGAAGCATGAATATCCACAAAAAATTCAGTATAAACTTACGAAAAATGGAAGTTTAGTTGCAACAGTATCCGGAAAACAAAACGGAAAAAATAGTACTGAAAATTATCCTATGAATAAGGTAAAATAGTTAATTACCTATTTCAAATATTTTAAAACTTGCTTAACGGCAAGTTTTTTTTATCTCTATTTTTAAGTAAATCAGCATCTTAAATTTGAACAAATGTTAATTATTTATATTTAATCTAAATAAACTTTGTAGATTGATTTTACGTATTTATATTTGCACTGTTAAAACAATATTATTTTTAATTATTCTAAATAAATGTATAAATATAAATTATTTTCTACTCTAGCACTTCTTATCTGCGCAATAGGTTTCTCTCAAGAAGCCAAAACATTTGATGATTTTTATGCAGAAAATGATACTATAAAAAAGAGAAAAGGTGAAATTCTTAGAGAGGTCATTATTTCCAATAAACAACAAAAAACACCTTCTGTTGTTCGCTCTAACATCAAACCTTTAGATTTACCTCAAAGCTTTCAGGTAATTGGTAGCACTATAATTGAACAACAACAGTCTATAAGATTAAGTGATGTAATAAAGAATGCCAATGGTGTTTATGTTGGTTCGGCTCGCGGTGGTGCTCAAGAATCATTTTTTTCAAGAGGATATGATATGTCTGCCAATAACATTTTTAAAAATGGTTTCCGATTAAATAGTGGTTCAATGCCTGAAGTTTCTTCACTTGAAAAAGTCGAAATTTTGAAAGGTAGCGCTGCCTTATTATTTGGAAATGTTGCTCCTGGAGGAATCTTAAATATGGTAACAAAAACACCCTCATTTACCAAAGGTGGAGAAATAGCCTTGCAAGCAGGAAGTTATAATTTCTACAAACCTTCTTTAGATTTTTATGGTCCTCTAAATAAAAGTATCGCTTATCGCATTAATGGTTCATACGAAAATTCAGAAAGTTTTAGAGATGTTGTAAAGAAAGAACGTTTCTATATCAATCCTTCTTTGTTATTTGCAGTAAATAAAAAAACAGAAATTCTTCTTCAAGGTGATTACCTGCATGATGATTGGACTCCCGATTTTGGTACCGTTATTATTGGTAAAAAAATAATTGATTTGCCTCGAGATTTATACTTTGGAGCAACTTGGTCAACTGGGCAGACGAAACAAACTACAGTTTCTGCATTAGTTAAACACGAGTTTAATTCCAATTGGAAACTAAATTTTAATAGTTCATTTCAAGATTATACAAGAACTTTTAAAGGAACTGAACGTATTCAACCAGCTGCAAATGGTGATTGGAATCGACCTTTGGGACAAAATAGAAACGAAGAAGCCATTGCCTCAGAACAATTGAGTTTGCAGGGAAATTTCTCAACTGGAAAAATTAAACACCAATTATTTACAGGTGTAGATTATGAAAACTCATTTGCACAAGCCTATACTTATGTTTTCAATCCAACTACTTATGGAAGTGGAAACATTTACGATTTTGAAAATTTTAATCAAGGTACAGGAATTCCTGAAAGTACTAACACACGAATAGTAAAAACAACTACTAATAGATTTGGAGTTTATGCTCAAGATTTAATTTCAATTACAGATAAGTTTAAAATTTTAGCAGGTCTTCGTTGGTCATGGCAAGAATCACAACCTGTAACATACAATTTAGCTGTAAATCCAAATGTAACTACAAAGGGCGTAAAACAAAAAGATGTGGCCTATTCTCCTAAAATTGGTTTGGTATTCCAACCAACAAAAAGTACTTCTCTATTTGCTAGTTACTCAGATTCCTTCACTCCAAATACTGGAACAACAGTTTCTGGTGCTGTTTTAGATCCGTCTATCATTGCTCAATATGAAGTAGGTGTTAAAAATGATTTTTGGAAAGGATTACTAAGTTTAAATGTAACTTTGTATCAAATAACAAACGACAATTTGGCTCAAACAGCAGAATTCAAAGCTGATGGTTCCACTAATACAGACACAACTGTAAAAGTTTTAAGTGGCGAAACCAAAAGCAAAGGAATTGAAATTGACATTACTGCAAGACCAATTGAAGGTTTAAATATCAATGCTGGTTACAGTTACAATGATATGCGATATACAAAAACATCTGGAACAAATGGAAGTTTTATTGTTGGCGATAGACTAGTAAGAACTCCAGCAAACACAGCTAACTTAAGCTTCTTCTATACCTTACCAAAAGGAAAACTAAAAGGATTGTCTGTTGGAGCGATTGGAAATTACATTGGAAAACGTGTTGGAGGTTGGAACAATCAAGTAGTAGTTAACCCAACAACATTTGCAACTAGTATTAATGACAGAGAAATTCCGCTTAATGATTATACAACTATTGATTTTTCTGTTGGTTATGATTGGAAAAAATTCTCTTTATTGTGTAAATTATCTAATATTACCAACGAATTGAATTACACGGTTCACGAAAATTATAGCGTTAATCCAATTGCGCCAAGACAAGTACTAACATCATTACGATACAAATTTTAAAACCATGATTTCACCTTTAAAAGCCAGAAACTTACACCGCGATTTGGGTTATTTTTACATTGGATTGATTATTTCTTTTGCCTTTTCTGGAATATTGATGAACCACAGAGACTATTGGCATCCTGAAAAATATACCGTTCAAACGAAAGCTATTTCGGTAAACATTCCAAAAGATACGGATATCACAGAAAAGTATGCTGAAGAATTGGGCAAAAAACTTGGCATCGATGATAAAATTAGACGTCATAAAGTGAAAGATGATGAATTGAAAATATCCTTCGAGAAAAATGATGTAGAAATTGATTTGAAAACTGGTAAAGGTGAAATTGTAACTTTCATAAAAACACCAATCATTAGCCAAACCATGAAATTACACAAAAACACCTCCAATTGGTGGATTTATTACAGTGATATTTTTGGATTATCATTAATTACAATCGCAATTACTGGCGCAATTATGATTAAAGTTGGAAAAAATACATTTGGAAAACGTGGCTGGAAACTAGCACTAGCCGGATTAATAGTTCCGTTACTGATATTGATTTTTGTTTAAGGTTGAAGAGCTCCGATTTAGATTAGGGCTTTTTTTTGGTATATTTGTGTAAATTCATTAAGCCTTTATACTAGTATAAAATAGTAAATCATAGCAGTTATGAAAAAACTGATTATTTTCTTTTTCCTCTTATTTCTTTTTTCATGCAACAGAAAAAATGAAAATAAACATCTCTATTTTCAATTAGAAATCTATGAAAAAAATTTAGAGGAAGTTATTAAAGGAATTGATGCTGGAGCATCTTTTCGCTCAGCTGATGTAGAATATTTAAAAAAAAATTATGACACTATGAGTAAAATAGCTTTTAAAATAAAAAAAATGCCAAAAACTATTGGATCTGAAAACAGAGAAAAGGTTATAAAAGCACGAGATTCAATCAATAATAAATTTAAACTATATCTCAAATTTATGCACTCCAATACCTATGAAAATGTTGAGGATAGTATTTTTAAAAAAACAATAAATATAGATTTTTTAAGGCTAACAGAGGCATTTCAATTAAGATATGTACTTCCAAGAAGTGGATGTATTAATGCAAACGATATGTAATAGAAAATCTAAATTTTTAAAGTATGGACAAATTAGAATATGAAAAAATTACAAAGTGTTATGTGTTGTTTTTGTGGAGAAAGTTTAGCTCATAAAGATTCTGTGGAAATTACAATTTCTATGTCAAATTCTGAAGAATCACAAGGCCTTTTTAGTCATGGCAAATGTCTTAAGAAAGTTCTTCACAAAGAAGTCCCAATTGGAATTGATGTAGACAATGAAAATGAAACCAATTAATTTTATATGCAATCAACTGTCAACATTATAATAGGATTGCTTTGTTTTATATTAGGAATTCTAATTATTATGCTTTATAACATAGAAAAGAAAGAGAAGAAACAAGGTTTATATTTCTCTCGATTTAAAAATGCCGGAATTCTTTTAATTATGCTTGGATTTACATTAATTATTAGAGAAATTAGTAAGTAACGCAATACTGAGAACGTCGGTTTCTTGCAATTGCGAATTTTTAGTAAGTTCACGTTCGAAAGAATTTTTATCTTTAACCGAAAATAAAAAGTTCCGATACTTGCAATTAAAATGCTACCAAAACCAAAAACTATCCTTCTCCTACTCTCAATAGTGTTCCTACTATTACTAATTCCATTAATAGCGATGCAATTCACAAATGAAGTCAATTGGTCGGTTATGGATTTTGTTATGGCTGGGATGTTACTTTTTGGTACAAGTTTGGCAATTGAATTTGTTCTACGAAAAGTAAAAAGCACCAAATATAGAATCCTTATTTCTGGAATTATTTTACTTTTATTATTCTTGCTTTGGGCAGAACTTGCTGTAGGCATTTTTGGTAGTCCAATTGCTGGGAATTAAAAAAACCTCGCCTATTTCTAAACGAGGTTTCTATTTTCTTTTTTCTTTTCTCTATTTTCTTTCAGGAATATTCGCTAAAATCTCCAACAAGAATTTCCAAAACTTTTGTGAAGACGAAATACTGGCTCTTTCATCAGGAGAGTGGGCACCATGAATCGTTGGTCCAAAAGAAATCATGTCCATTCCTGGATAATTTGTTCCTAAAATTCCACATTCTAAACCTGCGTGACAAGCTACTACTTTTGGTTTATCGCCGTTTTGTTTTTCATAAATAGAAGTCAGAACGTCTAATATTTCCGATTTTGGATTTGGTGTCCAACCTGGATAGCTTCCGCCAAATTCAACTTCGCAACCAAACAATTCGTAAGCCGAACGCAACGCATTTGCTAAATCAAATTTAGAACTTTCAACAGAAGAACGCGTTAAATTTTGAATCGAAATTTCGCCATCTTTTACGATAACTCTTGCAATATTATTAGAAGTTTCCACTAAATCTTCCATGTCAGCACTCATTCGGTAAACACCGTTATGAGCTGCATAAATCGAACGAAGTAAACCTTCTTGAACGCCTAAATCCATCACTTTTGCCGGCAAATCTGACTTTACAATTTCTATAGTCAAATTAGGCTCCATTGTTTTGAATTCGGCTTTAATATCGCTAATAACTTCTTGCATATCAAACACAAAAGCTTCGTCATACATAGCCGCAACAATTACCTTAGCAACACTTTCTCTAGGAATAGCATTTCGCAAACTTCCTCCAGAAATCTCCGAAATTTGAAGTCCGAAATTCTCAAAACCATCAAATAATAAACGATTCATGATTTTGTTGGCATTCCCCAAACCTTTGTGAATATCCATTCCTGAATGTCCGCCATTTAATCCTTTTATAGTAATTGTGTAACCCACAGAACCTTCTGGAGTTTCTTCTTCATTATAACTTCTTGTTGCTGTAACATCAACGCCACCAGCGCAACCAATATCAATTTCGTCGTCTTCTTCTGTATCAAGATTTAAAAGAATTTCTCCTTTTAAAATACCGCTTTTTAGGTTTAAAGCTCCGGTCATTCCAGTTTCTTCATCAATGGTAAAAAGTGCGTCAATCGCTGGATGCGGAATATCTTTACTTTCCAAAATTGCCATAATTGCGGCAACTCCAAGTCCGTTATCGGCACCAAGTGTTGTTCCTTTTGCTTTTACCCAATCACCATCAACGAACATATCAATTCCTTGCGTTAAGAAATCGAAATTAGTATCGTTATTTTTTTGGTGCACCATATCCAAATGTCCTTGCAGAACAATGGTTTTGCAGTTTTCCATTCCTGGAGTCGCTGGTTTACGGATGATTACATTACGGATTTCATCTTCAAAAGTTTCTAATCCTAAACTGGTACCGAAGTTTTTCATAAACTCAATAACACGCTCTTCTTTTTTTGACGGACGTGGTACTGCGTTTAAATCGGCAAACTTGTTCCAAAGTGCTTTTGGTTCAAGGTTTCTAATTTCTTGACTCATTATATTTTAGTTTG
The DNA here is from genome assembly GCF_039539165.1 of Flavobacterium chungnamense. Classification (NCBI taxonomy): domain Bacteria; kingdom Pseudomonadati; phylum Bacteroidota; class Flavobacteriia; order Flavobacteriales; family Flavobacteriaceae; genus Flavobacterium; species Flavobacterium chungnamense. Next base: position 121,973 of record NZ_BAABCS010000017.1, read on the forward strand.
TTAAGTTTCAAAGTAGCAAAGTTACAAAGTTTAATTTCTTTGCGAATTGATTTGTGATTATATTTACATTTCAAAATTTATAAGTGAAACGCAAATACCTTCTTCCGCTATTTTTACTATTTCAGATATTATTTCTGAAAGTAATTGTTTTTTTTCCTGAAACGGTTGAACGTATTTATAGTAATGGTTTGTACGTTTATATTTCTAGATTTTCAAGAACACTTTTGGGCAAAATTCCTTTTTCTAATGGAGATATTATTTATGGAATATTGATTATTTATCTTCTAATTCAACTTTGGAAAACGAGAAAATCTTGGCGATTGCAATGGAAAAATAATCTATTGAAAATTATTAATGTTTTATCGGTGGCTTATTTTTTGTTTCATTTTCTTTGGGCTTTTAATTATTACCGAGTTCCGTTATTTGAAAAAATGAATATTCAACGTGAATATTCTGATGATGATTTGTATCGTTTTACTGAGAAATTAATTGCTAAAACCAATGAAATTCAGTTTAAAATTACGAATGATAAAAACCTGAAAGTAAGTGTTCCATATACGCAAGATTCTATGTTCAAGATGAGCCAAAAAGGATATGATAATTTAGGAAAACAATATTCTTTTTTCAAATATGAAATTCCTAGCAGAAAGAAATCGTTGTTTAGTTTGCCGTTGACCTATATGGGATTTGGTGGTTATTTGAATCCGTTTACAAATGAAGCTCAGGTGAATTATAAACTTCCTATGGTTGGTTTTCCAATGACGATTAATCATGAAATGGCACATCAAATGGGTTTTGCGAGTGAAAGTGAATGTAACTTTATAGGATTTTTAGCAAGTGTAAAAAACGACGATTTGTATTTTCAATATTCGGCTTATCAATATGCTTTGCGTTATTGCTTGAATAACATTGGTATGAAAAATGAATCTAAATTTGAGTATTACAAAAACAAAATCAATCCTGGAATTATTGAAAACTACAAAGAAAGTGAAGCGTTTTGGAAAAGTTATGACACCATAATTGACAAAGGATTTCACGCTTTTTACGATCAATTTTTAAAAATGAATCAGCAAAAAGATGGTTTAGAAAGTTATAGTAAATATGTGGATTTGTTGATTAATTATTACGAAGACAAAGAATTAAAATAAATTTAAAAGTATGAAAACATCATCTGAAAAAAATATCAATATCGAAATTGAACGTTATCAAAAAAATAATTATGCAATTTCGGAAATAATCCTTTTCTTAAAAAATGACGGTTTTAACGAAGATGAAATAAAAAGTAATTTAAAATTATATCATAAAAAAGACAATGACACATCTAATAGTTTTGCAAATTACATCCTAACAATTATCTCTTTATCATTATTTATTATTTTCTCTGTAAGTGGTGCTTTCACACAACAAAAATTAATTAACAAACTGATATTTTTTATAATCACTATTGTATTATTTTTAAATATTTACAACTATTATAAAAATAAAATAATATCAAAATTAATTACAAGTATTGTTCTAGTTGTTAGCACATTATATTTTTTAATTAAAATATATTATGAATTTAAAAACAATTTTGAACTTGATTTACGTTATATTGTAGTAGATTTAATAATTGTGATAATTCAACTTTTTTTAATAAAAAATAACCTTAAAAATTATATGAAGTCTAAACTTCATCACTCGTAAAGGTCACAAAACTTCTCTTTTTAAAAGGTCTTACAATTAGTCTTCCTTCTCTATCAAAACGAATGTAGTTGTACACCCAATTTAGGAAAACTACGGCTTTATTTTTGAATCCGATTAGTGAAAATAAGTGTACAAACATCCAAACAAACCAAGCAAAAAGTCCGTTGAAATGGTATTTTGGTAAGTCTACAACGGCTAAATTTCTTCCGATGGTTGCCATGGAACCTTTATCGTTGTATTCAAAGGGTTTCATAGGTTTGTTGGCTAGTAATTTCACCAAATTTTCTCCTAATAAAGCACCTTGCTGTAATGCTGGTTGCGCCATCATTGGATGACCTTGAGGATACTTTTCGCTTTCCATTGAGGCAATATCACCAATGGCAAAAATATTATCATAACCAACTACTTGATTGTATTGGTTTACTCGAATGCGTTCTACTCGTTCCACTAGAGATTTTGAATCCAAACCTTGAATGGCTGCGCCTTGAACACCTGCAGTCCAAATAACTGTTGCTGTTTCAAAGGTTAAATCGGAGTTGGTTGTGATAGTTCGTCCATCATAATTAGTTACACGAACGTTTTTGTGGACAATTACACCTAAATCTACCAAGAATTTTTCGGCGGCAGCAGAGGATTTTTCAGACATCGTGTTTAAAACTCGGTCGCCACTTTGAACAAGATTGATTTCCATTTTAGAGATATCTAAATCTGGATAATCTTTTTGCAGGATTGCTCTTTTCATTTCGGCAAGTGCGCCTGCAAGCTCTACTCCTGTTGGTCCTGCGCCTACTAAAACAAAATTTATTAGTGCGTTTTTATCTGCTTCATTTGTTGTAAGAACCGCTTGTTCAAAATTTTCTAAAATCAAACTACGAATATTCAATGATTGCGGAATGGTTTTCATTGACATTGAATTGCGTTCGATTTCTTTGTTACCAAAATAATTAGTTTTTGAACCGGTTGCAATTACTAAATAATCGTAATTTAAATCGCCAATTTCTGAAATCACTTTTTGATTTTGAGTATCAATTTCTTTTACAGAAGTGAGTCTAAAGTAGAAATCTTTGTATTCTTGAATTACTTTACGAATTGGATAAGCTATGGAGCCAGCTTCTAATCCACCTGTTGCTACTTGATATAGAAGTGGTTGGAAGGTGTGATAATTATGTTTATCGAGTAAAACAACTTGTAGGTTTTTGTTTCTTAGTTTTTTAGCTATTGATAGACCTGCAAATCCGCCACCGATGATGACTACTCGTTTTTTATCTGATTGTGGAATGTTCATTATAGAATGCTTTTTTCTTGAATACAAAGTTAGTTGATTTTTGATTGTAAAAATTGCTAAAAAGTTTACAAGTTTTAGTGGTTTTCAAAATCTGATTTTGTGTAAAACGATTACTCATTAGCCCTGATTGCAATGGAAAGATTTTTCTTTTGTTGCCTGATGTGACACATTGAGCCTGTCGAAATGCACTCGAAGGCAATAAAAGAAAAACTTGGAATGGAAAGCAGGAAAAAGGTTTATAGAAATGCTCAAGTGATTCGCTCCTTCAAAAATCAATTTCAAAAAGCAACTTCAAAAGCAATGTAAAATAAAACAATTTTAAAATTGACAATTAATTACTCTTACCTTCCTCTTTGAAATTGAAATTGACTTTTGAAATTGAAATTGATTTACGTATCTTGTAACAAAATCTAGTAAAGGTTTACTAACGTATATATGAGCGAGAATTTGGAACAGACGTTTGTGCAGCAATTGCGTGAAAATCAGAATATAATCCACAAGATTTGTAGGTTGTATACTTCTGATGGTGACGCACATAAGGACTTGTTTCAGGAGATTACGATACAATTATGGAAGGCTTTTCCGAAGTTTCGTGGTGATTCTAAATTCTCGACATGGGCTTATCGAGTTGCTCTAAATACTGCCATTACTTTGTACCGAAAGAGTACGCGAAGTGTTTCTACATTGGAGTATGAAAAGCATAGTTTTTTCATTAGTCAAGACGAATATAATAGCGAAGAAGAAGAACAAATAAAGTTGATGTACCAAGCGGTGCATCAATTGAATGATATTGAAAAGGCATTGGTTTTCATGTATTTGGAAGATAAAGATTACACGGAAATTGCTGAAACATTAGGAATTAGTGAAGTTAATGCAAGAGTTAAAATGAATAGAATTAAAGGAAAATTGAAAAAAATATTAAATCCGTAAGGTTATGATGGAAGAGTTGGATTTATTAAAAAAAGACTGGAAAAAGAACGAAAATTCTTTTGAACAAGTATCGGAAGTGGATATTTATAAAATGTTACATAAGAAGTCGTCTTCTATTGTGAAGTGGATATTGATTATTAGTATTTTAGAGGTATTACTTTGGACTGGAATTAGCTTGGCATATAACTCCGATGAGTATTTTATTAAAACACACAGTGAATATTTGATTGAATATTTTAAATATTTGACTATTTTTAATTATGCCGTTGTGGCTGTATTTATTTATATGTTTTACAAAAATTATAGAGCTATATCTACCATAACATCAACAAAGCAATTGATGAAAGATATTTTAAAAACAAGAAAAACGGTAAAATATTACGTTTGGTACAACCTTGGCATGATGGTAGTAAGCATGATTATTGGTTTTGCACTTGTTTTTACTGTAGATCCAAAATTGCATGAATTGACCTCAAAAAGCAATGCAATGATTTTTATGATAGCATTTTGTACCATTTGCATCGTAATCTTCGTTGGTTTATTCTGGTTATTCTACAGATTGATTTACGGAATATTGCTTCGTAAGCTATTTAGAAATTACAACGAATTAAAGAAAATTGATTTATAAAAGAAAAGTCTCGTTAATAGCGAGACTTTTTTATTAATATTCCCACTGACGTAGGCGATTTAGTTTTTCTTGTTCTTCAATTTCTTCAGCAGGAATAACCTTTAAGAAAGAGGCATGTTGCTCGATAGCATATTCTACTTTTTCAACAATTTGCTCGATAGTTTCATTTTCGTAGTCGATTTCGAGTGGCTCTTTTATAGTAAATGATTGAAGGATATTCTTCTTTTTAAGTCGAAGTCCTTTTTTATCAAATGAACGACGAAAACCGTCTATTACTATAGGCACAACAATTGGTTTGTGTTGTTTAATGATGTGAGCAGTCCCTTTTCGAACTGGTTTAAAAGACTTTGTAGTTCCTTGTGGAAAGGTAATTACCCAACCGTCTGCTAGAGCAATTTTGATATTTTCGGTGTCGTTTGGGTTTACTTCACGTTTTTCAGTAACGTCTTTTCCTCCAGCTCTCCATGTTCTTTCAACTGTAATTGCTCCAACATAAGCTAAAATTCTAGGAAGCAAACCTGACTTCATAGTTTCACTTGCTGCAACGTAATAAACATTCATTTTTGGTTGCCATAAATAACCCACATTTTTGATACTATCTTCTCTACCAGAAAGACTTGCGTTAAAAACATGAAACATGGCTACAACATCAGCGAAATATGTTTGATGATTGGATATAAATAGCACATTTTTATCTGGCAAATTTCTAATAATTTCCGATCCTTCGATATGCAATTCATTAAATCCACGATAACGTCTATGAGTAATCAGACCGAAAATTCGGATAAGCCATTTCTTGATAATAAGTATATGTCCAAAAGGATTTCGTTTAAATAATCCCATAATATTTTGTAGATAATTGAAACGCAAACATACAAAAATTAAAAATTATAGAACCATTTTCAATGCATCTTTTAACTCGCTCAACATCATTGCTGTTGCACCCCAAACGGTATGCTCTTCAATTTGAAAAACTGGAACTTCAATTGATTTTGAATAAGACGTTTCTAATGTTTTAATATTAATAATAGAATCATCTAACAAAACTGATAATGGTAATTCAATAATTCCTGCAACTTCTTCTTCCTGAAGTGTAAACGTTAATTCTATTTGAGATACTCCTAAAAAAGGATACACCAAAAAATTACTTGGTGGAATATAAATAGATGTGAAATCTCTAATAACATGAATATCATTTGGATGAATACCAATTTCTTCATGTGTTTCTCTTAAAGCAGTTTGTTTCAAACCAAAATCAATGTCTTCAACTTTACCACCGGGAAATGCTATTTGCGAAGAATGAACTCCTGGATACGAATTTCTTACAATTAATAATAAATGTGCAACTTCATTTTTAGGATAAAACAACATCATTACAGCAGCTTTTCTTACTGTGCTAACATCATAACTATTCCCCTCCATCATTTTAACTCTTTCAGAAGGTGCCATTTTAATATGCGAAGTAGTAGAAGGTAATTCTACATTCACAACATTTGATATTGAATTAAAAAACAAGTTGAAATTCATAGCTAATAGTTCTAATTATTTATAAATTTACAAAAAAACACAACAAACCCAAAAATTATATAGTAGATGTATAGTAAAGAAGAAAGTTTAAAAATTAAGAAAGAATTTTGGGTACAATTTGCAGAAACATATGCCAGAAAATGGATTTTATACGATACAAAGATAAAAGATGTTACTTTCAAATTCTATGTAGATAACAAAAAAGCTCAAGTTCTATTAGATATCGAGCCAAAAGAAGAAGAAAAAAGAAAAATTTATTTTGAAAAAATTGAATCTCTCAAAACTATTTTATTAGAAGAATATTTACCCGATGCGATTTTTGAACGAAACCATTATCTAGAAAATGGTAAAATAATAAGTAGAATATGGATTGAAAAATTAAATGTCAGTCTAAATAATAAAAATACTTGGAACGATATATTCGATTTTTTTAGTGAAACAATGACCCAATTCGAAATTTTCTTTTTTGAATATGAAGATTATATAAAAGACTTAGAAACCAATACTTAATCTTTTTTTATGTCGTACCCCAAGGGTCGTGCTATCCGCTATATCTTTTCTTTTAAAAAAAGAAAAGGATGCCGCTTCTATCACTCACGCAATTTAGCATTATCCAGAATATGTGATTCCACAACAACTATGTA
>NZ_BAABCS010000018.1:0-135267 GCF_039539165.1 Flavobacterium chungnamense
TTGCTTACAATTTTGCTGAGAAAAAACCATCTTTAAAAAACAACTTTGTAGATACTAAACAATTAATTCTTTTTCAATAATTTTATGTCGAACTCACGTTATTTAGTATCTTTGTCTCGTTAGACATTCTAATTTGGTTGATCGACATACCAATAGCATCTAATAGGGCAGTGGCTCCTCTTGGAGTATATCTTGCACTACTTAGAGACTCGAAGTTGTTGATAGCAACATGTGATTGCACATGATCGATAACGTCATCAAAAATTGTTAGGGATACTTCAAATTCTTGTTCTGGAAATTCTTCTTGTAATTTCTTGATTGTTTCTACTTGAGCATTGAATCCGCTAATTGTTGTTTCAGTGCAGTTTGACATCGAACCACTTCGGTCTAATACAAAATGGTAAAGTGTTTTTTTGTTTTTCATGATATGGATTGTTTAAAATTATGGGACAAAATTAAATGGACCATATCAAAAACAACCATCTTTGCAACCTTGCAATTGAGAAAAAAGGATTAGATAGTATCTGATATTTTTAAATTTTATCTAATTGAATAGTACAATCCATTGCTGTTGGAATTATAATTGTATCCGAATTAGTATTGGTAATTTTAAAATTATATTGTTCTTTTTTAATAGTTATTTTTTTTTCAATCATACCATCTTTAAATACAATATCTAAAGGTAGTTTAGGATTGTAAAGGATAGTGTTTTCTTGAAATTCGGTAGTGTTTAGTACTAATTTCAAACATTGAATTTTATTGGTTGAGGAGTTAATTATCAGTTCAGAAGTAGCTTGGTTGATAAGGTGCTTGGTACTTATTTCAACAGCATTTCTACTTTCTGCTAATGTTATTAATACATGAACAAGTATTCCTAAGGGTATTCCTAACAAGATTGAAAAGCCGAATATGTTTTCTAAAGTCGCGTAATTATAATCTACGTTATACACAAAAATGTACAATTGAAGGAAACCGATGAGCACTAACCCTAGTAGTATTCCAAACCAATAATAAGTTGCTGTTTTTATGGATAACAGCACATATTTGTTCTTGGTTTTTAAAGGTTTGTTACTTGCAGTTAACAAGAATATAAATAATCCTAAAGGCAGTCCACTTAACAAACCGGTTTTTATTATAGTCGGAAGTTCAGGATAGGAATAAAAGGTATCAAATAGCAGTCCATAAATATGTATGAATCCCACTATTATTAGCGACATAACCACTCCATAAAGGTAGAATTTCAGAATTGATTTTAAAATGATCATAGTATTTGTTGTTAAAAGTTGTTGTTATAGTCTAATTTGATGTTTAAATTCCCTTTCAATCGATGTTTAATCGTTGAACTAAATTCAAATTCAATATTGGAAACCAAAAAATTACCAACCTGATTGAATTCAATAGTGTCATTCTTACTACCAAAATAAACGGCAACACCAATTACTACATCATTAAATAGGTTTTCTTTAATCGTTATTTCTTGGTTGATTAAATCACTTGGTCTAAGGTCAACTATTCGTAAATCTTCTTCCGGAAATTCAGGTATAATTGTGGTGCCCGATATATAATATCGGTTTGTATTGATAGTATAAAGCACCATTTCGTTAGTTGCATCTTCTTCTTGAATTACAATAAAATAAGCTTCTTTTTCGTCTTTATTCCGTCTGTAATTTTTAAATCGAACTACTTGGCCTTGTTTAAATTGTGTTTTCATTCTTAATTCTCGTTTATAATTCTAATTACTGTTGGTGCGTTATGTTGCAGTGCCACTCTGAAAAAATTGAAGAATGTTCCTTCGGCTAGTCTTTCAATAATATCGATTTGTTTCACACTTTTTGGTAATGCAGGAAAAATCAATGTGAAATGATGTACCTGTCCTTTACTTTTAAAGTAATATTTTGCAGGCGCTATGGGTATGTTGATGGCACTAACCATTTTATACCGCACTTCAGAACCTATAGGTCTAATATAGCATCCCGAATCCATTTGAATCCACCCACCATTGATGTATTGCTTTGGTGCTATGTACACAAAGTCAATTCTGGTGAAGTCATCCTCTAAACTAATTTTTTCAATACCTAAATGTTCATTTGGAGTGTATTGTGAAATAGGGTTTTCGAATACATAAGATTCAGTTTCTGTAAGCACTTCTTCGAGTGTTTCTTTTTCAAAATTTGATTTCATAAATAGTAATATTTTTAAATTATAGAGCAAAGCTAAAGAGGTCAACCGTATTCTATATACGGAATGATTTTTTTTACTATTTTTATAAAAAAATTAACAATGCCAATTTCTAAATCAGCCTATAGAAGATATAAAGTAATTGATTCCCTTATCAGGAATACTAGCAAGCCTTATCCAACCTTGAATGATATTCAAGAAGCTTGTTTGAATAAATTGGATGTTTTTCCTTCAGAAAATACTATTGAAAAGGATATCAAAAATATGAAACTTCCAGAGCCAGATGGTTTTGATGCACCCATTAAATACAGTAGAAGTAATAATGGTTATTATTATACTAATCCAAATTTTTCAATTAATACTGTTGGATTAACGGATCATGATATTGAAAGTATTAAAGAGGCCATTGAGTTGTTACAAAACATTGGTGGTTCTAGAGTTAGTATCCGTTTTAATCAAGCTTTAGATAAAATTTTAACCACTTATCAAGAAGAATTCCCACAAGGAGACACCAATCGAAAACTGATTCAAACGGATTATGTGAATGGTTCTAGAGGATTTAAAAATTTTGATGTTTTATTTTCTGCTTGTAAAAACAAAACACCTATTTCATTTATTCATTATTCCTTCCAGAAAAGAGAATACAAATCAGTTATTGTTCATCCAATTCTGTTGAAAGAATTTGATAATCGTTGGTATTTAATTGGGTTTTCTGAATATCATACTACTTTGCGAACTTTTGGTTTTGATAGAATTTATGAGCCAATACCCTTGAAAAGAAAATTCATCCTAATAAATCAAACTGATATTGATTTGTATTGTAACGATATTTATGGTGTTTATCCTTATGAAGATCAATCCAAGCAGAAAGTAGTTTTTAGAACGACACCTTTGATTACTAATTATTTTGAATCCTATCCTATTCATAAGAGTCAGAAAGCAAAAAAGAGTCAATATGGCTATTGTGATTTTTCAATAGAGGTGGTTCCTACAGTTGAATTAGTTAGGGAATTGCGATCGTATGGTAAAGAAATAGTAGTAGTATCTCCTGAATGGTTAATTAATGAAGTTAAAAATAATTGATATGAAGTCGCAAAAAAAGAACTATCTATTTCATCCTAAAGTAATCAAAAATCACCATGGCAATCCAGATTTGCTTAGAATACATTTGACACCTGAGTATACTAAAATTGATTTTGGTTATGTTGCTAAAGATATTTATATCAATGGAGGATGGATTAGAATAGCCCCAGAAACTTTCATTGAAAATAAGATAACAAAAAAGCGTTATACTCTTGTCAATGCTGAAAACATTCCCATAGCACCAATGCATCACTACTTTGAAACAAAAAAAGATTGGAGGTTTTTTTCATTGCTATTTCCTCCAATACCTCAGAATGATTGTGTTTTGAATATTATTGAAATTGAAAATGGAAATTCAAACGATTTTAACTACTACAATATCGAATTAAAAATCTCCGATGGAATAGAGGTGATTTAAAATCAATTAAATCTCAAAACTATGATAACGCGTGATGTTACTATCGGTTTTTAATTCTTTCAATACCTTACCATTATATTTAAAACTATCTTGGAGCAGCAGTGTATTATTGTTTTTAAAAAAGTTAAATTCTAACAGTTCTTTTTTAAAGTCGTCTATTAGTATTTCGCAAGAAGCAATTTTACCAAATTCGTAGGTTTCGATGTAAATGCCATTAGAAAGAGTCGTTTGTTGTTCTGAGAATTTTACATTATAAATAGGGAAGAGGGTACTGTTTTTTAAATTAGCCACCCATATTTTTTCTTTTTTTCCGTTGTACCAAATCTCAATTTGATTGGAAGTGTTTTCAGTAATACCGGAAATTACTTCACCTTTTAAATCCAAAAAAGAAGTCGTCTTTTCTAATCTCAGTTTTGGATAAAAGAAAGGATCTAACAAAGCTTCATGAAGCAGTTGATTCGTTCTAGAAGCAATACTCTCATAATACTCAAACTCAATAGGTGTAAGTGCGACTTTCTTTAAAGTCCATAACTCTCCAAAGACATTTATTTTGAGTTTTTGGAGAGATGGGGACATATTAATAAATTATTTTAAAAAATAATAAAAAGTATTAGAAATTAAAAGGAGTTTTATAATTGTTAAGGTTGTAAATCAAATGTATTTTTGATAAAAGTTTTGTGAGGTACTGTTTTTGCACCACTATAGCAACAACATTTATAACTTGGTATTTCTTTTTGTCCTGCAACATCATATTTATTATTTAATAAAATTGTAATTTTTATTGTGCTATCATTTACTAATGTTGTCATTGCTCCTAATTTATTTTTAGTAATATCGAGATCTAAAAAATTACTTTCAACTACGATATCTTCTTTTTCGATTAATTCAGCTAAATAATTACAAATTGTTGGAGGAGTAACAAACGCACTTTTATAAGCTGGTCTTGGTTCTATTTGTCCGGGAAGTTCTTTTATTCTTTCTAAACAAGACTTAAAAAAAACTTTAGTTATTTCCCCATCATTTAATCTTCCACGAAAAGTATACTTAATAGCAAATGGAAACATATCAATTAAAACAACTCCTTTTTCTGCCATTTTAATTAATCTATCTTTTGTTTCCATTTTATCAATTTCTAGTAAGTCAAAAGCATTGAGTATCGAAGTTATATATTGGCCACCTTTAGGGATGGTATTATAAATATATGTTAAATTTTCAACTGCGTTTTTATTTTCTTTTGTTTCTTTCTTTTTTGGAGCAGCTTCCCCTATCAATATATACTGAATACAAGGTTTTTCTTTTGATTTTGGAGTTCCATCAGGATTAAAAAAAGGATGGTCATAATACCAATTTTCGGGTACTATTGGTCTGATAGTTTCAGTATTTCTAGTATTTTTTCCTCTAAAAATATCAAGATAATCCTCGAACATATTTTCGCGAATAACATAGTCAGCGTATGGAGGCATAAATGTGGCAGCTGGAACAATTGGAACAAAATGAAGATTCCATAAATCTTCGTATTCTAATTCAGTAAGCATAATTTATTGGTTTTTAAAGGTTAATATTTTTTCAAAAGTATTATTTTTTTTGTTAAATTTTCTTACATCCTCTCTAAAACGACCAAGTAAATTTTCTAATTCAACAGTATCGAAGACATAAAGATGAACGACACAAAAAATTTCTTCTTTACCGTCAACCATTTCTTTTTGAATTCCCAAGGGAATACGCTGTGAAGGATGTAATTTTTTTTTAAAAACTTGACTACAGGCCCATCTGTAAAATTTTAGTTTGATATGTTTTGGGTCTTCTTTTTTACCTCCATGGTTGGGGTTAAATATTCCAATGCAATGAGTAAAATAATCTTTTAAATTTGTTTCTTTTTCAGCTAAATCTTTATAGTTATAAATCAACTTAATTTTTTCGTTCTCCTTGTTTATTATTTTTGCTTCTTTAACTTTTAAGTTTTCAATCATATCAATTCTAAAAGTATTTATTTGAGGTACAAATTCAGTGTGCTGATACTTGCAACCAACTAAAAAATACATGTCATTGCTCAATCGTATTTGAAGAGGCGCTATCACATATGCTGCTTTTTCATAGGTATTTACTTTTCGGTATTCAAATTCAATGGCTTGACCTTGTTTCATGTAATTTATGATCTTGATACCTAATTCAATAATTTCATCATTGTGTTGTTGAATAAAGTTACTAGAGAAATAAGTTTCATTTTCCCACAAATATTCATTGATGTTGTATTTTTGGTGAAGTTCTTCTTTTAACCATTCTACTGAAGGTAAATGTTCTCCCACATTTAACAGGCTAAAGAGAATGGGTAAATCATTAATGCACTCCTCAGAAATCAACATTTTTTTATTTTTCTTAGGAAATTCAGTTATTTCATAACCTTTGGTATCTGAATTATATTCAATAATGACTCCTTCTTTTTTTAAAAGTGCTTTGTCATAAGAAAATTGCCTATTTACATTTTTACGGTTAAATACTAATTTGAGTTTTCTTTCATAATTGTCTAATATGTTATTTAAAGTAGCACCTTTATGCAGCTCAAGATAAGATAATAGACAATCTATTCGTTTAATCTGTTCTTTTGAGTTTCCGTAATTGTAATCCATATATCTTTTATTACAGTGCAAACATACAAAAAAACTATGCAAACCCACTTTGCATACTAGTATATTATTTTTGCATAGAAATTAAAACACAATACCAATGGTCACTATTCAATCCAAAGTTCTCATCTATCAATCGGAGTTAAATTTTCTCTCCCAATGCACCTTAGACTTTCCCGAAATCGAAACAGGTTGTGACCTTTTCGGCTTCTGGTCGCACACAGGGCATCCTGTAATTCAATACATAATTGGTCCTGGCGAACGATGCAAACGTACTGAAACCACTTTCCATCAAGACGAAGATTATCTAAAGTCTATTGGGGATGAGCTGCGAACTAAACACGGCTTACAGCATTTGGGAAATTTTCATTCGCACCACACCTTTAAATTGAAAAAGCCCTCTCAACAAGATTCTACTACAGTTGTAAAAGCTATGAATACCTATCAACTGGATCGTTTTCTGTTGATGATTGGCAACATAGTGAACGACGATAGTACTACTATTAATGCCTATCAGTACAACAGAGGAAAAGAACATCTTTACGATCATTCAGGATTTGTTGTGTTGCCTGGGGAGTCGCCTATCAGAACCATTTTTGATGCTACTTGTACCTCGTATTTATATCAGCCGAAAACAGAACATGCTCGTGTAGTTAATTTGTTAGAAACTACGCTTGAAGACCAAGTCTATTCCAAACCGAATTATCCGGAAAACTACTGGCTACGAATCAAAAGTAATCGCGAAGTTTTAAATGGCATCATGCACAAATTGAACCAAGAATTTGGATATGTTAAAGCAAAACAAGAGGATGCGACAGACTTGGTTTATTTGCTGTTTGGTTCTGAAGAATCAGGCCTATGTAAAGTTACTTTTCCTGATGCTTTTCCTACTACCGCTCCTTTAGTATACAAATTTGATTTGGACAATATAAGATTTCGTAAACTGTTGGAATCCTCAGATTGGAATTCTGATGGCTCCTTGGTTTTAAATACGTTTAATTATATAGTTGAAATGGCAACTAAAGTAATTGAACCTAATGAAGAATGTCATGAATGAGTCACGCCTTCTTTTTGAAACTGCCATCTTGAAAAGGTATTTTGCCAATCGATTTCTTTTTTCAGAAGTTGATGGAGAAGAAATGTTGTTGGTAGGTGTGAAATCGCAATCTGGTAAAATTTATCAAATCAAGATTGAACTCTCAGAAATCTATCCATTGGAGATGCCCAATGCTTTTATTGTTTACCCAATAGGTTTGAAAAATTTTAAAGGAAAACGTTTGCCTGAGTTCTCGCATCAAATGCACATCCTTGAAAACAGTTCAAAAGGAGTACAGATATGTCATTTCCTTCCTGGTAATTGGAATCCTAACCAAAGCTTATACAAAGTTATTCTCAAGGTAAAGATTTGGATAGAAGCATACGAAGGGCATTTAAAAAACGGCAAACCAATCAATGATTATTTACAATGTTAGGATTCTTAATTATAATTATATACTATCTCTTTATGAACAAAAATGCTATTATTCCTGCTAGCAATACCGAAGTATTGCAATCCTTGGACCAACTTAACAAAGGCAATCGTAAGCCTGCAACTCAATTGGTCTTTGATCCTTCCACTGGTGAATTTGTCATTGCTAAAACCAGTGATAATTTGCCAGCTGATGCTACTACTATCAATTCTATTGCTCAAGATGGCTTTGCAAATAAAGCTAAGTGATGAAAAATAAAGTATTTTTATACGAAGAACAATTATTGGAAGTTCTAGCTTCCAATGTGGAACAAACTACGGCTGTCGCTTATGAATGGCGAGGTGAAGGCGTTTACCATGTATATACCAAACCACCTAAAGTTGCTCCTGCTGGTTATCCTGCAGTGGCTTATATTCGAGTATTCGAAGATAAAAAAGCTTTTGAGGAAAGTAGAGAAGCCTTTTACAATTACTTGTTTGACCATTTTCCAAAAGACGGAGCACATTTGCTATTGATATGTCTGTATCAAGGAACTGAAAAATTAGAACATAAAGCACACCTATTTGATATTGATACTGTAGTAGATTGTGATATTCATTTTATTCCTAAGAAGAGCGAGCTATACTCAAGAAGCAAAGGCTTGTTAGAAACGGAGTATATGGAACAATGCAAGGTGTTAATTATTGGTCTAGGAAGCTTCGGTAGTACCATTGCTGTTGAATTAGCAAAGTCTGGAGTTGGTGAGTTTATCCTAATAGATATGGATTTTATGGAGTTGCACAACATATCCAGACACCAATGTGGAATAAACGATTTGGGAAGGTATAAGACAAAAGCAGTCAGGGATTTGATTCTTCAAAAAAATCCTTTTGCCAAAATTGATACTCATGAAGTTTCAGTGGTTAAGAAGTATCAATTACTTCATACGCTTATGGCTAAATCCGATTTGGTTATCTGTGCTACCGATAATAACACGAGTCGTTTTGCCATAAATCAAGCAGCCATCAAGTTACAAAAAACAGTGATTTTTGGTAGAGCCATAACTAGGGCAGAAGGTGGCGATGTTTTTATATTGAAACCCGATGCTAGAACTTGTTACTCTTGTTTAATTAACGATGATGGCACCAATAAATACAGCCAAGAAGAGGAGATATCTACCAATAAACAATTAGAAGGATTACTGCCAGCGTATGTTTCACCTGAAGATAAGGACGTCTTAGTACAAGTTGGGCTTTCTTCTGATATTATGCCAATCTGCAATATGATAGTTAAATTATGTTTGATAGAATTGAATCGCTTTACTCCAACTGCTATGCCTTATCTAGTAAAAGAGTTCACCTATAACTATTATTTCTGGGCTAATAGAAGAAGCATGTACTATACTAATTATAGACCCTTTAATGATGCACAAGGTCTTCCTACTATCTTGAAGTGGTACGGAACCGACATACCAGCAAACGAAAACTGTACTTGTTGTAATTAATAACTTAAGAAAAATGAAAAATAACCTATATCAAAACGAATTAATTAGCAGCTTGTGTGCTGTTTATGAATATAAAGGAAAATACTTATTAGAAGATTTTGAATTGCAACTTGAGTTAAAAGAGGACATAGACCGAATCCGATTCTTTTTTGATGTGGACAGTAATACAGCGACTGTTATGGCTGTATTGTTGTGCGAACAAATTGCAGGAAATAAGTTTAATGTCAATCAAACGATGAAGTATCTTGGTTACAAAACCATCAATTATTTAGAGGTAAGCGCTAAATTAAATGAGCTTAAAAAGAAAGGTTGGATGGTTCCTAACAAGAATAACTATGATGTTGAGAGTATTAACGATTATAATTTCTCTCAAGAGGTCATGAATTCCATTTTATTGCAAGATAAATCCTTATTGGACATTATTGTTCCTGATAATGTTATCAAAGCCATGTTCAGTATTATGAAATTTCTTAAGAATACTATGGTCGATACTGATAATGAATATTTGGTAGAGGCGGTCTTGGACTACGTGGCGCATTTTAGATGTTTTCCGGTTATTGATTCCATTTTTAAAAATGAACTAATCACCAATCCTGAAAAAACAGTTTTGTTCTATGTTATGGCATTCACTGCAGCAGGTGTAGATGAGTTTGACTTGAATTATGAATTGGATAAGTTTTGTGCTGACCCTTCATTTCCTTATGTTTTTAAAAACAGAGTGAGTTCAGAAAAAAGCATTCTCTTTAAAGAAGAATTTTTAGTTTTTAACGAACCTTTTTTAGCTGATTTTTCTAGAGTAAGTCTAGGTAATCGATTGAGAGACGAGCTTGAAATTATGGAGTCGGATGTAAAGAAACCCTTTAGACCCAAGTTGTCACAAGTTATTCTGCCAGATGCTATTAGTGAGAAGAAGTTATTTTTCAACGAAGAAAATCAAGAGCAAATTGACGAAGTGTTTCAACTGACATCCGATGCTTATGATGAGGTAATGACTCGATTTGAAGAACATGGTTTGCAGTCGGGATTGACACTATTGTTTCATGGAGCAGCTGGAACGGGTAAAACAGAATTGGTAAAACAATTGGCTAAACAAAATAATAGGGTTGTTTTGATGGTTGATATTAGTCAATTGCATAACATGTTTGTTGGGCAATCAGAAAAGAACATTAAACGGGTTTTCAAAGAATACCGAGAGGCAATGACTTATTATGATAGAACTCCAATACTCTTATTTAATGAAGCAGACGCCATTATTAGCAAAAGAGGTATTGTAGAAAAATCAGTCGATCAAATGTATAACTCGGTCCAAAATATGTTGCTGCAAGAACTCGAAGACTTTAAAGGTATTTTCATAGCTACCACTAATATGTTGATTAATATTGACACGGCCTTTGACAGAAGAATGTTGTATAAACTTCAATTTGAAAAACCTAACAAAGAAACAAGATTAGCTATCTTAAAACAGAGTTTTAATGAAGATGTTGATGAAGATTTATTAGTTAAAGCTAGTATGGACTATTCATTAACCGGTGGGCAAATTGACAATGTTAAGAAAAGATGTCTAACAGAACAATTGTTGTTTGGAACATCCTCGTCAGAATCAAGTAAATTTATTTCGTATATTGAACAAGAATTAAATTTCAGAAAAAACAAAAGTGATAAAATTGGATTTGCTTAAAAAATAAACATTATGAACACAAATTGGGACTTATTAGACTTACTAAAAACAGATTTGCAAAAGCGTTATCGAATAACAAACCTTACAAAACAGTCGAATATATTTGCTTGCGTAGACCAACTTAAATTTTTTAAAAAAGAGCTGGAATACGATACCATTGTGATTATGAATTCAAGTTCCGAAAATGAAAACTTTTTTCATCATTATTCAAATACTAAAAAGGTACTTGATGATGAAAATACCATAGCACATATTAAGGTTTTGTCAAAACAATCTCAATCTTTAAGAGAGTCAAACCATTTTGGTTCTCTTAAAGAAAGTAGCATAGAACAATTTTTAGAAGTTCATTCCTATTATTCCTTTAATTTGAATGATCCCTTTATAATCAGGTATCAAATTGATTACAGTGGAAAGGAAAAAAGCGTCTATGTAATAAACTGTGATGCACCAATAGTCTTTTTATTGTTGCAAGGGATTTTAGGGTAATTGGTTGTAATTTATTTCGAAAGAATTTATTAAAATCTTAAATACATCTCAATAATTCTTTCCATAAAATTACCATTCCTTCGGTATCTCGTTCGCAATACACTAAAAGATTGTTTTTTAGATCGGGAGTAAACTCGATAGTGCCTTCAATCAAAGATGAAAAAGTGGAGCTAGCAAGACCACCATCAGAAATTTCTAAATCTTTATAACTGAATTCAGGTGCAATGGCAGGCAAAACCGATTTTATAGAAGCCGATGCTTTCATTTCGGGTTTATAGTACCAGCCATTTTTGAATACCACTAATAAATCCACAAAACGATTTGCCAAATCATTCAGAAAGTTTGCGTCTTCAGGATAAGCAAGTGCTAATTTTTTTAACACATCAATTTCAAAGGTGGCGTTATAGGCCAAAATACTTCCTGTAGTTCCAATGTCTGATTGTAATTGTTCAATTAGTTTCTTTCTTGGATCTTTTGTTTTGTTATTTGTTTTAAAATAGGAGGGTTCCGCTAGAAATTCTTTGTGTAACAATGGAGCATTTTCATCTTCCAAAATATGCAAAGAATATTGAAAAGGGATTTGTTGAAACGGACTTGAATTATCCACTATGGGTAGGGCAGGAAAGATGGTTTCGAAATCAAAAAAATAGAGCGGGTAGTGGCATTTAGAGACAAATTCAACTATTGACGTTTTATCAATATAAGAAGTTCCATTTTTTAATCCTTCCACCTGAAGGTGTTGACGATGGGATAATTCAATGTCATTCGGAATATTTATTAATTCTACTATTCCTTTATTATACAATTCCCAATCTTTTCCTCTAGCATTTCCTAATTCAAAAACAGAATTTTTAGGAATATGTTGCCAACAATGTTCTTTATAATCACAATCAAAAGGAGAGGAGCATTGTTTTCCAATAGCAATTATAGGTTCTGTTTCTTTTGATAGTCCTTTAAATCTAGAAAGATTGTTTTCAACCATTTCTTGATTTGTAATTACTTGATGCGTAATATCGACTAAAGTAAACAGTTGTTCTACTTCAATGGCACCATTTTTAACATAACTATTATTGATATGCATCAAATAAAACCGATCTGGCTTAAATCCCGATTGGGTCATTACCCAGTATTGCAAAGAAGCATCAAGAATATGATAGTCTTTTAGCGAAGTACTACTTTTAACTTCAATAGCCCATCGCTCATTATCTTGATGATGCAAAATATCTAGTGCAGCCAACACTTCATCATGAAAAAAAGCAGCTTCATAAATGGTAGTCACTCCTTCACTAATCCATGATCTTGTTTGTTCAATTGATTTTGAGAAGTCATAATAACTTTCTGGACTGGCATCTTTTCCGTTTGGAAACACTTTTTGCGCCAATTCACCAACTAGATTTCCTGATTCAAAAAGTGCTTTTTGTTGTTCAGATAGTGTGGGTTTTAAATCACCTCTGAACATATCAAAGTATAATTTTTTCTCACATTGCATTCCCGAAACAAAACGAGATTTGGATATTTTGTGTTTGTATGGAGGCATTTGTTATTTGGATAAGTTTTAAGAGGTACTAAATTTATAAATTTAATCTATTGATTGGTTGATATAGATACAACATTTATCAACGGTTTTTGATTTTTAAAACATTTTTTTAAATACCCAAAAATAGAATACAATTAAAACAACAAACCCTATTATCAAACCTACAATACCAATGACTTTGATTAATTTTATTCCAAAATTATCTAATTCAATATTCAGCTTTAAATTATTTTCTTCTATTGTATCTTTTCTCTTAATTCTATTTGTTTTTAACGGAAACTTCATTAACTTCTTTACATTAGATCAATTAATAATACTCTTTTATAATGGTTTCACAACATTGTAAAACTTTATTTTATTCATCATTTCAATATGAAATTTTAATTCCATTAGTAAAACTAACATTAGATTTAGAAATACCAATAGGAGGCGATGCATCATACAAAATAGTTAATGTATTTATGAATTTAACATGAGAGGTCAAAGTAAATGTCAGGCTACTTTGATTGTTTAATCTGTAATTGTTAAAGTCATTAATACAAGGTTGATAATAGGTTACTGTAGTGAATTCCCCAATATCTTTAGCTATTTTTATAGAACCCGATAAGTAGGTTGATATTCTATTTAAGTTAGAATAGTAAATTAGATTATTTTTATTAATGGTTTTTTCATTTTCATGCATATACAATAGACCATAATATAGTTTTAAATCCTTTTTGTTAGGGATTTTGAATCTTGGTCCAATTCCAATCAATTCTCTATAATCTATTCCTAAAAGTTTGTTGGTTTGATATTGCAAAAAGGCTTCTAGTCTAATAAATTTGGATAATTTTCTATTATACCTTCCATGTATTAATAAAGAATTACTGAGATCATCATCATTTACTTTAGAATAATTAGCGTTCGCTAATAAAAGAAAAATATCTTTTAATGACTTAGTTTTTAATTGTGATGTAAATGATGCCCCAAAAACTGAAAATTTTTCATTGTTATTTTTCTGACTAGAATAGCTTAAATCACCATTTATAACAAATCGAATTGAATCTGTTTGAATCCGTTGACTTTCTATATTAACCAATTGAGAATAAGTATTGTTAAAAAACAATATGCATAAAATAATGGTCAAGTTATACTTGTTGATTAGGAACCTCATTTATTTACCAAAAATGGTGTTTATAATTGTTCTACCTATTTTTCTTTCAATTCCTCCTTTTGTGGTAGGAATACCTGTTTTTCTAGCTATACTATTCTTTAAGCCACTGATACCAATTAGTCTATTTAGAGAGAATGAAACTCCATATTTTCCTTTAAATCCAAACATAGTTACTTTAATTGTTTAGTTGATAATTCATTAAAACGTATTTTTAATTCCGATTTTACAGTATCATTAAAATCAGAGATTATGCTAATCAAAACTGTCTTGCCAGAATATTCAAATAAAACAGATTCTTTTTTTAATCTAATAAAAATTATAGTTCTAGATCTTGAACTAGGATATTTACAAGCTATGGTTAAAAAGTTTGGAGTATAATTAAATTGAATTAAATCTTTATATTCTGTCTCAAAATAATCATGAATAGTTTTTAAATCAGGCAAAAATGTAGTAATCGCTTTATTTCCTTTCAACATTTGTTCAAATCCCTGCCAACCTTCAAACCTTATTTTTTCACCTTTTTTAGCTTGTTTTGGAATACTATCTAAACTCACACTTGTTACCGAACTAGCACCTAATATTCTAGCTATTTCATCTCCAAAGTCTAAGTTGTTTGGAACTATTTCGCTTAAATAATTTAATAATAATGAAATCTGAAATGCTCTCGAAGATAGATAAGGATCATTTTGACAAATCCTAAAAAGTACTATTTCCCATTCTTCATCAAATTCGGTAGTATCTTTCAAAGCAATTGACTGAGATTCTGATAACTCCATCAATCTCATTTTTTTAGCAGTTTTATCTGTCCATGATTTATAATCGGGCTCTTCAATAAGTGCCTGGTAAATTTTAGGATAAGCAATTTGGATACATACTAAACCAAAATTGACCACTAATTCATATACTTGTTTTCCATTCTCATTTTTTTGTTCACCAATAATTTTAAGTAATGATATTGTGTTGATTAATCTTTTTAATGATCTAGGGTTAGTCCCAACAGAAAGCATAGCAAAATCGGTTAATCGATCCTTCATAGACTCATTTTCGACAAACTTTTCATCTATGTAGCCAATATCTTCTAACGATTGAATTAGAAAATGATTTACATCATACATAGCGACAGGCATAGAAAATGGTAGTTGAATAATTTTATCAAAAAACGATCTAAATTCTCTTTCATTTTTATCTGTTAAAGGGCCAAACTTAGGAACCAATCCTTTGACTACTACTTCATAATCAATAGCTAATACAAAAATACAATTGTCAACTTCAAAAATATTTTTGATTAATTCTAATATCTCGACCGCTACAGGAGGATCAATTCGATCTAAGTCATCAATAAAAAAAATAAAACCTCTATTGTTATTTCCTTGTTTTTTATCTAATTCTAAACAGGTATTTATGGCTTCTTGTAAAGAGTTTTTAAAATTTAACAAATCAACAGTGTCTTCGCCATTTCCTATAACGGCATCAATTAAGTCACCTTCTAAACCAATTTGAGATACAGCAGCTTTAGCTCCAGCCTTTGCAATTTTTCCAAATAAGCTAGAAACTTTATTTAAAACGGCTTGCGATTGCGTCTCATGTTTTCGCTTTATAATTTTAGAAATTTCATTAGTTAGTCCGCCAATGATTGCCATCAAGGTTTCCTCTCTGGTTTTCATTATAGAATACTGCCATGTATTAATCCATATACCATAATAAGGTAATTTGTCGTCTAACTCCTTATTTAGACCTGTTTCGCAAATTTCATGTTTAATTTGGTTAAGCATCGAAGTTTTTCCGCTACCCCATTCGCCTTGAACGGCAATTGTTGTTGGCATATTACTCGTCTCCACAAACTTAATTAAAGCTTTCATATAATCATCTACCCCTAATAAATCGGGAGCACCAGCTTTTCTTGGTTTGTCAATTATGTTAGAATTTTTCATTTTTAAAATTATGATTTAGTTACCAAATATAAAGTGATTAGACTTATAACTATTGCTACTGCAATGCCTAAAAACAAATAATTTGTTTTTTTGAAATTATTAACTTCTTTCAAAAGCTCATTATTTAGAATATATAATTTGTAACTACCTGTTTTTAAAGGTTCAGATGTAGGTTCTGTGTCGTTAACAATTATTCCATATTGTTTAACATGATTAATTAAATTTTGTAAATCATTTTCACCTGTAAGCGTGTCAGAAGACTCCCAGCTTTTGCTGACTAAAACTTCTATACCATCGCTCGTTATAAAGGTTTCTTCTTTTTCAGTAAAATGAGAAGCGTTGATGTCTAATCCGTTTTCAATAGCTTCTTTTTTAATTGCACCTGGTTGCACAACACCATATTTTCTATTAGGGTTGTAGGGTGCAAATAATGATTTGTAATTTTTGGGTGCAGATGGATTTATAGTATCTGGTAACATCTCCTTAAGTTCTTCAAAAGTTAATTTTGGATATACTATTAAGAGTGCATCTACAATTCCAAGAGCTGTTCTATTCATGTGTTTTCCAATAACCAATATAATTCCTTTTTGAATTTCTTGTTTATTGCGTTTTAAAAAAGAGCTGTATTTCATAGGTGAACGTTTTATATTTACATTTTTTTTTCAATATGGTTATAGATTTAATAATCATTATTACGTTAATTATCGTATTATATTTGATTTTTTACTTATCCTTCCATAAATTTTATTTTCTAATATACTTATCTTTTCTACCTTATAAAGAAAACATGATTGTTTATGTTTTTTACAAACTTAAAACGATTATAGTGTGTGTAACACAACTATAATCGTTTTAGGTTATTCTCTATAAAAGTAGAATTTATGCATAGGATGTAATATCTGTTAATACAATTTTCTCAGCATTCTCACTTTCTAAAGTTCTGTTTGCCTCTGAAATACTCAAAGAATCATATTTTCCTCCGGTTTGTAAATGTTTTCCATTTTTTCGGTAGATTACTTGACATGGTATTCCAAAACACTCCATGAAACGTTTCTCTAATGTACCAACTAGTAAATTACCATTGATAGATAAATCATCAACCTTAATTGGCGAATACTCTCCATTAACTAATGTATTACATTTTGCAATGGTATAGTCATTACTTAATCTTGTTCCTTCTTTATTAACAATTGTAGGAACTAAAAAAGGAAATTTTTTACAAAACTCTGATTGAAAGGTTTTTAATTTCATTTTACCGCTAATTTTAATATCTGCCATACTTTTTTAAATTTAAGTTTATACAAAAATATAAATTAAAATAGTTGAATTTTAGTTCAACTTGGTTCAACTTTATTTTACAGGTCGGTAATGCAATAAACCATTAGCTTCAAAGTAGGGTAGGGATTTTTTGAGTGGTTTTTCAAAAAGGTAATTAGGAATGGCTAAAAACTCTTCTTTAAAAAGGTTTTTTAGTAGTAAATGATATTTAGTGTTTATATTTGAAAGGCAGAATACTTCCGCGATGCAATGAAAAACGATTTTTCTTCCTAGGCTATCAAGTGCATTATAATTGTTTTTGCAATACTCCATTAATTCAATAACATATTCTTCAATAGTATTTTTTGGCTTTCCAATCAATTGATAATACCATATTTTGTAGGCTCTAAATCGAATGTTTGGAAATATAAAAATGCTTTCTAAATCAGTATCAGTGATTGTAGTTTGGGTATATATTTTAGTCCCAATGGAGAATGCTTCTTCACGATTTCCAATTAAAAAATAATGTCTGAATAAAACAGATTGCGAAAACACATAATCTTGAATAGATTCTAATGAATTATTTATAGTACTGTCTTTACAATAGAGTTTATAGGCATAATCATAATTTTTAATTCTAAAAATAGGATCAAAAGCATCTTCTAAAACGTATTGTTTTACGAATTTATTATTGTGAAATTTTGAGAAAAATAATTCTGGTTTTTTGACTTCTAATAAACTATCATAAACATCTAAGGCAACCTTAACTTTGAATTTGTATTCCATATCCTCAATACTTTCAAAAAAAGCATTCAAAGGTTTTGTGGCACCAGATGCTATGCAATGGTAGATTAAGGTATTGGTAACATCATTTTGCTGGTTGATGGAGTAGTTATAGTTTTTAACTTCTATTTTTTCAACAAAATCAGACCAGCACGAATAGCCAATATAATTGACTAACATATCTAACGTATTTTGATATGGAATTATACCATTATAGTTTATAAATAAACGATATAATGTTGTAACAGAAACACTACCATAACCTTCTTTGAGAAGGATTTCGCTTAACTTAAAACAATCCTGTTTTCCAATAACAGGAAAAGTTAATTTTACAGCTATCTGACTTTTTAATTCAGAAAGCGTGAAGGTGTTTAAAGTGTATCTTGATTTGGTCATAAACTTAAATAGTATTTCAAATATAATAAAATAGGTTTAATTATAATCTTTATTGAATTACTTTTTGCTTTTAGGCATTAAGTTAGGACTCTTTTATTATAAAATTGAACTTATCAGTATCGTGTTTTTATTTCATACTGATAACTTTTTAAATTCATCACTATAAATTTTATTATATATGTACGACACTTAAATAAAAGATGTACGATACTTAAATAAAAGATGTACGGTATTCGTATAAAAGTCGTACATCTTTTGCTATATTTGTACTTATCAAACTATTTTATATACCTTAACAAACTATTTTTATGTCAGTACAATTTAAAATGATTCCCAAGCAGAACAATTTGGTATCACCTCCTGAGGTAAAATATTACCCTTGTGCAGTAAGTAAAGGAGAAATGCAATTGGAGGATTTGGCTAAAATTATTTCAGGACGTTCCTCTATGAGCAAAGCGGATTGTTATGGAGTAATTATGGCTCTAAGTGATGTGATAGGAGAAGCTTTGTCTAACGGAAATATAGTTAAAATAGATAGCTTGGGTACTTTTCAACTTATTTTGCAAGGTGTTGCTGCCGAAACAGAACAAGTTTTAGGAAAGTCAAATATAAAAGGTGCAAAAATAAGTTACAAACCTTCTAAGGAGTTGAAGAGTAAAATAAAGCGAATTACATATAAAAGAATGCGATAAGATTTGAAAAACTGGCTACAAAAAAAACAGACCATAAT
Organism: Flavobacterium chungnamense; assembly: GCF_039539165.1. NCBI lineage: Bacteria > Pseudomonadati > Bacteroidota > Flavobacteriia > Flavobacteriales > Flavobacteriaceae > Flavobacterium > Flavobacterium chungnamense. The sequence goes on from NZ_BAABCS010000018.1 coordinate 19,207, forward strand.
AGGAACTAATCTATTTTATTCCAAAAACGAATCTTGGTGGCTCATTGGCTTTTCTATGTTATTAGCAAGTGGCATCATGATAGAACCGCAATTAATTTGTTCCTCTTTATTAAATGGGCAACTTTCGGATATGTGGTTGTATTGGTGTGCCGCTATAGGTTCGGCTTTTAGTGTATCGTTTTTTGCTCATTTATGGAGAAAAGTTCCGGTAAAAACCGAAAATGAGTTCTTGTTTTTTAGATACTCAGGAACAGGAGCCAAGGTACTTCATAATTTTAGGAGTTTGTATTTAGGCTTGTTGATTGTTCCTTTTATTATCAGTTTTAGTCTTTTGGCTTTTAGTAAGATTTTCTGTTTTATTGTTGGAATAGAAATCAATTTAGCAATACTACTATTGACTTTTCTTGTTATACTTCTAACGTTCTTTAATAGTTTGAAGCAACGTTTAAAATTAGATTTTGTTTTATTTATAGTTTTTATAGTGCTATTTCTAATTATCATAGTTTGCTTATTTCTAAATACTGGAGGTTTATTCCATTTATCAGCTACACTACAATCTTCAAAAACCAATTTCAATATTATTCCGTCTATAGGTTCTAAAACTTTTAATGCTTTTATTGTTTTTGTGTTGGTGCAATGGTGGTCAGCTTCAATATTAGATTATCCTGATATGAATGGACAAAAATTGATGGCAACCAATACTAGTAAAGATTTACTGAAAAGTGTTTTTATTCCTTCCTTATCAATAGTGCTTTTTAGGGTATTACTGTTTACCTTACCTTTTATGGCTGTTTGTTATGGCTATGCCAGTGGTTCGGCAGATAGCGAATTGGCTTTTACTTCCTTATTTGTAAAAGTATTACCATCTTGGATGTTAGTTTTGGTAGTTGTAATATTTATGATTCCTTTTCTTTCGTTTGTTCAAAACACACAAAATTGGGGTGGTTCCTTATTAATTGAGAACTTTTACAAACATACTATCAATCCAAATCTGAGTGATGCTAAAGCAAAGAAGTTCGGAATAATAGCCATGATCTATATTATTATAGTATCTGGAGGTATAGCCATCTATGCCGATTCGTTAGTAGGAATTACGAAGTATTTGTTTGCAATAACAGCAGGAGTAGGTCCAGTTTTTATGTTGCGATGGTATTGGTGGCGCATCAATGCTTGGTCGCAGTTATCGGCAATGCTAGCTGCTTTAATTTATCCACCAGTTTTAGATTGGTTTTATGATAATAATAAAGTATTTCATCAATTCCTTGTTAGTTTAGAACAGAATTTTAACATGGACTATTATCCAATTAAAATCATCATTTTAACCATTGCCGTTTGCATTACTTGGTTGGTGGTTACTTACTGTACAGCTCCAACAGAAGCTAAAGTTTTACAAACCTTTGCCACAACCATAAAACCTGGTGGTTTTTGGAAACCATTTAACAATAGTGGAAAAACTTTTTCTAAACTAAGACTTTTAGCGTGGATACTTCAAACCGGTAATGGTTTTCTATTGTATTTTATCTTTTGGAATTTCTTAATTGGACGCTATGCCTTATTTACTGGATTACTAGTTTTGTTTATATTGAGCTTCTTTATTTCTTATAAGCTTATTCAGAAAGCGAATGCCAGATATGATTTGGAGTTGAGCAAGTAAACTATTGAAATTTCCGGTTTTATCTCATAATCAAAAAGGTAAGTTGATTATAAAAAGTTCAAAAAATGCTATTTCAATAATTTGATACGTAAAATAGACAGCAACTAATAAGATAACAAAAAGAATTAATGCAAATACTCCAGCACCTTCGCCTCCAGCTCTAAAAAGAGCTGAAAATAATAAAGGATAAACAACAAAAAGTACAATTAGTCCTAATATTGAAATAACTATAATTCCCAAACTCTCTGCCCATTTTAATGTGAAAAAACTAATTTCTTTTCTATCGGTTAATTTGGAGGAGAAGTAAACTTTTTTAATACTACTATTTTCTTCAAAATAAAATCCTTTTCTCCAATTTGAGTTTTCATAATTATCATCTATTAGGAGTTCATCGCCATTTTCTAGTTGACTAATTACATTGAAATTCTTTCCTGGACCAGATCTAAGATTTAATTTTTTAACTAATATGCTTGATAATTTTATGTTATTTGAAATAGATTTGTCATTCAAATCCCAATCAAATGTTACATATTCTTTACCATTCGCTGTTTTTACGAAAATAGTATCTACAATTTTAGTTTCTGCAATTAAATTCCCTTTAGTTTTAAAATAATCTAGTACTTCTTTATTACTATTGTTACAATTAAGTGTTAATTTGTAGCTTTCATCATTTAATTTTTCAATAGTTTCAATATCAAAAGACAACAAATCGTTTTTGCTCAAGAAGCGTTGATCAAAAGTATATAGGTTTTTATGGTCTTCAGGCCAAATATATTTTGATGCCGCTGAAATTTCCCCATCATTTAATCTGTTAAAGGTTTTTTTTATGTTTCTTTCGTTAGAATCACATGAAATAAATACTAATGATAGTAGTGTTAGGTAAATTATTTTTTTCATTTTTTTATATATTTTTAAAATCAAACAATAATATGAAGAGATTTGCAATTTGTAACTTAATATTATTTTATTCACTATTTAAGAATCTTTCTTCTAAAGTTTTTGTCTTGGTCTTTGGTTTTTCTCCTAAAATTTCATTGGGATCAAGTCCTATAATTTTTAGATAATTTCGTCTTTTATCATCCCAAATTTCAGCTAGCTTTTTACATTTAGCATCCGCACCAACAGTGGTAGCAACATATTCCCATTTCATTTGTATGCATATAAGCTTAGCATGTTCGATATTTTTTTCGGAAATGTTTTTAGTTAATTCGTTCTCTAAGATTTGTAATCTTTCGATTTCAGAATCAATATTTTTTTGTTCACAACTTGAAAAGAGGCAAACTAGGATACATCCAAATAATAATTGTTTTATTTTCATATTGTAATAATTATTTTTTTTGTAATCATTAATTGTCTTTAAATATAGTAGCAAAATCTGATATGTATTGATAATAATCCATTTCACTTTCTTTCAAAATTGACACATTTACATGTAGCATTAATACTTCATTTTGGGTTTCTGTACTAATGTAATTTGCGATATGTTCTTTTTCTGGTCTCCCAACAGTTGCGTGTTTTGCAATTAGTTTTTCATATTTATCAGCTATAACTTTAGCATTATTATAATATTCTTCTAATTTTTCTTTATTAGAAAAATAAATCCCATTTTCGAAATTATGATCGCCTTTTTCACCACCTACATTAAACTGCATTAAATATTCATTATTTCCAGCATTTACCATAAATAGACAAATTCCATCTTCTTTCTTCAATGAAGTAATATCCTTTTTAATTTCGTGTAAAGCAGGGTGTGATTTTGAATTTTCAAAGAAATTTTTGTTCTCCACTATATTAAGTTGATTTTTCTCTACAAGAGAAACTTTACTAAAAAATTCATTAGAAATGTAATTGGCTTGAAGAATATCTGCTATTGCCATACTAAAATGACCAAAAAAGGGTTGAATAGAGGGGTATAAATTAACTATAGTTAGTTTTGAATTTCTGTTAATATATTGTCCATAGGATCTGTTTGAATTTATATATTCTAAACCAACAGTATCTAGACCATCTATTTTTACATTCTTTAATCTTAATTTTTTTGAAAACTCGCACACTTGTAATAAAGAACTTTCTGAAATGCCTATTTTGTATTTAATGTCTTCAATACTTAACCATTTTCTGGGTAAATGGGATAAATTAAGAACTTTTTTCTTGTTCATTACAGGAACAAAATACTCTACGGAAAATGCGTATTCTAATTTCGATTCAAGGCTTATTAATTCTTTTTGTAATTTGTCTTTCTCAATTTCTTCAATAAAACCTGAAGCAATAATCCCTGCTGGAAGAGCAAACATACCCACACCAAGAATGGCTATTACTCCTGCTAGAAATTTACCAGCTGGTGTTATAGGATTTATATCTTCGCCTCCAGTTGAAGTTAGATATTTATCTACACCCCACCACAAGGAGGAGTAGAGATTTTCAAATGATTTCGGTTGTGCATTGTGTTCTAAATAATACATTAGTGTTGATGCTAATGTAAGCAATACCAAAATCATTCCGAGTGATACCGTAAGTTCTGTCTGTTTGTTTTTAATTGCTTTTAACATTAATTATAACTATTTATTGTCTTGAAGCATCGCCAATGGTAAGATTATTATCTACCAAACTATTAGCCGATTTATCTTTTATTTGAACAGTTATTCCATAAAGAGCATCAAATAATTTTTCTGCATCTCCAACTTTCATACTAGCTTTTAATTTAAGTCCTTCTTTTGAAGTAGTAGCAACTTCTTTTGATGTTTTATTGTTTAACGCGGCCAATGTTAAACTGTCCTCTGCTATCATATTGCCTTTGTAAAAAACCAAACTCAATCCAAAAGCTTCTTTAAACTCTTTTGAAATTGTTTTTAATTTTTTATTTGGTGCAATTGTAAACTCTGCTTTATTGAAGTGATCTTTTATGCTGTTAAATAGTCCCATATTTTTTTATTTTATTAATTCCACATATCTTTTTTACAATCAGCAGCTTCTTTATCTCGGTTTAATTCTGTTAATGTTTTTTCATCATCAGAGCCCATCGTATAGAAACGTGCGCCATTCGAGTCTGTATAACATATTTGAACATACAAACCAAAAATTTCGTTAAATTCTTGTTCTATTGTTTTTACTTTTTTTCTTCCTGAAAATGAAATGGATCCACTGCCATTTTTTTCTCTTACCTCAGTTAAAGTTTTTTCTATGTCTAAAGAAGAAATTCGTTCTCCTTTCTTTGCTTTAATTGCCATTTCTGAAGAATGAATGTAGATGTTCAAATATGGAAAATGTTCGTTAAACTCTTTTTTAAGAGTTTTTAATTTTTTCGAACCTGTTGTAGTTACTTCTCTTGCCATTTTGTTTAAGTTTAAAAGAGGGTAAGCTGATTACACTCGATTACCCTCTTCTATATTAATTTATAATTTACCTGCTTGCGTTAAAGTCAATTCATTACCAGCCAATTTAGTATCATCTGCATTTGATATTTGAACTTTAATACCAAATGTTTCATTAAAATATTTCTCAACATTTTCAACTCTGCTTCTAGCACCAAGTTCTAAATCACCTCCAGGATTATCTGTTTTAGATAAATCACTAATTTTCATTTTGTCATCAGCAAATTTATTTCCATTATAAATTCTAATGTTACAGCTAAATTCCTTAGTAAATTGAGATTTAATACTCTGTACTGAACTTGCTTTTGTTACTTTAATTGTTGCCATTTTATTTAATTTTTAAATTTTCCTACTCTTTGGTTTTTCGGAATACACCATTATTTTCTTTTTTTTGATTCAGCTATTCTTTTTCTTTCTGCAGCTGCACGTTCACGCTCTCTTTTATTTGCTTCGGCTATTTTTTTTCTTTCAGCTACTGCACGTTCACGCTCTCTTTTTTTTGCTTCGGCTATTTTTTTTCTTTCAGCTGCTGCACGTTCACGCTCTCTTTTATTTGCTTCAGCTATTCTTTTTCTTTCAGCTATGGCACGTTCACGTTCTCTCTTTTTTTGTTCTTTATCACTCATAATTAAAAAAAATATAGATTATATTCACTGGGTTTAATCAATTTCGTTAGCAATCTCTGTTACTAAATTTCTATATTTTTCTTTTCCTAAGATTTCATATAGATTAGATTCTAAAATTAAATCATTGTCTTTAGAAATAAAATAAGAGTCTGATGAAATTATATTATATTTAGTACCATAAAGTTCAAAACATTTTTTTACTAGACCAGTGTTGCTTTTAAAATAAATTTTCATTCCAAGAGTCTTTTTTGAAGGATTATCGCAGTAGATAAGTTGGTTTTTCCCTCTGCCACCTTTTGAATCATCATAAAACCCACAACCGCTTTTTGCAAATGATATTCTATAGTTTGAATTAATTTGCTCTTTATCACTTAGCACTTTCCAAAGTGAGCTAAAATTATTTATGGCATCAATTACATATCCTTCCTCTGCTAATTGAGATAATTTTGTTTCAATTCCGTTATAAATTGTTTTATTTCCAACTTTTTGCACGGCTTGTTTCGTTTCCACATCGTCATCAACACTTGTAATTGCAGCAAATTCCATGGCTTTTTCAAGCTCTTGCTCTAAATCTTCGCCATATTTGGTTCTTAACAAATTTAATAATTCTAAAACCGAAAAGGCTCTTGCCTTTAAATACGAATCATTTTGACATGCGCCCCATGCCACTTGTTCCCATTCTTCATCAATTAAATCTGATTCACCAAACTTTTTTATTTTTTCTTGTATATTATCCCATTCCACTCCAAATTTATTTCCAAAACCTTTATTCCAATTTGTAAAATTGGGTTGTTGTGATAATAATCTAAATATTTTTGGATATGAAATTTGAATTCCTAACAGTGCAAATAGCATAAAGTCATCACCGGTAGCCTCATCTTCATTAATTTCAATTTCTTTTAGGTGGTTAATTAAACTGAAAGAATTTAAATAGCGTTTTAAACTTCTTGGATTAAACCCAATACTGTGCTTAACGGCTTTGGTATATAATTCTTTTTCTTCGTCTGTAATTTGAATGCCAATACTATTTAATTTTTCAACTAAGAAGTTTTCAATGTCATAGGTTCCTGTAGGCATTGAAAAGGGTACTTGAATAATTTTATCAAAAAAAGAACGAAATTCCCGCTCATTTTCTTCAGTTTTTGGTCCGAATTTACTTTCTAATCCTTTTACAACTACATCATAATCAATTGCTAAAATGAAAATACAATTTGGAATATCAAATATATTTTTAAGTGCTTCTAAAACTTCTACCGCATCTCCTGGTGGGATTCGATCTAAATCGTCTACAAAGAAAACTACTTTTTGGATTGGATTTTTTGAGTCATTTACCAAGTCATTTATTAATCCTGTGATTAATGATTTAATTTCAGCAATTTCAGCTGTTGAATTTTGAGAAGAAGTTAAGCTTTCGGAAGCTTCTTTAATATTCATTCCTGTTTGGTTGGCGACTACTTGATTCATTAAATTACCTACAAAACCTGTCACCTTTTTGAAAGTTGCCTTACTTTCATCTTTCAAAGTCCATACGCCTCTGCTTTCACAAGATTCCTTTAGTTTTTCTAGCATACCTTTTAACACACCAGGAGTAGTTTCATTTGCTCCACGAAACATACTATATTCCCAAGTGTTTACCCATGAACATGCTATGTTTTTTTCATTAAAATCTTCTAAAAGCAAAGACATTAATGATGTTTTTCCAGTACCCCATTCGCCTTGAAGACCTATAGTGATTGGTGTATCACTTCTGGTAATAAAATTTGAAAGAGCTTGACTATACTTTTCTACTTTTAATAAGTCTTCACCTTTCTTATTAATTGGCTTATCTGTTATTGAACTCATAAATAATTAATTTAGTTTTTAATTTTTGATTAAAAAAAGTAAATATAAAATAATAATTATTTAATTTAGCTCATATTTAGCTCATGTATGCAAAAAGAATATTCAAATCTTATAATCGATATCCAAAAAAAATCAAAGATTGAGGTTTTAAAAGTTAGAGACTTAAAATATTTACAAGAGGATATTTATAATGTAACAACTAAGAATATTTCTTTCAACACTTTGAGACGTTTTTTTGGTTTTTTAAATGCAACAACTCCATCAGTTGAAACTTTAAACACATTTGCTTTATATTTAGGATATAATAGCTATTCGAATTATTTAAAGAATGGAGAAAATTATGATGATTGGTATTTTCAACTTAAAATGTTGAGGTTGCAGCTTAACGAAAATGAATTAGAAAAAAACGAGGTATTGCAATTTAATTATGCCTTACAAAATGAAAATAATATTATTGCTGTTGCAAATTATGTTTGTTTCTTAATTGAGAAAAACAAAACAGACTCTCTAATTGTTTTTTTTACAGTTTTTGATTATAAAAAACTAAAAGATAATGCGCTTACAAAATTTGCTCTATTAATTACTTTTAGTTTTTATAAATTAGCAACCAAGGTTACTTTATCTATTTATAAAACTCTTATACCATTTGAAAGTTTTAGAAACTCTGCACCATTGCGCTATATTGATTATTCGCACCTCAACGGTTATTACATCGAGGTAATTAAAATGATAAATGAATTTAATGCTAATGAATCTGATTTTCTTTTTACTTGTTTAATGGAATTTTATCAAAAATTTTATTCTAATGAAGACTACAGAGAAATTTTAATTGATTTACCAAAAAAAACGGAGCAAATTTATCCTGTTTTGGTGGGTAGATATTATGGTTATAAAATATTGAGTGAGGAAAAAATAGATAAATTACTTGAAAATTCAATAAAAAATGAACTCAAAGCAACTCAACATCATTTATTCTTGATAGAGATAATACCTGCTCTTGTAATAAAAGATGAATATGATTTTTTAAATTTAATTATTGAGAATTATTATGAAGAACTATTTGAAGTGGACAGATGGTCTTCAAAAAGTACTATCGCTAATTATTTAATAGGTTTAGCAAGTGTTAATATATCAAAAGGGAATTTAAAAGCGGCTAAAAATAATTTGGAGTTAATAGAATTAGAAAAGATTGAATTAGCCTACACTGATTATATTACACTTTTCTATTATTTAACAAAAATCAAATTATATTTTTATGAAAAAGATATCAATAAAGTAAATGAAAATTATTCTAAGTTAAAAGAATTAGCCAATAAAATTGGTTTTTATAAGTTTGTTATTGCGGCTCAAAAATATATTGAAGATTAACTTTGTATCTTGAAAAAATTTTCTCTTGTACCTTATTTTTTGAAATTTCTTAATCGGAAGTTATCTTCTATTTATAGGATTGTTGCTGTTGTTTGTAATGTTTTTTTTGTTTTTATCAACTTATTGATAAATCGAACGCCAATTATGATTTGGAGTTATAAAATTAAATTAACCCAACATCTTCACAACCCAATAAACACCCTTATTTTCGCAAAAACTTTTTAAATTAAGCGTAATAATATTTTTATTTTCTCCCGAAGCAAATAGTGAGGCAACTGCAAATTCAATAGCTGTTTTTTCATTGCTTTCATTTTGAAAAAGGATATTATGGATTCTAAATGGGTTGTAAACCGATTTATTATTGAAGTAAAGCGATTTGCAAATCCAATACAATTGGAGCACATACAAAGCGATGCTATGGAACTCTTTCTTTTGGTGCTTTATTAGGTCATCAATACTTTTGTTTAATTCTTCATGATGGAACAATTCTTCTTTAAATCCAAAAAAGACTAGTGCTTTCAATGACCTAGAAAATAACCATGCTTTTTCATTAAACCCTAAACCTTTTGATAAAACTAGTATTTCTGCTACATGAATTTTCCATGTATCATTAAGGATTCTATTAAAACCATCTATCAGTATTTGACATTCCATCCATCTTGAAAGTTCGTGAAAATGGCCATTTTTTTTATCTAATTGAACTGTTAATTTTTGAAATTCTTGAATTAGAGGAGAAGCATTTTGTGCTTTATGCGCCGTTTGGCTTATGACAAAACAATAGACATATAATTTTCTGTAATCGTTAGTAACATTAGGTAAATAATAATTCACTAAAGCTTCTGAAAAATAATTATTGTCATTGTCTTCATCTACATAACATTCATAAAAAAAGCGATGGCCAACACTATTGTCTGCTAAAAATTGAAGTAATTTTTTTTGCTTTTTACATACTCGAACATAAGTGCCAATTAGGGAAGCTGCAGTAAATAATATGGCTTCGTTTTCATTTTTTTTTGCTTTTTCTAACACAAGGTGCAAGGCTTTAAAATCTTCATTGGCCAATGCTAATTGCAATACCGCTAACGAAAAACCATCAGAAGCCTCGGTAAGAAAATAGTTGGGATCAAAAGGAACATTGGTTTGATTGGTACAAAAATCTTCCCAATCGTCATAACTCAAATAACGTGCAATTACATTCAAAGTATCTTTATAAGGAGTTCTAAAAGGTTTTACGACACCAAACATCCTTGCAATGGTGTGCTGAGAAATATATAATTTTTCTAATGCCAAAACCTCCGAACACTTTTGTGCATTTGCAATGTTTTTTATCTTAAATCCTAATTGGATTTCAAGTTGATTGCAAAGCGCTATTAGATAAGGATTCGGTTGATTCATGTTTATGTTTATGGTTGCACAAATATATGGGTATTCCTTTTTGATTATAAAGTTGCAATAACTTGCAATAAAAATTTAAAAAGAAGAATAGTATTTTTAACAAATTTAAATTTAAATACATACAATTTATGGCTACAGAAATTACAATGACAGGTAACAAAAAAATTAAAACTATTGTTAATGAATTTTCAGAAAAATTTAATTATTTGTCTTTAGTATTCAAAAAGGCAAATAATCATCCAATTGATATTGACAAAAATCTATCTGAGGTAAGAGAAAAAAATGGTGGTGAATTATCTATCGTAGGTAATTTAACAGTAGGAAGTTTAGAGAGAAGATTTATGGAGAATTTTGGAATTAATGTTCAGGTTGTTTGTAAATCAGCTGATGGAAGAATCCACAATACAAAAGGCGAGGCAGACACTAGAACGTTAGCACAACAAAATGAAACTGCCAAAGAAGAAGGTTTTGTTTCGTTTGTATAATATTTAAACAAAAAATTCACAATGCTAAAAACCAAATAACATTTGGTTTTTTTTAATTTAAAACTATACTACTATGTTCGATTTTATTTCAAATATTACCGATAAATTTAAAGCTAAAGATTTTCATTTAGCACCAAATAAAAAAATTAGAAGTCTTAAAGCTGATTTTAAAACTAATTTTGGACTTACACTAAGAGTTTATAAAGGCAAACAATTAGCCGATGAAAGTCTAACATTAGCAGCATTAAATCAACGAACAAGTAAAGATATTAAATCATCAAATGAAGATTTAAAAATTAAAGTATCCATGACCATTGATGAATTTGAAAAATTGATTGATGCTCATTTTGGACTAACTGTTCAAGTAGTTAATGAATATGATACTTATTGTATAAATAATAAATATACATTAGGCCAAGCAGCAAGAAAAGAAGATTTAAAAGATTGGTGCAAAGACCGTGGGTTTAATTCGATTGAAGACTGGCTAAAATCTGAAAAATGTAAAACATTAGAAGAATATTATTCTAAAAAATAAATAACTTAATAAAGTCAATCACCAATAAACAAAATTATATCTGATAAGATTTAAATTTAAGGATATCGAAAAAATCTTCAAACGCTAAAAGACTAGCAATATGAATAAAATTAATGCCATTTCAATTAAAGATAAACCAATTGAGAAAAATGAACAAGATCAATTAGACGTATCTCGTTACATTAAATCGCTCTCAAAATTTATTTTAAATAGTGACACTCCAATAACAATTGGTTTACAAGGCGAATGGGGAACAGGAAAAACATCTATGATGTGTATGATTCGAGAAGAACTTTCTAATGAAAATGTCGCTACATCTTGGGTCAATACATGGGAATACAGTTTGTTTAGAGGTGTGAAGGAGACTACTCCTGCTATATTGAATGGATTATTGTACGACTTAAAAGAAACTTGCGGAAGCGACTGGCCAAAAGAAGGTGATGTTGAAAATAAAATAAAAAAAGTTGGAAGATTTTTTGGAAACATAATAAATCAAGCTGTTGCAAATCAAGTAGGAGTTGATTTTAAATCAGCAATTGAAAATAATACGGAATCAATACTTACCAAATCTGAAATTGCAGAAGTAAAAAAGGACATAAGTGATGTTATCAATCAATTAATAAATGATCCAAAAAATAGATATGAAAGAGTCGTTTTTTTTGTAGATGATTTAGATAGAATTAATCCAACTGACGCAGTAGAAGTATTAGAATCCTTAAAAAATATTTTTGACTTACAAAATTGCATTTTTGTACTTGCTATAGATTATGATGTTGTGGTAAAAGGATTAGAAGGCAAGTTTGGAAAAAAGACAGATGAAAATGAAAGAGAGTTTAGATCTTTTTTTGATAAAATCATTCAGGTTCCCTTTAGCATGCCAATTGGCACTTATGACATTAATAATTTTTTAAAAGAAAAACTTCAAAATTTTGGTTTAAAGTTAAATGACGAAAAGATTAAGACTTATCTTGATGTTGTTCAACTTAGTGTTGGATATAATCCAAGAAGTTTAAAGCGCTTTTTAAACACTTTTAGTTTGCTTAATACCATAAGAACTATAGATGATGAAAAGCAGGAAACTAATTCAGATACTTTTGAACAAGTTGAATTAATGTTATTTGCGCTTTTAGGAATTCAAATTTCTTATCCTAAAATATTTAAATACATTGCGATTAATCCTATTTACTTTGATTGGGACAAATCTTTTGCCGCAAAAAATAATTTAGTATGGGAAGGAATTGAAGAAAAAATATCTAGATATGGTGAGAACGATCTGCTAGATGAAGAATGGGAAAAAGTAATTTGGGGATTTTGTCAATCAGATACTTACTTAAAAAGCAAAGTATTTAATGTATTAGAATTACTAAATAGCCTTAAAGAAACCTTTAAAGGTAATTTTAACGAAATAATAAATGATGCTTTAGAGTTTGCGGCTATTACATCGATTGATGATAGCCAAGAGTCTAAACAGAATATAATACAAATAGGAAAAAGTAAAATACGATATAATGGCTTAGATGCTAAGAAAGAACAATTAATTGCTTCTAATTGTAACAAACAAGCTATCACCTTATGGGAATCCATTTTTGAACCTATCAATAACAATCTTGAAGCCATCGGGCAAAAGATAAATTTTGCTAAAACAGTGACCTCTTTTTATAGATGGGTGGAAGGTAAAGGTGGAAAGTCAATTCAAACTATTTATTGTAATGATCCTTCTAAAACGGGTACGGGATTAAATATAAACTATTATGGATATAATGCTCAATTTGTGGATGATATGATTCAAATAGCTTCAGAATTTGGTTGGAAAGTTACTAGAGAAGAATTGTCTTTATCAAACAATTCGAAAATTGAAATTGTTCCAGGTGTTTGGCTAATAAAAGAAATTTCAGATTGGGATTTGGCTAAATTTGGTTGTTTAGCTTGTACTGCCGAATTTAGTAAAAATCAATCACAAGAAACAGTTGCTCTATTTTTTAATAGGGTAACCCAACAATTTATTAAACGTTTAACTAATTAAAAACAGAAAAGTTATGGCAAAATCGAAAACAACTAGTGTAACAGGATCTAAACACACTACTAAAACAGTAACAAAAGCTGGTAAAGCAGATAAAAGAACAACCTTGGGAGGCGCCAAGAAGAAAAAATAAATCATTAATTGAAAAATATAATTAATGCTTGAATAGCACATTCATTTGTTAGTAAGGCTTTACCTAATGCCTATAAAAAATGATGTAGTATGGATTTTTATCATAAATCAAATGAATAAATAAATGCCAAAACAAGAATTAAATAACAATGAAGATTTTTCATCATTATTAAAACAGGCTGAAAAAATTGTTTTTAAAGAGGATGCTAAATCAATTTGCGACCAGTTGGATGTATTGTTTTCAATAGCTGGTAAATCGCCAATAGAAAATGAAGAAAGTGATGTTTTTGAGATAAAAATACGTTCTGGCATTATGCGATTGAAAAAACTAGAAGCTTTTGATGAAGCTGCCTTTTATGAAACGGAAATTATAAGAATAACCAAAACAAACTCAACCAAGAAAAAAAACGAACTGTATTATTTTCTGTTTTCAATTATTGGTTTGACATTAATTGCTTGTTTTGGAAACAAAATTCTTTATGAGTCATTTTCATTATACAAAAAAGTTATCGATACGGTAATCCATTATTTTAAATAAAAAACAAGATGAAATTAACAATACTTTTAACCTTTATGGGAGTACTTACATTAATTGGAACAGGAATTATTGCCTTAATAGGATTTATAATTGGATGGAAATTTTCCGATTTTTTTATTCCACCAAGAGATTTCTGGACTAAAAGTGGTGTTGCAATGTGGGGAACAAAACTTAGTATTGCTGTAACAGGTGCTTGTGTTGCGGTATGGGGTGTTGCGGCTTTAATAACAGCTATTTTCAATTAAGATTATTTTTGCGTTACTTTTTTATTATTTTAGCTAAAAACAAACTTCAATGTTCTTAAATAAACAACTACTTTTTCTTTTCTCATTTTTTATTATTACACTTCTTTCCACTGCTCAAGTTTCTGTTTGCAGTTGGAACATAATGAATTTTGGTAAATCAAAGTCGGATAGTGAATTAGAATTTATAGCAACTACTATAAATAAATATGACATTGTGACGATTCAAGAGGTGGTTGCAGGTAATGGAGGAGCAAAAGCAGTAAGTAGATTAATAGCTGTTTTGAATAATAAAGGATTTCAATGGGATTATGCTATTAGTGATGTTACTACTAGCGAGAATCCATCTAGTAAAGAACGTTATGCTTTTTTGTGGAAAGTTTCGCAAGTAAAAAAAATTGGGAAAAGTTGGTTGGAGCAAAATTTTCAGAAAGAAATAGATAGAGAACCTTTTATGAGTACTTTTGAATTTAAAGGAAAGCAATTTACCTTGGCTTCTTTTCATGCTGTACCTAAAAAGAAAAATCCTGAAAGTGAAATTAAATATTTCAAATTATTACCAGCTTTATACCCAAAATTAAACCTTATTTTTATGGGCGACTTTAATTGCCCCCAATCCAATACCGTTTTTATCCCTCTAAAAAAGAAGGGATATAAAAGTATACTAACCAATCAAAAAACAAGTTTGCGTCAAAAGTGTATAAACAATTATTGTTTAGCCTCTGAGTATGACAATATGTTTTATGATGCAATGAAAACGACTAGTTTAAATTCTGGAATCATACCTTTTTACGAAAAATTTATTACGTTAAAAGAAGCAAGAAAAATTTCTGACCATGTTCCTATTTGGAGTGTTTTTAAAATAAATTGAGAGTATAAAGCAACACTTTTATTAGCCTTTATTTGATTTCGCACTCCATAACTATTTACAATATATTTGAAAACTGAATAGTTCTTTATTTTAAAGTTCAAATGAAGCTCTAAAACATCGGGAAGATGTGTTATTTTGGTCGTAATAAATTAAATAGTCCTTTATTAATTTCAGACTGCATGGTATTTGTAGAATAATATAGTAGTTTTGTAATGTTTAATTATACAGTTTACAACTTGAACTAACTTGAACTATTTTAAACTAATTATATACATTAAATTTACACGTTAAATAAACCAAAATCAGTTAGTGGGTTTTAATTGTAAGCGAAATGCTTACTAAAAAAAGAGGATACTAGTTATCCTCTTTTTTAAACAAAAATCATACTTAAATTTATATGCCAAAATCTCTATGCCAAAAATAAAACAAACAAAAGAAACAATAATTCTCTTTTTAGCAATTGTAGTAATCATCACCTTTTTTATTCTTGTTGCCCTATTCCTTTATTTATTATATAATCCAACATCATCATTTATCTAATCCTGAAACAATGTCCAAAAACCAAAACAAACTATTGAAACAAATTATCATCATAGGTTTGATAATTGCATTTACAATAGTAACTTGCTATTTATTTTATCAATTGATTACTAAGTTTATAATGAAATAGATGTTTTAAAAAGTAATTATATTGTGACCAACTCTTTTTGTAGTTTTTTATAAATGGTATCAGTTACAGGAGAAAAATTTAAATCATAATTAGTACTAGAAATACTTTTAAATAATTCTGTCGCTTTCTCAATTTCATTAGTTTTAAGCAAACTATAAGTATATACTATTTTGTAATGATTCCAATTTTGTTCTCCCCATTGTGTAAAAAGTAAATCGTTTAAAGGAACATGTTTTATAGCTAAATCAATGATGATTTTGTGCTCGTTACATTTATGTAAAAATAGACTTATAATGAATATAGACGTCACTCGGTCACTTACATCTTCATATAAAGACTTAAAATTAATAGCACTTATTTCGTTACATAATTGAGGAACCAATTCTGGTTTATATTGTTTAGCATTAATTAAAGTTATTCCTTTAATCCGCATTAAAAGAATGTTATTATTAATTTTGGAATAATCTATTTTTTTAATTGCCTTATAATGAATTTTAAAAGAGACCCAATCTTTGATTTCAGCATAGTAATTGGCTAAAATTAGATGATAAAAAGCATAGGATTCTAAGTTGTCTTTTTTTACTTCATAATATTGATTTAATAATACTCGGTAAAATTCAAATTGTGGAGTAACTACCCATTCAACAAAAAAATCAGTCTCAAAAGCATAGGTGTTGTCTAAATTAAAATAATAGTTGCAGGCAATTTTTTGCAACCATTCGTTTTTTATACATAGGGTTGTTAAAAGATGCAATATAAAATAAATCGAATATCTATTATTTTCAATATCAACAAAAAGCGTTTCAAATTCAAAAAAGTTTTTAAAGAAATTTTCGTCTTTTTGTAATGCCTTTATTAAAATAATTTGAATAAAAAGATCATAAACTTCTTTGTTTACTTCAAGACTTTCAATTTTTTTAATAAGCAAACTAGTATCAAAATCACCTTCTAAACTTTTTAATAGCAAAATTTTAAATTCGTCAATTGCAACTTGATTATAGTATTCTATGAATTTTCCCCAATCGGAATGCCCACAAAATTCAGCACAATAGTTTAGTGAGTTAATAGAAAGTGTAGTGTTGTTCTTGACAATATTGAATAACCTTCTTAAGGTATCAGAGCTAACATTATTATCCATTTTATTACTCACCCAATCGCAATCAATGGTGTCTAAAATGCTATTGCCATGTTTTTTACAAATCTCTTTTCTAAGAAATTGCAGATGTTCAGGTTTAGGTTTGGTTGCTATTCTAGCCATAATATTAAATTGCTAAAATACAAAAAACTCTAGTATTTTTTTATTTGCTATTATTTGCAATTTCCCACATTTGACAAGTGGATTTAAATTACTTATTTTTGATTATGAATTTAATTAAACTCCTTTTTATTATGATTTATTCTGAAGAAAATGAAGAAGTTAGGTTGCAGTACAAGAATGCAAATGATTCCGAATTACTAACAAATATTAGAATTTCAAAAACGCTGTATTTTCTTTTCTCTAGGAATTTTTACAGAATATTAGTTTTTGGTTTTTCAATGGGTATTAATTTTTATTATTATTACAAGACAGGTAATGAAATGCGATTAATAAATAATTCATTTATAGCATTTGTTCTTTCGATGGTTATTACGAACTATTTAAATTCAGATGAAGATGCAGCGACCGAAAAGCAGACTATTAACACCTTAAGAAAAATGCGACAAGAACTAAAAGAAAAACAAACTATATGAGCAAATTAATTATTGATTACAATCAAACTAAACAACCCGATTTTATAGGTGATATTCATGGGCATTTTGATGCTTTGATACAATTGTTTGAAAAAATGGGCTATACTATTAACGATGGAATCTATAGCCATCCAGAACGGTTTCCAGTTTTTATAGGTGATTATATAGACCGTGGACCTAAGATATTTGAAACGGTTGAATTAGTCAAAAATATGCAAGAAACAGGTAATGCGATCGCTTTAATGGGAAATCATGAATTAAACTTTTTAGAATTAAATCATAAAGATAAAGAAGGAAATTCGTTTAGAAGCCAATCTAAACGCCATCAGGTTAAAGAAACAGATGCTGCTTTTTTAGGAAAAGATTTAGATAGTTATTTAGATTGGATAGCTCAATTACCAATAGCAATTGAGTCGGAACATTTCAGAGCAGTACATGCACAATGGGAAGTAGAGGCTATCGAAAATATAAAAAAATCTACTATTGAAAGATTAGATGAGGAAGGACTTAGAAAGGTTTATGCTACACCCAATTTATATAAATCTATAGAGATATTATTAAAAGGAAAAGAACTTAAATTACCTGAAGCCTTACATTATAATGATCATGGTTCAGAACCAAGAACAGAAGCTAGAATAAAATGGTGGCAAGCTAGAAAAAGAACTCTTTTTGGAGAGGATTTCGCTTCACTTCCAGGACACATGATTGATAAAGATATTTCTACTTTTAACCACGATTATGATTTTTTTTATGAGAGGGAACACACTCCTGTTTTCTTTGGTCATTATTGGATGGATGCAAATAAGGTTGAGTTAATGAGTAGCAATGCGTGTTGTGTTGATTATAGTATTGCTAAAAAAGGAATTTTAGTGGCTTATAGGCATACTATAAGAGAAGTATTGTCAAATGATTATTTTATTACACATCTATAAATTGGAAATATAAGAATTAAATTTAAAATAAATTATGAAAGAAAATCAAGATAAACTAAAAAGAAATTTTGAAATATTCAAACCTTATATACAAAGTACAAATTTGAATACTGAAATGTACGATAATTTGGAAACGATATATTATACTCCAGAATCTTCCGAAATAAAAGACGGCTATTTTGTTGCTGAATTTTGGATTCCTTATTGTGATGGTGTTTTTATAAAAGAGAAATCATTTAAAATTTCCCATGTGTTCAGATTAGATATTCAACAAATAGAGGCGGAATTGAATAAAATCTCCGATGCTGAAAAAAGTAGATTTGAAACTTTATTAAATCCAAAAAACATAGCTTTTGTATTAAAAAGTTTTTACATTAAATTTATTCCATACTTGTCAGGTGAAAATGGCAAAGAGGATTATGGAAAAATAGCAGAAATATTATATAATTATTATGGGTTTATTATAGGTAGTAGATATGGTCAGTAACCTAAACTTTAAAACAATCTAAATGTCAGAAAAAGCAAATTATATAGAAGAACTAAAAGAGAACCCCGAATTATTAAAAATACTTCCGAAAGAATATCCGTCTATTTCGCAAAAAATGAAATTGTAATTACATGCAAAAATTAGAGTATAATTTTCCAAGCAAAGTAAAAAAGTTTAATATTGTAAATCCGATTTTAAAATTTTTTGTGGCAAAATATGAGAATAAGATTCCTTGGCAATCTGTTGTGAAAAGCGAAACTGAATTGGATTCTTATATTAAAAATCATTTATACACTGAATTAATACAAAATGCTACCAATAGTAGTTTAGAAGGTAAATCCTTTTTTTATAAATACAGTAAAACACCAGATGTAAAGTTTTTGTTAGAATTTGATAATGAATTTTCTGAAGCTCAAATCAAAGAAATAAACCAACAACTTATAGAAAATGGGAATGAGTTTGCGGCGAAGCTTGTAGAAAAATACATAAATAATAACAAAGTTGCTGCATTCCAGTTATGGATTAATTTGCTTAAAACAAAATATCCAAATAAAGAAGCTTTCCATTATCTCGTACTTTTATCTGTATTCGAGTTGTATGGAAAAAATCAAAGAAGAATTCTTCCTAAACCTGAAATTAATAGTATAGAAATATTATACAAACGTATTTCTAACGAGCTTCTCAACCCAAATAAGAGCATTGCTAAAACTTATTTTAATAGAGTTGCCACTAAGTACCAAGTTAAAATAATAAACACATGGAAATTTGTAACGAAAGGGATTGAAAATTCTAATTTATTAAGTTCTTTAGCTTATAAGTCAGGTTGGTGTATAGCTTCTAGTTCTTTTGCAGAAAGTTATATTAAAAAATGTGATTTCTTAATATTTTATAATAATGATATCCCTGTTGTAGCTATACGTTGTGATTTAGAAAAAAAAATAATCCACGAAATAAGAGGAAGAAATAATGCAGTACCGTACAATTGGTTAAGTGAAATATATTTAGTGCTCAATCATTTAAAGTTCGATTGTGCGGATATTTCATTAGTAAGTAAAGTTGATATTAAAAGTAAAGATGAAAACTGGTGGAACTTACAATTAAAGCGTTTTCCATTGTTAATTAATAATTCACCTTATCCCAATTTTTCTGAAAATATAAATGTGGAAGAAATTGATTTTAATTCCTATCTAAATGTATACTCTATGGATCAAATAATTATAGATTGTAATTTAGATGAAAAACTTGATTTTTCAAATATTATTAAATCTTCACCCAACATTTTTGAAAAATTGAAAATGTCCTCTTATTATAAAGGTGAATTGTCTGAAGAGCTTTTAATTGATTCATGGTTGGATTTGGTTTTTGACCATATACTTTCTGAAGATGATTTGAAAGCAGTTCCTACATTTGTTTTAAAATCAGAACGATTTCAAAAAGCATTAAAAGTTTATTTTCCGGATGGTTTAAAAAAACTAACTACGAAAAGACCAAAAAACTATTCTGAACGTTCTTTTATAACAGAATTAAATGATTATCTAATTGAAACTATTGATGAACCATTAGATATAGCAATCCACCGTAATGTACAATTAATTATAAATCATAATAATCAGGATTTTTCAGATATTTTTACTCCAATTTCACGTAAAAGAGCAGATTTCAAAATATTAAGAGTTGCGGTTTGGAAAAAAGCCATTGAACTAGATGTTACATTTTATTTTGCTTATCCTAGAGATCTTCAGATTTCTGAACCATTAGTGTTAGGAAGTTTAGATTTATCAATACCTGCTAATAAAAAACATTTAGATAGCCTAAAGTTATCGCCATGGTTATTAAATAGAAGAAGCGGAGGTGTGCCCAAAAAACTGCGTTTTACGAAAGAAATGTTAGAAGGCTATATAAATGGTTGGGGGCATTATATTACAAAAGAACCTTATAAGATGTATAAAGCCAATTCCTTTGGTTCAAGAACTTATATGTCATATGCAGCCCTAAATAGTTTTAATTTAATTAAATATTTTATTCGCGGTTTTGCTCAAAATGATTGTCATCAATATGCTTCTTATAGAATGTTTTCTATGCCTGTTTTTCAATTTGCTGTATTATTAGGATATACAGGTAAAAACGCTTTTCCTGCTGTACGAAGAAAAATTAGAGAAATTAGAGATGATGAAAGGCGAAATTATACAAAGAATTCAATAGATAAAGCAGTTACTGAAATGCTTAAAAACAATGAACTCAAAATTCAAAAGGATTTTTATAAATGTAAAAGTAATGCTAATAAATTTGGCTTTACTATGTTATAAAATAAAAAAAAACATGAACTCTTAAAATTTAACGATCATCAATGAAAATAGATTCTTTTAATTTGATTTTTTTTGTCACAAAACCACATAATAAGTCCTTTACTTTATATAATCAGTGTTTAACTTTTTTAATTTTTGAATATGTATATTGTAAATTTTAATCACCAAACCTATTCCAAAAAGAACTCCTGCTGTTTTCAAAAAGTAGATACCGAATGGGGTGGTTTATCCAATATGAAAGGAATAGTTTATCCGTTATTGGTAAATAAAAGAAGAATTTTAACTTCTGAAGCTTTATACCAAGCGTGTCGTTTTCCTGATTATCCAGAAATTCAAGAAGAAATTATCAAACAAAAAAGTCCAATGGCCGCTAAAATGAAGTCAAAGCCTCATAGACTAAAATGCACAAGAGCTGATTTTGAAGAAGAAAAAGTAGCGATTATGTATTGGTGTTTGAGGGTTAAGTTAGCTTGTAACCCTAATGGTTTTGGTCATTTGTTAAAGAAAACTGGAACAAGACCAATTGTTGAGGTGAGCCATAAAGATTTATTTTGGGGCACAAAAGAAGATAAAAGTAATCCAAATAACGTAATAGGAGTCAATGTTTTAGGTCAATTATTAATGGAGTTAAGAAGTTTTTATTTAGAGAATCAAGTATCAAAAGCATACTTAACCGTTGAACCTTTAGATATTGCTAATTTTAAATTATTTGGAGAACCAATCGAACCAGTTGTGCATCCAATATTAAAACTTAACTAACCCAATTATTTTACCAACCTTTAATTTCAATAAATTATGAAAAAAAACTTATGTGTAGTACTATTATTGCTCTCTCAAATTACTTTGCTAGCACAAAGTATTAAGCAAAAAGATAAGTATGGAAACTCAATTGCCTATATAGATGGGTTGACTTTAAAGTCTAAAGACAAATATGGAACACCACTTTTTTACAATGATGGTCAAGCCATTAAAGTCAAAGATAAATATGGTCAATCACTCTACTTTTTAGATGGAAATACCGTTCGTGTCAAAGACAAATATGGAACCGCTCTATATTATTTTGATGGACAAACCATCAGACAAAAAGATAAATATGGGCAAGCACTCTATTTTATAGATGGACAATGTATTAGAGTAAAAGATAAATATGGAGCATCTATTTACTACTTTGATGGAATCCCCGAGAAATGGGCAGTTATTTGTTTGATAAGATAAAATTTTTACTAAAAAAATAAGAAAATTAAAAAAAATGGCAAAATTAAACTCTAAGAAAGAACAAGAAAAAGTCAAACCAATTTTTGATAATCCCAGACAAATATTAAAAGTAACATTTAAAAATTGTTATCCAAATTGGACTGATTTAGAAGTTAATCATGTTGTTAATTCATTGTATAAAAAATTCTATACTTGTCTTTATCTTGATTCATCTGCCTTAATTGAAATAGTTAATATTGGTTTTGAAAAATTGCTTTTAAAAAATAAAGCAACTATAATTAATCCTGGTTATTGGATGAATCGTGGATTTAAAGAAGGTTTATTAGAAGAATATAGAAGTAAGATAGTTAAAGACGATAATAATCTAGTAAAAAATGAAAGTTTTATAGATATTATTTACGATAAAGCAAAAGATGAAAATGAAATTTATAAAAATATAATACTCTACGCAGAGGAAATTGAAAAAAGAAGTTCTTTGTCTGAATCTGAATCTGAATTATTTGAATTACTAATTACTTTAGCTTTAGAATGCACGGCAACCGGTAGTTTAAATAAAACTCTAAAAGAATCTGCTTTGGCCTTAGGTTATAAAGATGTTAATTATAGAACTTTATTGAAGTTATTAAGAGCAAAATTAAATAGTCCTCTTAATATTAAATCTAAAGAAAAACATTTAATTTCATTTGTCAACACAGAGCAAGATAATCTAGAAACTACACTTAAAGCTTTTTTAAATTTTATAGAAACCCAATTAACTATGAAAAACCACTTGCAAGCTTACCGGTTCTCTGAACAAGAGATAAACAAAATGATTGAACTGAAAGGAATCTTTGAACAAAATGAATTTAAAATAGATCGATTTCCTGAGGTTTATTATGATGATTATGATAATTATGAAGAGATTTATGGAAAAATAAAAGACCTTGATGAAAACATTGATTACTTAGGTGTTTACACTGATTTTTGGATTCCATCGGATGAAATAAACAGTAAAGAAGGTATAATTGTATTATTTAAGGATCGAATCGAAAAGTATTGTTATGAAAAACAAATAGAGGTTAATTCTGTTCGTTTTATTGTTTTAATGCACGAATTGGGTCATTGGCTGACTCATTGGGCTACATATAATAATGAAAACTGGTCAAAAGGTTACAAAGCAGGTACAGATAAAAAAACTCATGAATCATTAGCTCAATTAATTGCATATTGGGCAGTTAAAGATAATTCTAATTTAAAGAATCTATTAGAAACTCATTTAACACCAAGTAAAGTAGATGATCCATATGCTTTATATAAAAATTTAACAAAGATTGATGAGACAATTATTCTAAAAAAAATAGTTGAAATTAGAAAACATGCTTTTTTGACTGATGATTTAATGTATGCTTTTTTATCAAGTGATTCAGAATTTATGTATGAAATATTTATTAATAATATAGAGATAAAAGGATGGTATTGTATTAATCTTTTGAATGAAATTAATAAGCCTAATGAATGTTTTGATGATGCAGTATTTGATTTATTAGTTAATATAAACAAAGAAAGAAAGACCACAAGTTGTAGTGATTTTCCAATTTGTCTTTTGGGAGAATATAAATTCAAAGAAAAATTTAAAAATGAATTTTCTCAAATTTTCATAGATTGTAGAGGTGCCATTTCGGGGTGTAAATTTGGCATTTAAAATAAACATCAAAAATCTGTCACAAAAGCACTAAAAAGTGCATTATAATAATATAACCATTAAAACTAAATAAGATGCTAAAAATTCAAGGCCCTGTACATTTTGATAATGTAGACAAAATTGGAATTTTAAAGAATAATCCAAAAGGATGTTCAAACCCAAATACAAGTGGAGTTTATGTTTGGGGATTTATGTATAAATATGAGAATGGAGAATTCACTGAGCCTATTGACTTTAAAGATATAAAAGTTATAGAAGTTTTAGATTCCTACTATTCTAATAAACGTGAACTGCCAGAAAATTGGAAGTTTTTGCCATACTACGTCGGAAAAAAAGAAGGTAGTATTTTCAGTAGAATAAAGACTCATCAAAAAGTTAGGCAAGGTGATGCACGAAAATACATCCGTTTATCATTTGATTACTTACGTGAGTTTTTTAAAGACCCTCTTTATCCTGTAAAGTATAATAGAAAACCTAATCTTCCGGCTGTTTTAGTCAAACATCAACAAGATCCAAATAGTATTGAGTACTTCAATAGTGATAAGTTTCAAAATTTAAAATATCCAAATTGTATATTGACTCCATCAGGAAGAAATTCAACAGATTATCCAATTACCGATCAAAAAGATTGTAATGGAAATCCATTGCCAGATACGTTAGATAAAATTGTAAATCTAAAAAATAATTTTTGGTTTTGTTATTTGCCTATCGATGAAGATAAATCTTTAACAAAATACGAAACTTTTGTGTTCTATTCACTAAAAGGAAAAACTACAAGCCAAACTCAAGATTTTTCTAGTATAAACAAAAATATTGTTATTAATAATGATACGGATACCGATATTTTTATAGTTGATCAAAATAATAATTTAGTCGCAACTAATACTTTTAGTGGCTATTAGAAATTAAATTTAAAAATAATTAAAAAAAGTTCTTCCATTTCGTCACAAAACACCTTTTAAACACATTATACTATTAGACAAACTATTGTTTAATATTAAAAATGTAAAAAGTATGGTGTTAAAAATGATCTCCGGAGGACAAACAGGTGCAGATTTAGGTGGACTTAAAGCGGCTAAAAAATTAGGAATCCCAACAGGTGGTGAAGCTCCTAAGGGATTTAAAACGGAACTTGGGTGTAATTTAGAATTACAATCAATTTACGGATTGAAAGAAAGTCCTTCTGAGGACTACGGCATTAGAACGGTTGTGAATATTCGGTCGAGTGATGCGACTTTGATATTTTCATCCAATGCAAAATCACCTGGTACGAAACTTACCATTAAACACTGTGAGAAATTATATAAGCCTTATATAATTATCGACCCAAAACTAGAAAGTGCAACTGACTTAACAAAAGCCTTTCTTGAAAAACAATACGTTCGGTTCCGTAAAAGAATCATCTTAAACGTGGCTGGAAATCGCGAAAGTAAATCGCCTGGTACCGAAGCAAAAGTGGGTCAAATTTTGCTAAAAGTGCTTGAACAGAAATAGCATAATTAACTTAGATAGAATCGGGAACAACTCCTGATTCTATCTTTACTTCACGAATTTGCATTTATTTACACTTGCAAAAAAAGGTACTTAAATTTTATTTCAAATATATTTGTTATTATAAACCTTAAAAATCAAACAAAATGGAAACAAGAAAAATCGTTTACTGTCTGTTAGCGCTTTCAGGATCTTTATTAAGTATTGGCTTTTTATGTTATTTCGATCATTATAAATATCATCGAAACTTTTTAACAGCAGGGTTTATGTGCTCCGCAATGTTTTTTGTCTTTTTAGCGATGCACTTATATGATAAAAAAAACAAATGACAACATTTTATGTAAAAGACAATGCTCAATTGCAAAAAGGTAAATCAAGATTTGATAAATTAATTTGCGAATTAAACGCTGGAAAAGTAAAAAAGCCATCGGCAACTACAATAGATTTAGGTCTTTTGACTGAAACCTATAGTATTCAATATAGAGATGAATTTTCACATCAAGAAAGATTAAGTTTTTTGCCGAAAACAGATAAGTATTCTGTTATTATTCAAGGCAATCTATTTGATTTACTTTCAAAAGACCATCGCCTACTTTGGTATCTAAACCCAAAAGGAGATATAAGATTATTCCAAAACACCATGGAAAAGTTAGCACATCAAGCAGCTCCATTTTTGGAAATTTCTTTTGATGATTGTTGTGTTCTAGTTAAAGAGTTGGTAGCTGTTTTTGCAAAAAGTCAACAATTTATTGAAAATTACTTAGAGCAAAATGAATTTAATAAAAAACGTTCCATAAATTATTTTGATTCAAAAGTAGCTCCAATACAACAATTGCTATTCTGGATAGTACTAATACAAATCGATAAGGATAACGAATTAAAAGAACTATTTCTTTTGCTCTTATCAAAGATTTTGCCTGAATTAGATGTATTACTATTCGAAGTCTTTGAGGATAAACTGGTGTTTGATTGTTTAATTGAATGCTTAGAATCTGAAAAGACTTCAAATGAAATGTTTGAATACCTACTGCAAAAACAAAGTTTCACCTAAAGCCAACAAATATGAATAATTCACTTCTTTTTATAGTTATTGTAATATTAAATCATGCTTGTTTTACATTTTTGAAACAAATGAATGATGACCAAGAAAACAAAGATAAATTAGCATCTTTCTATTTGAATCTAGCTATAATTCCTCCTTTCGGTTTAGTAATAGAAGTTTTTTTAGTATCACTTGGTATTATATTAATATTGCATGAAGCCCTAACAGAATATTTGTCAAATAAATAATATGAAAATTTACAATCACAATAGCGAATCGTTTGAATTATTAATCAATGGGTATAAGATTCCCGAATCAGAAGGGATTTTATATAACAGTGATTGGTTAATGGCTACAATTTCGATTAATTCAAATAATGAGTTTTTAAATAAAGAACTTGACTTTTTATTAGTAGAGGATTTCGATAGAATTTTGATTTGGTTGAACAAAAAAGACCAACCCAAAAGACTTGAATTTGTAGATGCTTCATTTTCTTTTTTGAGATTTAAGAGAAGTAATATTCCTTTTCTCAAAATTATTAATCAAGAATTTGAAAGTGATGAAGCTATTACTTGGGATTTGCATTTGACTGAAGAAAATATCAATATGTTTACCAATGAGATTAAAATTTTACAAGAAAAATTTCCTTGTCGGTGTCGACTTTTTCATGATTATGAACAATAATAATTTATTGTTTAAATTCAAATTTGTACTTAGTATTTATCAATTAAACATAAATTAAATTAAATATATATGAGATATAAAAAATTTGATTATTCTAAATTGACGCTGCCTTGCGTGGCTTTGGTTAAAAACTTAAAGTTTGAAGACGATGAGAATGGTATAGGCAGAATTGAATTTGGGGATATTATTAAAATTTCTAAAATTAGAAAAGATTTAATTGCTTTAATACCTGAGCCAAAACAGATCAAAACGAGAAAACAACTAAAAAGACTTATTTTTAGAGAAGAATTATTAGACATGATGCTAGACGATTTTGATACGCTAGAGGAGGTTGACGCTTGTCAGTTAAAGGAGATTTTTATGGATATCGACTTCTCTAAATCAATTGACCACATTGTTTCTGAAATGTTTGACAGAGATCCATATTACTTTAACGTTTACATGAACCAATACTTTGAACAATACAAAATAAAAGACCGAGATATTTTTAACGAATCCTACGTAATCGGTTTTTTTGTATCTTCAAACTATGAGGCCAATTTTGATTATCTTAAAGCTGTGGCGCTATCCATGATGAAAAGTGGTTATTCATCATCCAAAGCCATCAATCATTTACATTATTTTTATTTAGAACAAATGTTAGAGGGTGAGTGGAATGATGAGATGAGTGTCCAAGATATGTTTGAAAGGTTAAACGAAGATTTGCCAAAATTCATAAACGGAATTAAAAAGTTACCAGATGATTATGATTATTTGTGGGATAAATAGTCTTATTATTTAGAAAAATATATCTATTTTAGTGCACTATTAATAGCTCTATAAAATGTCAAATTACCCAAATATTGTTCGCTTAACGACAATAAAATATTTCTTATCTCGAACCTATAAAACCAAAAATGATATTTTAGAGTTTCTTGAAGAAAAAGGAGAGTATATTTCAGCACGAACTTTAGAAAGAGATTTAAAACAATTAAAAGAAGACCTTGGCTTTGAATTGATTTATAAAAAGAATAAAGGTTATTTTATTGATATTTCTAAGAGTTCAGATATTGAATTATTAGAGCGATATGATGAAGTAGTTAAACTTCTAAATTTAACAAGTGAAAATTCAGAAGCAGTGAAGTACATCTTAAATACTTCACCAGTAATGTCAGGAATTGATCAGTTGCCCATTTTGTTTGAAGCTTTTAAAGAAAAGAGAATACTTTCTTTTAAGTACCATAAATTTAATGAGTCTATTGAATCTGATAAAATAAGAACCGTAATACCACTTTGGATAAAAGAACATAACGGACGTTGGTATTTAATGGCGTTACCCATTGATGGAAATGAAATTAGAGTTTTTGGTATTGATAGAATCTATGATATTAACAAATTAGAATTATATGATGAATTGCTAATTACTGAGAATATCCAAAAACAAATAGATAATTACAAATTTATGATTGGTATTAACAAACCAATTTTTAAAGATTTAACACCTCATAAAATAGAATTAGCTATATCTGACAAATACTTAGATTATTGTAAAACAAAACCACTTCATCATACACAAAAAATCACCAATACAAGAATTGATGATTATACTTTGGTGGAGTATATATTGATTCCAAATATTGATTTGTTTAAGTTAATTATTTCTGAGTTAGGTGATATTAAATTGATTGGTTCTGAGAAAGTTAAAAAGCACATGAAAAAGGAATATAATCACCTAATGAAACAAATAGTAAAGTAATGCATTAAAAATTTTAACATCGCCATTATTTGGCAATTTACACTATTACTTTTGCACAAAATTATTTTAAGATGATTCCACCACAATTAAATAATGCCTTAGCTATTTTTAAAGAAGACATTGCACCTATATATCGCAAGCATGAAGAAACTTTTGATTTAGAAAGTCATCATGGCAGATTTCACATAATAAGATGTTTGCTTTTAGCAGATAGTTTATATCGTTATTATGAATCTAATTCAATTTCCCTCTATATTGAAAAATCCTTTTATGCTATTATGTACCATGACGCAATGCGTGAGGATAACGGAATTGATGAATGGGAATTAGATAGTACTTATTGTTGTTATAAATATTTAAGAAGCAAAGGATATGAGCATCATTTTTCTTCTACTACATCTAACATTATACTAAAAGCAAATGAAGCTAACCTTGAAGAGCAGATTTTATATGATGTGGATGTGTTAGACTACAATCGTTTTTTCTATATACCTGAAGAAAGGCACTTATTTAAAGATTATAAGTTAAAATTTGCAGGGCCCAATGATGTATCAGCTTGTAGCGATTTAGAGGCAAGAAATAAAATGATTCAATTAGCACAAGATCTTGTCGAGTTTAGCGAAACTTTATCTATTGAAACAGAAACTAATCAATTGATAAAAACGCTTTCAGAATATTATTTAAAAATAAAACCTTGGTAGGTTAAAAAAATTAAAATATGAGTATTAAAATTTTACATACAGCCGATTGGCATATTGGGAAACAATTGTTAAAAGTTGATTTTTCTGAAGATATGGATCTTTTTTTTGAATGGTTAATTAATTGTATTAAAGACAATAATATAAATGTTTTGTTAATGTCAGGCGATTTGTTTGACCAAGCCAATCCCTCTCAAGCTGCAATGAAACAGTATTATTCTTTTTTAAAGCAACTTTTACCATTAAAATGCAAGGTTATACTAACAGGAGGAAATCATGATTCTCCATATGTTATTAATGCACCAAAAGAACTCCTAGAAATTTTAGAAATCAAAGTTGTAGGTGGAGTTCCTAATGATATTTCTGAATTATTTGTAGAAATTGAAATTGACAATAAAAAAATTGTTGTAGCTGCAGTTCCTTATCTAAGAGACAAAGATATTAGAAATGCGCTTCCAGGCGAATCGTATGCTGATAAAATTGAATTAATTCGTAGTGGTATTGCTAATTATTTTGCGAATATAAATGAATATTATACAACTAATTATGATGGAATTCCTTTTATAGTTATGGCTCACTTATTTGCACAAGGTGCTTCCATATCGGAAAGTGAAAGAGAAATACAAATTGGAAATCAAGCAGGAGTAGAGGCTAAAATTTTTGGAGATACTCCAAATTATGTGGCTTTAGGACACATACATAAACCTCAAATTGTTGGTCAGTCTAACATTCGTTATAGTGGTTCCCCAATCCAATTAAGTTTTAGTGAAAAAGAAGACCAAAAAGAAGTAGTTATTTTAGAATTAGAAGGAAGTGAATTTAATATTTCATCTCTTCCAATACCACAATTCAGAAAATTAGTTTCTATTAAAGGTTCAATAGTTGAAGTAAATAAAATATTATCCGACTACAAATCAGAATCCCCATTAACCGATTTGATAGAACTTTTAATTGAAGAGGAGAATGAAAATATTGAGCATATACGAATGTTAGAAGAACTTTTAACTTCTGAAGCACATACTTACTATCAAATTTTAAAAGGACGTATTAATTTCAAAAATAAGTTAGTTGGAACTTCTGTTTTGCTTAATGCAGGTGAAGATATTGGTGATTTCAGACCTATTCAATTGTTCGAAAAACGATTGGAACAAGATGATTCATTAGAGGATACGCAAGAATTAATCCTTGCATTTAAAGAAATTCTTCAAAAAATAAGTGATACAGCTTTAACCAATTAAAAACCATCATCAGTTCATTATTATGAAAATTTGTAAAGTAAAATTTAAAAATATACATTCTCTAAAAGGAGAACACGAAATTGATTTTGAAAATGGAGTACTTGGCGAAGCTGGACTTTTTGTAATTACAGGAGCAACTGGTACTGGAAAATCATCTATACTAGATGTTATTACCCTGGCATTGTTCAATAGAATACCTAGAATTGACTCTCCAATTACTGAATCAATAATAGAAAAAGAAGGAGTTATACTAACTAAAAATGCTCCTGATTGTTTTGCTGAGATTGAATATGAAGTGAAAGGAATAAAATACCGTTCGAATTGGTCTATTAGAAGAACAAGAACAGGTTCCTTAGATAGCAGAAAACAAGATTTAACTGACGTTGAAACAAATCAAATTATTGTTTCTGGAATAAAAGATGTTGTTAAGAAAAATGAAGAACTAATTGGATTAAATTTCGATCAGTTTGTCCAGTCTATGATTTTAGCTCAAGGGCAATTCTCAAAATTATTATTAGCAAAGAAAGACGAACGTAATTTAATTTTAGAGAAAATCACAGGTTCTTCAGTCTATCGTAAAATTGGTATGTTGGTTTTTGAACGTCACAAGGAAGTTACTAATTTGGTTGCTACTCAAAGAACTAAAATGGGAGAAACTGTTCTGTTGGAGCAAGAAGCTATTGATTCAATTAATGCAGATATTATTGAGAAAAAGCCATTGTTGGAAGCAGAAAACATAAAACATAAATCTTTTAATGATAAAAAAGTACTTAAAGAAAGTATTCAAAAAAATATTTTAATAAAAGAAAAAAATCAAGTTGATTGGAATGCATTTTTAGAAATAAAAAAAACATTTGCACCCAAAGAAAATCAGTTAGCTATACATAATGATTTAGTTATTTTTCGTGATGAAATGAATCAAATAGAATCACACAAGAATACTGCATCAAAACTTTCTGAAACAATATTGACTTTAGATGAGCATTGTAAGGCTTTTGTGACTCAAAAGGCCACCAATATTATTTTGGTATCCAAATTAGTTGGTAAAACAATTCCAGAAGCTGATTTAGAAGTAGAATTGGATTTATTTTTAAAGCAAGTTGTTGTTTTGCAAAATGAGGAGCACACAAAATTTTCAAATAAAGAACAGGAATTCCAACGATTAAAAGACAGATTAGAAGTCCTTGTTGCTTATGGAATTTCATTAAATATAAATGATGAACTAACAGAAAAAATTCAAGAAGAACTAAATTCAATTTCAACAATTATTAAGCAAAGTGGTTTAAATATGGTAGAGGAGGTTTTATCTAAAAAAACAGAATTTGCAAATTTAATTTTGCCAGCCACTCAATTAATTGGAAGTCGACAATTGTATGATTCGAAAAAAGATGCCATTGAAACCTTAATGAAGAGTATTTCTTCTCATAAAGAGAATTTATCTGATGCTATTGAATCTGAAAAAGTATTAAAATTAAAAATAGATGATTTAGTTTTAAAAGTTAGGACTGCTAGTACGGAATTAGAAGATTGGAAAAGCCGTAAAAGTTTAGACCAACATCGAAATGAACTAGAAGATGGAAAACCTTGCCCTTTATGTGGTTCTGAAAACCATCCTTATTCTGAAAATATTGAAGAAGCCTTAATTAATGCCTTGCAAGAAAAATGGGAAGCTTTATCTTCTGAATTGAATCAATCAGAAAAAGAATATAGTATTTTAAATACCAAAATTAAAGCGTTTCAAGATAATATTATTTCGGATAATAGTAAATTAGAAACATTGAATACAGATTTTACTATTACAGAAACTAGTGTTAAAAATCTATGTAATAAATTAAAATGGGACTTAAATGTCGCAATTATTGAATGGGAAGATGAACTTCAAAAATATCAATATAAACAAAATGAGCTTGATATATTAGAGAAAAAGTTCCATGCTTTAAAAAGCTTGCAAGATTTAAAAAAATGTTATGATGATTATTTACTTTTAAATGAAGAATATATAAAAGCTAAAGATGTTAGTATTTCTATTTACAATGGTGATGATATCAATGAAGAAGTAAATGCATTAAAAACAAATTTTGTACAAATCACTACCGCTCTAAAAGGATTAATTTTACAAATAGAAGACCATCAAGAAAATCTAAAAATTGCTATAGACTCTCAAAAAAGTTTATCCGAAATCCTTTTTCCTAAATTAGAAGAAAGAGGAATAAACTCATTAGAAGAATTAAAATCTAAATTATTAGACGAAGCTAATGCAGCACAAATTCGTAATGAATCACTAGAAATAAAGACTCGCGAAGCAGAATTAAAAACTATAATAGCTGCAACGGATAAAACTTTAGAAGAAGAAAACAAATTAGACGATACTTCTATTACTTTAAATGAATTAATTGAATTGCTTCCAAAATTATCAGAGGCAATATCCGAACTCCAAAAACACATCTGGGACCAGGAACAAAAAATCAAAGTAAATGAAGAAAATAAACAAAGACTCCAAAAAAGTCAAGAGACACTAGATGCTTTGCTCAAAGATTTAAGTTTATGGAGTAAAATGAATGCACTTATTGGAGATGCAAAAGGAAAAACATTCTCCAATTTTGTTCAAGATTTAACATTGCGCCAACTTATTGAATATGGTAACAAAAGATTAGTTGGCTTTTCGGACCGTTATTTATTGGAAGTTGCAAATGAATCAGATGCATTACAGGTCATTGATACCTATATGGGAAATTCAAAACGTAGTGTAACTTCTTTATCAGGTGGGGAAACATTTAAATTGAGTTTGGCATTAGCATTCGGTTTATCCGATTTGGCTGCGCGTAATGTAAATATTGAATCCTTATTTATTGATGAAGGATTTGGTTCTTTAGACCCTGAATCATTAGACCAAGCTATTACTATTCTCGAGAATATGCAAAATGAAAGCAATAAATCGATAGGTATAATTTCGCATGTAGGCGAATTAAAAGATCGAATAGGCACCAAAATAAAACTATTAAAAACAGGTGCTGGATATAGTACAATAGAAATTGAATAGAATCTTTATGAAAAACCTATTTATAATCCCACAAAAGATACAAAGTATCATTGCGACTACAGAAAACGAAGGCCTATACAAGTACATTCAAGAAATTGAAGATTGGAAAAATAAAATTACTTTTTCAAACCCTATTGTTGACTTTTGCATCATAAATGATTAATGCATTTATTTTAAACAGAAATGCCCTTTATTGTTATGATTTAACAACAAATCCAAGTATGAATATAACAAAACTTGAAACGAAATTAAAAGATATGGTAGAGCTTATAAAAACAAACTACAACAGAATTGTTGTAGTGAGCGCTGATAGCTATGAGTTAATACCTTTAATTCAATAAAAAGTATGATAAACAAATCCAACTTTAATCTTCATAATGCTTTTGCTGATTATTTTAATGATACTGAATTAAAACCCTACTTGTTTGCCCTATCTAAGAAAATGGGAGAGGGACATATATGTTTAGATTTGAAATCCATTCCAACTGAGGAAGAGTTTTGGAGTGGTTATGATGGAGATAAATCATTAGTGGAATCATCTAGTTTAGAGTTTTCTCAATTTGTAAGTTTAAACGGAATTGATAAAGCCAAACCATTTGTTATTAATAACAATAAACTTTATTTAAACAGATACTTCGAATATGAAACAGCCATTATTGATAATCTAAAAGAATTAATAAAAGTAGCACCAGAGAATAAACAAAAGCGAATTGATTTCTTAAATGCAAATAAAGAGTTCATTTCTAAATTGGCCTTAAATTTAGATACCTCAAATTACCAAGAAGATGAAATTCCTGATTGGCAATTGATAGGTGCTTTACAAGCTTATATAAACAATTTTACAATTATAACAGGTGGACCTGGAACAGGAAAAACTACTACTGTTGCAAAAATAATAGCCATATTGTTGCAAGACAATCCCAAAATTAATATAGCATTAGCAGCTCCAACAGGAAAAGCAGCAGTAAGAATGAAAGAGTCCTTGTTAAACAATAAAGACGCAGAAATTTGGGGTATAAAAGGGTTGATTGATTCCTTAAAGCCTTCAACAATCCATCGCCTTTTAGGTTCCATAAAGGATGCTCCTTATTTTAAAAGAAACAAACAAAATCCATTAGATTTTGATGTTATTATTATAGACGAATCTTCAATGATTGGAACTCCTTTGTTTTCAAAGTTATTAGAAGCAGTGAATCCTGAAAAAACAAAACTTATCCTTTTAGGTGATGCAAATCAATTAGCCTCAGTAGATGCAGGAAGTTTATTTGGAGATATTTGTTTAACCCAAAAGCAGGGTTTAAATAATTTTACAGAGGAGAGTAAAGTCTTTTTCAATTCTTTTTTGAATTCAAAACACCAAATACCTATGCACTCTTTTAGTTTAAAGTTAAAGGAGAATTTACTGAATGAACATGTAATTGAGTTAAAAAAAACATTCCGTTATGATACCACATCAACTATGGGTGTTTTTACTAAAGCAATGATTCAAGGAAATGTAGATAAAGTAAAAGAAACAATTAAAATTAAAGATGATAGTTTAGTTTTTGATTCCGAATATTCCGCCTCACTTTTTAATGAAATTGTGGCTAAATATTCCAATTTCATCAATGAAAAAGATACATATATAGCACTACAAGCAATTAATGATGTAAAAGTAATCTGCGCAATAAAACAGTCAAAAGAAGGGGTGTATTATACCAATGAACGTATTGAAAAAGCACTCAAACTTAAATTTGATAATGAAGCTAACATAGATGGTGTTAAAAACACAAAGTTTAACCCTTCTTCTGATTTCTATCACAATCAACCCATTATAGTAACTAAAAATTATCCCGATTTAGGATTGTTTAATGGAGATGTGGGCATTATTAGAAGAACAAATGAAGAAAATTTATTAAAGGCTTTTTTTCTAGATGGAGATAACCAAGGAAAATTAAAAGAAATTTCACCTGGATTTATTGCAGAGTGTGAAACGGTTTTTGCCATGACTATCCATAAAAGTCAAGGGTCAGAATTCAAAGAAGTACTTGTTATATTACCTAAGAAAAGTGATATTCAATTAGTAACTAGAGAACTTATTTACACTGCCGTTACTCGAGCAAAAGAAAAAGCAACAATTCAAGGTTCAGAAGAAGTCTTATCTGCAGCTACTGAAAGAAAAGTACAAAGAGCATCCGGAATTACAGAACGAATTTTAATAAAAGAATAGTTATGTCTATAAAAATTTACACTTCCTCTTCGGTGGAAACTCTCGCTAAAGAGTTTGGAAATTTATACATAAAACAGGAAAATATTTTTAATCCAATGTTAGTTGTAGTTGGAGCCAATACTACAAAAGATTGGCTAAAAGAAACAATAGCAAAAGACAAAGGGATTGTGGCTAATATTTCTTTTTCAAATCCAAATGATTTAATAGTTACACTATCTAAAATACTAGGAATAACTAAATCAACTAGCGATCTATTAAACCCAGTACAAATCAATTGGCTTCTGTTTTCTGAGCTTGGTTCATATAAATTCAAAGCTAATTTTCCTGAAATCGCAAAATATTATCATGATAATGAGTTAAAAAGATTTGCATTAGCCGAAAAAGTAACCTCATTGTTTGATAAATATCAAAATTTAAAGCCAAGTCTAATTTCCAATTGGAACAATCTAGATTTTGAACCTAACAATCCAGATGAAATTTGGCAATGTTTTTTATGGAGAGCCATCATAAAAAAAACAGAAAGTGGCTTTTCTGAGCGTTCTAAATCAATTGAGAATATACTTCAAATCCTCGGAAATAAGAATCAGAATATTAATGATTTAATTTCAAAGCTACCAAGCATTACTTTTTTTGGACAGATAGAATATTCAGAGGAATTAATCTTATTGTTAGAGGCACTTTCTAATCATATAAAAGTTACTATTTTTAGAATTGAATATGCATTTGATGAAAATGAAAGTAATCAGAACAGATTGGTTAATAATTTTGGGATATTCATGAAAAATCAAAAGGAATTGTTTGTTAACACAAAAAATGAAACAATTCTATTGCAAAATTATAATGCTACAAAATCCAGTTTATTGGGTACATTAAAAAATCATATGCTACAAAATAATGGCATTGAAAAGCAATCAATTGATGATTCAATCACTATAAATAATTGCTTTTCAATTAATAGAGAAGTAGAGGTTTTGTATAATTATCTGTTAAAACAATTTGAAGAAGATGCGTCATTAGGAGCAAGGGATATATGCGTAATGATTCCAAATCTTTCGGATTATTCTTCTGCAATTCATGCCTTTTTTAATTCTTCTAAATATGAAATCAAATATACACTTTATGAGTCAAATACAAATCTAGAAGAGTCACCTTATGCGGCACTTTTAGCATTATTAGATTTGGATTTAGATAATTTAACATCTGAGGAAGTCCTAAAATTATTAGAGTATACATACCTACGAACAAAATTTGAGTTTTCAGAAGATTTAAGTACTGTAAGAAGAGCGGTTAGTTTAACTAATATAAAGCATGGTATTGATGGTAATCCAAATCTAGAGACCAATCTAGTATCATGGCGCTATGGATTAAAACGATTAATGTATGGTATTTGTATTAAAGAAGAAGGGATATTAATTCAAGATGGAAATACCGATTTCTATACTGTAAATCAATTTGAAGGTGCTGATGCTAATGAGATAATCCGATTATATTATTTTGTAGAGCAAGTAATCAAATTTATTGAGAACCGAAGTATCTCAAAAACGATAAGAGAATGGGTAGAATTCATAACCCAAACTACCGAGGATTTTTTGAATACTGCTGAGTTTGATTTAACCTTCTTTTTTATGAATTTAGGAAAAATAGATGAATTGAGTTCCTATCTAGAAGATGAAGTTATTCCTTTTTCGGTAGTGCAACATTTTCTTAAATCCATTTTAAATGAAATGGAAAATGGCTCTAAAAAAGGAACATCAGGAGTTCGATTTACCTCTCTGCAACCTATGATGACTGCTCCTGCAAAAATTATAGCCTTTTTAGGCATGAATAACGCTGATTTTCCACGAAAACAAACCAATTTGAGTTTTGACTTAGCTTCGGATGTCCGTTCACAAGCCGATTTAGAGAAACAATTGTTTTTAAATGGTTTATTTGTAGCCGAAGAAAAAATATACATAAGTTATATCGGTCAGAGTGTGAAAGACAATTCGAGTATTCCTCCATCTACAGTGGTAGATGAATTAAGGGCAGCAATTAAACCTTTACTGAATGAAAATTGTAAAATAGATGATTTAGTTACAAAGCACCCATTGCATGGTTTTAGTACATTATACAATAATAAACCAAATATGACTCGTTATTTTTCACAAGATAATCCGATTAATATAAGCAAAGATGATACCAACAACAACCTAGAACCATTTTCAAATAAAATGGATGTAAATGATTTATACAGGTTTTTTACAGACCCTATAAAATGGTACTATAATAAAACTTTAGGGATTTATTACAATGAAGAGGATGCTACTTTAGCTGAAACAGAACTATTTTCACTAAATTCTTTAGAAAGCTGGTTAATTAAAGACGAAGTGTTTAATATACCAAGTTTTGATGAAAGTAATATAGAAACCTATCGCTCTGAAAAAGTTAAAAAAGGGAATCTTCCTTTAATGCAAACTGGTGCATTAGTGTTGCAAAAATCATACAGTGAAATAGAACAACTAAAACACCTATTTGAAGAAATTAAAGTAGGAAACCATAATCCTACCAAATTAATTGGCCTTACTCTGGGTAAATATTATCTTAATGGACAAATTACCCATATTTATGGCAATAGATTAGTATTTGGAACAGTTTCTAAAGACAAATACAAATACCGCTTACAAGCAATTCTTCAATATTTGTTCATAGTTGCTTCTGGTAATGATGCAATAGAGTTATACTATTTGCATATAGAATCTAGTAGTGCTATAGTCGTTTCAGGTATTTCAAAAGAAAAAGCTAAAAACATTTTAGAAAAATGGTGTGGCTATTTTGAAATGGGTCAAAAGAACATACTCCCATTTTCATTGGATTTTTGCAGATTAGATAAAAAGACACATTCGTTTTTTTTAGACTTAATAGAAAAAGAAAATGCTAATGAAAGTACCATTATTCAATTTAATAAAAAATTAAAGGAATTAAGAAATCCTTCATATGGGGAGTGTTATTTGTCAGACTATCAAAAGAAAGAAATAGACAATAACTTCTTTGATAATGAGGCGAATGTTTCGTTATTTTTAAAAATTTACGAAGACATAATCGCAGAAATGAATATGCTATTTAACGAATAAACTATAAATTAGTATGGAACCATTTAATAGTCAAACAATAGACCTACAGGGAAGTAATATTATTGAGGCAAGTGCAGGTACAGGAAAAACTTATTCTATTGCCATATTAGTTTTACGCCTTTTATTAGAGAAAAATAGAGCTATTCAGGAAATTTTGTTAGTTACATTTACTGAAGCTGCAGCTGCTGAATTAAAAGAAAGAACAGCACGGTTTATTCGTATAGCTTTGACTGAAGCAGATGTTGTTTCCGAAGACAATGCAAATGATAAAATAATATGGAACATTGTTCATGATTCCATTAAATCTAATTCAGTTGATAAAGTAAAATCAACTTTAAATACGGCATTATTAAACATTGATTTGGCATCTATACAAACCATTCATGGTTTTTGCCAATCGACGCTAACCGAGTTTGCTTTTGAAACCAATCAGATTTTTGGTAGTGAATTAGTCAAAAATACGGATGAAATTATTACTCGTTTCTTTAATGAATATTGGAGAACAAACATTGCTATTCTAGAGTCTAAAATACAAGATTTTTTTCCTGATGATTTTAGAGAGAGAGTAAAGAAAGGAGCCGAATTAATTTTATCTAAGAACGTGTTTACTGATGTAATAGGTGAATTATCAGATTATGAAAATATCATTGAGCTTGATCAGCAAATTGAAGATTTTTATAATAATAAAAGAGAGGAATTTATATCAAGAGTTCAAAATACTCAGCTTAAAGGGTTAGGAGATTCTACTCGAGAGAAAGCCTATAGTATAATTTATGATACAACTAATTATCATCAACTTTTCCAAATTGAATCAAGATTTAAAATTGCCGAAATTTTTATAGAAGAAGTTACATTCAGTAGAGCTATTGAATTGCAAAAGTCAAATCTTAAAGCGGGTATTATAAATAGACTTATTTCAAATGCTTCCCAAGAAATAGCTCTTAAAGTAAAAGAACACTTAATAAATAATAACCTACTCACATTCGATGCTTTAATAGAAAATTTACATGCTGTAAAAGACGAAGAAAACTTAAGAAAGGTATTGAGAAACAAATACAAAGCAATTTTTATAGATGAGTTTCAGGATACCGACAAGCTACAGTATGAAATATTTGAATCAGTATTCCAGACAAACCCAGATTCAGTTATGTTTTATATTGGTGACCCAAAACAATCTATTTATGCCTTTAGAAAAGCAGATTTGAATACCTATTTTAGAGCAAAAGCAAGAGCGGACCATAAATGGACTATGAAAATGAATTTCCGTTCTACAGATAAATATATCGATGCGATGAACGCCTTTTTTAAAGCGTCAGACAACTTCAAAACTTTTTATTATGATGAAGATGAAATTGTATATCAAGAAGTAGAAGCTTCGCCTAATAATACAAATAAAAATGGAATAACCTCAAACGGAAAATATATATATACTCCATTAGAAATAAGAACTGATTATTCTAACAAAGATTCAATTCATGAAGATCTAACCAATCTTGTGGTTAAATTATTAGATGGTAATCATACCATTGACAATAGACCTATAGTGCCTTCGGATTTCGGGATTTTAGTTCGGTCAAATGCTGATGGTAGAACCATCAAAAAGAGATTAGAGAAAAAAGGTGTTCCTGCTGTGGTGGTGGATGATAGTAGTATTTTTAAATGCAATGAAGCCAATGATCTTAACTTGGTATTAAACGGAATAGCATTACCTAATAAAAGTAATATAGACAAAGCTTTATTGACTCAGTTAGTAGGATATAAAAGTGAAGAATTGAACAACATCGATCATGACAAGGTACTTTCATTATTCCGTAAATACCATCAGGTATGGGGAAAAAGTGGAATTTATGCCATGTTGCGTCTATTTCTAACGGACTTTGGAGTAGAATCCAAATGGACAACCGATGACGAAATAGGCCATCGTGTATTGTCAAATGTATTTCAGTTAACGGAATTGTTGCAAAATATAAGTATTTCAAGAAATTTTACACCTTCTAAGCTAAAAGCTTTTTTGAATAACGCCATACAAACTTCTGATAATTCAGATGATGCCTTTGCACAACGCATTGAAAGGGATGAAGATGCTGTTAAAATTGCAACGATTCATAAAAGTAAAGGGTTGGAATATAATATTGTATTGCTCCCAAACCTTGATTTTACAGTAAAAGAACGTGGGTTTTTTTCAAATTTTAAACATGAAAATGAGGAAAACATTGAATATTTGTTTACATCCAATCCTATAAGAAATTCATCGCATTCTCAATTATTTCTACAACAAGAAGAACAAGAAAACCGACGATTAATATATGTTGCAATTACACGCGCTCGTTTCAATTGTTTTGTTTTTAGAAATAATTATTATTCATCTTCATCAATTAATAGTTTTATTGACAAATTAGCAGTTCAAACAGAGGTTACCACTAACATTAAGTTAGTCAATGGTGATACTAATAAAATCCAAGAAGTAACTTATACAGCTAATGGTACTTTATATCAACCAATGCCTTTAGATTTTCCAACACAAAAGCCTAATGATCATAATTGGAAAAAAATGAGCTACTCCTTTTTAGCAGCTCCACATAAAAGTCACACCACAGAAAATAGTAAGGTGTATGAAGAAGGCTATGACCGATTTGTTTTTAAAGAGTTAGAAAAGGGAATTCATGTAGGGAATATGCTGCACAACATATTTGAATACCTAGACTTCACAGACAGCACAGATTGGAATAAGGTAATAGACATTTCATTACAAAAATTTACAGCATCCAAAAAAGAAGTTTATACACCTTGGATGGAGTCATTTGTAGAAAACATTCTAAATGCTAAAATTAAAGTAGGTGAGGAGGATAGTTTTGAATTGAAAAGTGTCCACAATGATGTTAAAGTAAACGAATTAGAATTTGATTTTCCAATTGACGAGACCTTTGATATCAAGGCGCTTCAAGATTTATTTCCATCCTCAGATACTGAATTCATTTATACTGGTTTTGGTGAAGTCAAAGGCATGATGAACGGTTTAGTAGATTTATTCTTCAAACACAACGATAAGTACTACATACTAGACTGGAAATCTAATTTCTTAGGAGATGCTTTGGAGCATTATGATGAAGATAAATTGACAGAAGCCATGAACGAAAGTAACTACCATTTGCAATATTGTATCTATACTTTGGCAATGAAACGATTTTTAGAAAGTAAATTAGGCGATAGTTTTGAATACAACAAACACTTT
Organism: Flavobacterium chungnamense; assembly: GCF_039539165.1. Classification (NCBI taxonomy): domain Bacteria; kingdom Pseudomonadati; phylum Bacteroidota; class Flavobacteriia; order Flavobacteriales; family Flavobacteriaceae; genus Flavobacterium; species Flavobacterium chungnamense. The sequence continues at coordinate 61,787 of NZ_BAABCS010000018.1, forward strand.
GGAGGTGTAATTTACCTATTTCTAAGAGGGGTTAGAAAAGGAGCGTCTACTGGAATTTATACCAACAAATTACCACTTGATAAAGTTGAAAAACTAGAGAATATTTTAAAATTAACTGCTTTAAGTAAATAATTACACGTTTTTCAAATGATTACAAACCAATTGTTAACCAGTTTTTTAGAACTCTATACTTTAAGTGATAATACAGCAAAATGGTCAGTAGATAATTTCGCCAATAATCCACCACGATTGTATCGATTACAAGCAATAGAGGCTTTGATGAAAGCATTACAAATAAATTGTTCCTACCAAGAATTTCAGTATGGAGAATTTCTATTTGGACAAAATCAATTGAATCAATCAGAATTAATAATCAAAATAAAAGAGAACTACCCAACACTTTTTCAAACAACCAATACAGATGAAAAGGACCAAAGTGATTCTCAATTTATGTTTGAGATGTTGTTCAGTTATAGAATGAAATTACAAAAACTAACAAGCTTGAGGGATAGCGTATTGGAGTATTCAGAATACAATAGATATCCAGTACTAATTATTGATACAATTAATAACAAACTTCAAGCAGACATTGAAGCAATAGATAATATACTCGCATATCTAATCAATCCAAAAGAAATACATTTTTCTAATCAGGAATTAATAGAAAAATATAATTACCCAGTTGGAGACCTTGATGAAATAGATTCAGACTGGATATAATAAATAATAAAACTATGGAAAAGCAATTATTAGACACCTTTTTAGATTTGTACACCTACGATACCAAAATACATGAATGGTCCTTTGAAAAATACGAAAACAATCCTTCTCGATATTATCGATTGCAAATGATAACGGCTCTTATGAAAGCTTTAGATATCAATTGTAGTTATTATAAATTTACAGAAGGGCGTTTTATATCAAAAGTACAGTTTAGCAAATGGAAAGAATTTAAAGAATCTATTATCGACCAATTAGATGCCAAAGCATATGCGCGTTCCCTTAAAGATAACTCACATCCTTTTGATATACAAAGCATTTTTAGAACATTTATGCAATACCGATTACACGCACAAAAACTAATAGGCGTTTTTGACGGTATATATGCTGCTAACGAGGAATTTAGGGCTTTTGTTAAATTGATAGAAATTCCTAATAATCATTTAAAGCAAGAGTTAAAAAACATAGAGCATGTATTATATTTTTGCATCAATCCTACAGGAATTAAACATACACAAGAAGAATTAATCAAACAATTTGGCTTTCCTGAAGTTGATTTAGGAGCGATAGATATTGAAAATTTTTGATTATATTATTAAAATAAAAACATTCAAAAAATAGTAATAAAATGGATTATAACAAATTAAAAACTAAAACTCCAAATGAAATTGCTAATTGGATTGAGGGTCATAAAATAATTAATAAAAGAGTAAGAGCAATTTGGAAAAGATTTATTTTATTTTATTTAAAAAATGATTCTTACAACTTACATGAGATTTTTGATCTCATAAACAATAATAATTTAGGAGAAACTTTAACAAGTGAAATGTTAAATGATATCGAATTTTTCTTTTCAAAATAAGAAAACGTTCCAATCAAATAAATACAAATATCAATTTTTGAATTCTCTTTTGAGTAAAAAAAACATTTAAATAATATTTGTATTGATAGATGTTTTGAGTTTATTTTAAAATGTTTTTAGTTATTTTAAAATATTGATAAATAAATATCGTTATTGATAAATAAAAAACACTAAATTATGAAAAAAGCTATTGTATTTATTTTTTTACTTTTAAATTTTGTTGGGTTTTCTCAATCAAATTTTTTGAGGTTGCATACAATTAAAGTTGTAAATAATCAGCAAGACCCAATGTCTAATGTTCCTGTAACATTAATTGAAAAATCTACTAAACAAAGAATTTCTAAGAATACTAATACTAATGGAGAAGTTGTTTTTGAAATTAAATCTGGAAAAGAATGGGCGGTAAATATTCTTGAAATGAAAAACTGTAGTTTTATTTATGATTTTGATAAGGGATACTCTACAGGAAGGAATTTAATAACTTATGATATTGAGCATTACAGAAGGAAAAATAGATTAAAATTAGATAGAAAATCTTTAAAAATTAGTACTATTGATCAAACCAAATTAGTAGTAATTCCACATGACTCAAAAACAGCTTCTGTAAAACTTAAGATTGTAAAGGATGATGATAGTCCTCTTAAAAATTTTGCAGTCAATCTTACGAGTTATAAATTAGAGCAAACTTTTTTAGGTAAGACAAATGAAGACGGGATAGCTAATTTTATTGTACCAATAAATACAGAATTTGATATAGATATTGATGGTATTGATAGTTTTGATTATATCGATACAAAAAAAGCTGGAACTTATAATTTACAATTTACTTACGAACCTACTAATATTAAAGAAACGGTAGTTAATGATACTATAGTTCAGTCAATTCCTAAGGATATAAAAGGAACATCAACTCGAATTGCTGTAAAACTTAAAGTTAACAAGTTAGGAGGAAATGATGTAAGCAGAGAATTAATTTACCTTCAAATGTTAGGCACTAATAAAATTTATAAAGGTAAAATGGACAAAGAAGGTAAGGTCTCATTTTTATTACCTAATAGGAGCAAATATTTAATTCATTTTAAATATCAAAAAGATGTAGATGTTTTGAATTTTTCTCACATGAGAGGAATATCAAATTCAGAGTCAACTATTATTTATAAGCCTGACCCTAAATTAGAGTTTCCTGAAAAATTTATTCCAACACCAGATCAATTATTTTTAAAAGAATTCAAAGATTTTATTACCAAACAATATCCCGAACCTACAGATCCAGTACAACTTCATATAAAATGGGCAAACGACTCTATAAATGCTCTTTCTAAAGAAGCTGTTTTAGAGTTGGGATTTAAAATACGCTCATCTAACAATTATAACTTAAATGGCCCGCCGATAAATCTTTCTTTAGTAGTTGACAGAAGTGGCTCTATGTATGGAGATGATAGAATTGTAGCCTTAAAAAAAGCATTGCTTAATTTTATAACTAAATTAAGAAAAACGGATATTGTTTCTTTAGTGTCTTACGATGATAAAGCAATTTTGTTAGTCCCTTCGCAGCCAGTTGGTGATGGAAAATATCTTAAAGACATGATAGAGGATATTGAAATAGGAGGAGGGACTAATATTTACAATGGAATGGTTATGGGTTATGAGCAAATAGAAAAGAAAAAACTAGCTAAAGGCACTAATAGAGTAGTATTATTGACAGACGGTTATGGAGCTGATGATCCTCTCATAACAATAAAAAAATCTAAGGAATATAATGAAAAAGGAATAGAATTGTCTGCCATTGGTGTTGGAGAGGGTTATAATCAAGCATTATTATCTCAATTAGCTTCAACTGGTGGTGGATTATTAAATTTTATTGGTTCGTCAAAAAACATTGAATCTGTTTTTCAAAAGGAATTAACAAGTCTATTGAGCCCTTGCGTCAGCGATGTTAAGATTGAAGTTGAATATAATGACAAAATTGTTTTTAAGCAATTATATGGATTTCCTTTTAAACAAAAGGATGGAAATTCAGTGCAATTGAAATTAGATGCTATATATGCTGGATTGCAAGGCATTGGATTATTAAAATTTGATTTAAATCATCCAGATAAATCTATTGAAAAGTCTCCTGTCATCATCAAAATGACCTATTTCGATCCAAATAAATTAAAGTATGATGAAAAGATTGAAAAAGTATATTTAAAATGGTTGCCAAAAGAAGGAAAAATAGAGTTAATTCTAGAAGCTGAGCAAAAAAAGTTATATGCTATTGCAGTTTTAAATCAAGGACTGAAGGTAATGTCTGAAAATTTTGCACAAGGAAACTACAAAGAAGCTATAGATCATATTGCTAACGTTCAAAAAAACATCAAGGAAATATTTCCTAATTCTCAAGACAAAGATGTTGAGCAACTAATGAATGAAATGACGGAATATTCTTCTCATTTATCAAGGTTTATGTTTAATAAAGAATCGAAAAACTAAAATTCAATAATTTCCTTGTCTACAATTAATGAAATCAAATAAAATATACCACATCCGGTTAGAAAAAGAAATTGTAAAAACCAATTATGCAGAAAATGATTTTTCGCATCCTATATATACTGAACTTGCTACTATAATTGAGCTAGAGGAGGCAAAATACATATGGATTTCAGATGATGACGAACTTTTTATTAGATTGGATGAAAATAAATACAAAAGCATTAAAAGTACATTTGAAAAATATTATGAACTCTTAGCTGAAGACATTACTGATAAATTGTTAAGAGGAGAAATTGAAAAATTAAATCCAAAAATCAAGTTCTCCAACGAAGCTTTTTTTACTAGTTTTAGAAAAGAATACACTTCTATTGACGATTTGTTGGATAAAATTAATGCTAAAGGTATTGATGCTCTCGACACTATAGATAAATCAATCCTATTCAACAAAAAAGAAAACAAATAATTAGACCCCTATTTTATGACAAAAGGTAAACAATTGATTATTCTTGAAAAATCAGGATATAACTGACTTTTTGTTTTTATTAATAAAAATATTTTCCCTAATTCATTTTATATTCTTTTATGAAATTAGATGATTGGTTTTTATTTTTAAACTTGAACTAACTTGAACTAAATTCACATCTAATTATTTTTTAATTTTCGTATTTTCTATTCTAGTTTTCTTTTTGACAGTGATAAATAATATAATTTCCACTAAAATAAGTATTTCAACAATCAATTCACATCAATATATTAGATAAAAATAGTATTAGAGCAATTGAATAACTTAAGTTTATGTAAAAATGAATAGGAAATATTTGTGAGTTCTAAATAAAATTGTTAAGTAAAAAATATTTGTTTTTAGATTTTCGGGATAATTTATTTATTGAATCGTATTACATATAAAATCTTTTTTTTAAAGTAATACTAATATTCTGAAATTTATGATAATAACATTAGAATTAATTGATTTTTTTATTTTAGTAATTATCACAACAAATTAACTAAAAGGTTTTATAAATTGCTTTTATAATCAATGATATTTATAATTATTCTTACATTAAACTGTATTAGGCTAATATGTTAAATTTTATTACTTTTGAAAAAATAAATACAAATAAATTATTATATATATGAAATTTTGCCATAATTGTGGAGAAAACCTTGCATCACACCGTGGATCTAAATTCTGTTCTAATTGCGGAACAGCATTAATCTTAAGTGAGTCAAACAGAATAACTGATTCTAATAAACCTCCACAACCATCAAAGGTAAATTATGATTCTTATGGAATTATTTTTACAAATACAGTTGCTATTGCTGATAATTTTGGAATAGAACAAGCTGAGGTTATTAATATTCTTGCTGACTATATTGAAAAATTAATATCCGTATCACATCAATATATAATTCTAGATGCATCTAACAATTCTTATGTTAATTTGAATCCTGATGATACATGGGAAAATCATGTTAAGCTATTGCGAGATTATTATAATGATTTAGAAAGTAAACCAGAATACCTTTTCATTATCGGAGGACATAATATTATTCCGATGGCAATAATCAATAATCAAGCAGGTTGTTATGAAGATGATTCAGATATAGATACAGATATGCCATATTCTTATCTTAAAATTGAAAATTTTGAGTCATTATTATGGAATGGAAATATCTTCAAAGAAAGTTTACTCCTTAATGTAGGAAGAATTCCTTTTGCAACAGATAGCGATATTTATGATTTAAAAAATTATTTGGATAGATCAAGTGATAGCGTTTTAACAAACGTTCAGATCAATAACTGTTTTGGAATGACGGCATTAAGTTGGAAAAGTGCTTCTGAAAAAATAATACAAAATGCCAATGCTCAAAAAATACTTCATACCTCTCCGCAAATTGATATAAACTCAGTGGATAATGTATACGATGAATCGGCTGAACTCTATTATTACAATCTGCATGGTAGTGATGCTCCTAGTGCTTCTCAATTTTATGGGGATAATGGTGGGGCTGTGGCACCAAAACACATAGCAAAAGCAGTTAATCCCAACTTTTTCATTACCGAGGCTTGTTATGGGGCTAAATTTATAGACTATGACAAACAATCTGCAATGCTTCATAGTGCGTTAAACAATAATACACTTGCCTTTGTAGGTTCTAGCAGAGTGGCTTTTGGTGCTTGTTCCTCAAACATTAGTAGTGCAGACATTGTAGCAAAATCATTTATTGACGCTCTTTTTGATAGCGTAAATTGCGGCAAGGCTTTGTCTAAAGCTAGAATAGACGTATTTGATGCTTGTCCCGACGAACAATATAATTATGGGGTAACTTCAGCGGTAGAGTTTAATTTATTTGGAGATCCTATTTTAAAGGCATCAGATTCAAGTAAATCAATGTTTAGAAAAAGTAGTGGTAATACATTAAAAAATAATAGTATAAAATCAAAATCATATACTAAATCAAAACCTGAAATTAAAGAAATTGATTTCCAAAATTTAGAAAAAGGTATTCTAAATGATGTAAGAAATTTGGTTAATAATGAGGTTTTAAAGATTAGAGAAATTGTTGATACTTATTTATATCAAAATTTTAATGTAGATAAAAGGTGTATTCAAAAAGTGTTCTTAATAAAATCAAAATTTGGTGAAGAAACTTTTAATTATACGTATCAAAATCAAAATGGAAATATACAAACCACATATTCTGTTTTTACAGATAAACGTGGCAAAATCAAATCAATACTAACATCAAAATAAATAATATGAATTGTCCAAATTGTAAAAGTATATATAATGCTACAGATGTTTTTTGTGGTGAATGTGGATTTAATTTACAATCATCTGTTAAAAAAAATGTTTCAACTCTCTCATGTACAAAATGTAATCATCCAATTAAAGAAAGTGATCTTTTTTGTGGAGAATGTGGAACTTCTAACCAAGTTATAAGTAAGAATACAAATAATCAAAAAAATAAAGACAATCTTGAAAATTCTTCGATGTCTGTAATAAAAGACCGAATTTTTTGGAACATTAAAGCTGGTGAAATAGCACATCGATTTAATGAAACAGATTTAATACAATATGAATCGGCTAAGGGAATTATAATTAATGAAGGAAGCACTGCGTATATAAAAGCTAATGGTGAACTTGTTGCTGAGTTGACTGGTGGAACCTACAATTTTGTTGAGCCAGAGCAGTTGCAACAAATATTAGAAACTCGTGAAGGAGGAATAGCTGGTGGTTTAAGAAATGGATTTCGTTTTATTTCTAATTTAGTAATGGGTACTAGAGTTAAAGATAAAATAGATAGTAACACTACATCAAATGTAAATCAGCAAACTACGTTGTCGAGTGTAATTGAATCCATGAAAAAAAATCAAGATTTTGCAGTTACGCTAAAATTAGATAAAAGTTTTCAAATTCCTTTTGGTAGAATTGAAGATTGCGATGGAAATGAAATGGAGTCTTTAATTATCAAAACCAAATTGTTAGACATGGAATTTGCGGTTGATGCATTTTTTAAAATTGATGATTTTAAAAAATTTGCGCAACACTATTTAAGTGACAATTCTAGTGTTACTAAAAAAATGATTCATAATGAGCTGTTTTCTTTAATAAAAGCTGCTATTCAAGATGTAATGCAAGATGTTGAAGTTTCTGAAAATAGACTTTCAGAGGAATTAATTCAAAAGATATCAAATAAAATAAATACAACAGCGGAGGATCTTTTTTACGGATTAAAACTAGAAAAAATTATTACAATATCTTCAAGTAATGAAGATTTAGAGCGATTTAGAGCTCTAAGTAGAGAGTTGTATTTGTCTGAAAGAGAATTTGAGCACCTTGCAAATCTAAATGAAATGAATACTCGTTTGTCACTTCATCAAAATGCGCAACGCCTTATTGAGGCAAGAAACGATTTTGAATTTCATAAGGAGCTACAAGCGATAAATAATAATAGATCCCTACATGATGAAAGAACGGAGTTAGATTTTGATAAAGAAAGTCAATCTATATTTCAAGAACGTTTGTTATCTGAAGATGATTTAGAAAAATTTTATATGGTGCTTTCTCGAGAAAAACGCATTAGAGAAGCAACAAATGAAAATGAAATTCAAACAGCATTAATTGAGATTGAAAAAACAGGTTTACTTAGAGAGGAAGATTTAGAAAACTTAAAGCGCTCAATTCGAGAGCGAAATGAAGATCATGATATAGTGCGTTTTCATGCTATTGATATCATTCAATTGAATCAAACATTAGAAATTGACCGTAAAAATCTAGAATGGGAATATGAAATTGGTGACAAGCGCATAGAACTAGAGTTAGATCGTAAAAGAAAGGCATTACAAGCTGAAATAGGATTCACTGAATTAGAAATTGAACAATGGAAAAAAGAAGATGATTACAAAGATTCTCGTTTTTATACAGACCTTCAAAAATCCAAAGCTGGTTTACTACAAGATATAGAAATAGATAAAACTAGAGCTAAAAATCAACTAGAGATAGAACGTGAGAGATTAGCAATTGAACAAGAAGATGAAAGGCTTAGGTTTGAAAGAGCTCAGCAAGTTTTTAAAAGGGATCAAGAGCATGAGTTAAAAACACGAGATCAAGAATTATTACATATACAAGAACTTGAAGAAAAGCGCCTTAAAGAAGTCGCTATTAAATATCAGGGAGCTAAAGATTTGACTGCAGAACAATTGATGGCAATTGCAGCAAACGAAAAGCTTGATCCAATAGCTGCACAAAAATTTGCTGAATCCTTTTCCGCTAAGCATAACAATGAACTGCAAAAGGAACACATGGAGCAGTTCAACAAACTTAATGAGCAAAGAATTGAGGATATCAGACAGAGTAATGCTCAAAAGGATGTAATGGCGGAAAATGACAAAGATAGATTGGAAAGAATGTTTGGGAAATTAGCCGATACAACATCATCAATGACAGGTCATTTAGTAGGAAGTAAAGACCAACAAAAAGAAGAGTATAAGGAGCGATTAGTAAGACAAGAGGACAGAATGGACAATACTCAAGACAAAGCACTAGACTACACCACTCGAAATAATAGTTATGGAGTAGTAAATCAATCTGCAAACACAAATATCCCACCACCTCCAAATGACTATTTTATAAATATACCAGGACAACAAGCAATTCCAAGACAGATTGATGTTCTAAAAAATATGATAAGAAGTGGGGAAATTGTGGCAGCTACCTCTATATTTTCACCTTTGTCTAACAGTTGGATTCCGGCAAGTACAATTCCTGAGTTAACTGTATTATTTTCAGATCAAAACACACAAGCTGCTAAGTTAGCCAGCTGTAAAAATTGTGGTAGTGATTTAATAGAAAATACTAAGTTTTGTAAAAATTGCGGAAGTGAATCTTAATATAAAGGAAATGGAAAAGTACAAAGGAGTCATAATAATAAAAGGTATGTTCGGCGGAAGTAAATCTGATGGTTATAAAGCCTATTTAGTCACAGACGATTTTAAAAATTATCAACTCTATAGAAAAGATACATTAGATATAAATGATGAATATTTCTATTCTTTTAATAAAAAAAGTGTAGAAGTAATTGGAGAAATCCAAAGGGATAAATGGATATTGGTAGATTCTGTAATTGAAATTAAAGATGAAATTTCAGAAAATGAAAATCAAAGTTTTCATCCCATTAAGTTTGCAAAGCCAGAAGAAGGTTTTCCTCAATTAATTAATTCAGAAGGTTCTATATTGGAGTTAGTAGAGAGCAAAGACCCCGAAAATGATTTAACCAAAGAAAGACTTTATTTAAAAGCTTTTATTGAGCCAGGAAAATCTATATATGCTAAAGTTAACGAAACAACACTATTGCTTTTTTTTCAAGGCAGATTATCTGTAAAAGAACTTTTTTTATTAAGAAATGATGAAATTTATATTATAGAAGAAAGCCTAAATAACAAAAAGAAACAAACGCCTTTTTATTTTAGTGAAAATTTTTTACAGGATACTATAAATAAAATTCAATGCGGTAATGAACATTATTACTCTTTACCCAAAGATATGCGGATAGAAGACCCCTTTCAAGAAGTAATGAAAAAATTGGAATTATATTGGAGTAATGCTCATTCTGCTTTAAACGGATTATAAAGAGTTAATTAATGAAAAACTGCTTAAAGTGCAATCAATCTGAAGAGGATGACGCATCAAAATTTTGCAAAAAATGTGGAACTTCACTACCAGAGCCTAAATTAAATTCTCCTAAAACTGGAGAATTTAACGCAACTATTGGGGATAAAAGTATTGTGTCTGGGAATGTAATTGGTAAAAATGAAGAAATAAAAGTTTCTGGAAATGCTACTTTTAATAAAATAGAAGACGACACAAAAAAAACAGTTGTTTGTTCTATTTCGGGTAGACGTTTGCTGTTAATAGATAGTATAATTTGTCCAAGTTGTACTAATGATGTTGCTCAAGAGTATTACCTTCAAAAACCAAATAGATGTTTAAATTGCGACAATTTAGCATTAGCTTCCTATAGAAAAAAGGTACAAATAGTTTTATCCGATGGAATATTAGATGAAACGGAAAGACTTAGCTTAGATAGCTTATCCATTACTTTGCATATTGATGAAGATAAAAAAAATGAAATAGAGTTAGAAGAAAAGCAAAATAGTAAACAAATCACAAGCAGTGAATTTTTAAGTGGATTTCATAAAATTGAATTTAATAGGGCTCTAAAGTATGTTTTTGAGGAAGATAATTTAGAACAAGGTTTTAAACTATTAAAAAATGTATTTTTAAAAAACTCCTCCAATGATGAAGTTGCTAATTTATATTATTTATTAGAGGCTATTGTTTTACCGGAAACTGCTATAGCAAATTATCATTCTAGGAATATAGATAGATTTTGGCAACATTATTGGGCTTTTTTACCGCATTTAAATAAGGAAGAAATAAGTGAAGCTTATGAAATTATTGAAAATAACAAAAATCTGTTTGCCGATAAAAATAATGATGTTTTAATAAGTGAAGTTGCCTTTTATCTGATCTGTTATTTTTCACAAGGAGAAAATAGCTATTTAGAGGAAGCTAAATCAATATATACCCATTTTAGTAAAAATATAAAAGACCCATTAGTACCTTTAGTAAAGGCAATAGACTATATTGTTAATGATGATTCAGATGAAAATGAATATTATGGAGATGAAAATAGTATTAAATTTATTTTAAATAATGTGTTTGGAGTTAAACCTACTACTGAATCTAAAGATCAGGATGAAGACTTTGTAGCCAAATTCGACCCTAACACAAATACAGAAATTGATTTAGGTACTACTAAATCTTCTATTTATAAAAATGATCAAAGCTCAAAAATTATAGGAATCGATTTAGGCACAACCAATTCATGCGTAGCTGTTATGGAAGGAGGTGAACTAGTAGTAATTGTTAATGGAGAAGGAAACAGAACTACACCATCTGTAATTGCTTTTGTAGAACGTGGTCAAATTAAAGTAGGAGATGCTGCCAAAAGACAGGCATTAACCAACCCAACCAAAACCATAGCATCTATCAAACGTTTTATGGGTAATAAATACACAGAAAATATTAAAGAAGCATCCACTGTTACTTATAAAGTTGTAAAAGGACATAATGAAACACCTCTTATGGATATTGATGGTAGATTATACTCTCCACAAGAACTTTCTGCTATGATACTTCAAAAAATGAAAAAAACAGCAGAAGATTATTTAGGACAAACAGTCACTGAAGCTGTAATTACCGTACCTGCTTATTTTAATGATGCGCAACGTCAAGCTACTAAAGAAGCTGGTGAAATTGCTGGTTTAAAAGTAATGCGTATAATTAGCGAACCAACAGCAGCTGCTTTGGCTTATGGTTTAGATAAAACAGGAAAAGATCAAAAAATTGTAGTATATGATTTAGGTGGAGGAACTTTTGACATATCAGTTTTGGAATTATATGATGGTGTATTTGAGGTATTATCTACCAATGGAGATACTCACTTAGGAGGTGATGATTTTGACCAAGTAATTATTGACTGGATGGCAAATGATTTTAATACCGAAGAAGGTATTGATTTACGTAAAGATCCAATGGCCTTACAACGTTTAAAAGAAGCTGCTGAAAAAGCTAAAATTGAGTTATCCTCTTCTACTCAAACTGAAATCAACTTACCTTACCTTAAAGCAACTGTTACTGGACCTAAGCACTTATTTAAAACTTTAACTAGAGCAAAATTTGAGCAATTAGCAGAAAGTTTAGTAAATCGCTCAATGGAGAAAGTTCGCAATGCTTTATTTGATGCGGCATTATTAACTTCAGATATTGACGAAGTAATTTTAGTTGGAGCTTCAACTAGAATACCTGTTATACAAGAGCAAGTTGTAAAATTCTTTGGTAAAAAACCATCTAAAAGGGTTAATCCAGACGAAGCAGTTGCTATTGGTGCTGCTATCCAAGGAGGAGTTTTATCTGGTGATGTGAAAGATTTATTATTACTAGATGTTACTCCATTTTCTTTAGGTATTGAAACTATGGGTAATATAATGACAAAATTAATTGAGTCTAATACTACAATCCCAACAGTAAAAGCGCAAGTATTTTCAACAGCTGAAGACAATCAATCAAGTGTTGAATTCCATGTACTTCAAGGTGAAGGAGCTATGGCTGCTGATAATAAAACAATTGGTCGATTCCATTTAAATGGCATTCCGCCAGCACCTAAAGGTGTTCCTCAAATTGAAGTTACTTTTGATATAGATACAAATGGTATCATTAAGGTTTCAGCAACGGATAAAGGAACAGGAAAATCGCATGATATTCGTATAGAAGCTTCTTCAGGTTTGGCGGCAGAAGAATTTAAAAGAATGAAAAAAGAGGCTATTGCAAATGTGAAAAAATACTACAGTGATTAATTTTAATATATTTCTGTTAAGTGGAAATTATTTACTAAAAGTACATTTTTCAAAATATTGAAAGAGAATAAAAAACTACACTTAATTAGAACTAAAGGTGGTCCAACATATTTAAACAAATTGTATAAAATTAATAATTAATGAAAAACTGTATTAATTGTAATCTTTTAATAGAAGATAATAAAAAATTCTGTGAGGGTTGCGGAACAAAACAACCAGAACCTAAATCAAATACTCCTATAACAGGAGAATTTAGCGCAACTATTGGGGATAAAAATATAATTTCTGGAAATGTAATTGGTAAAAATGAAGAAATAAAAGTTTCCGGAAATGCTACTTTCAATAAAATAGAAGATGACACAAAAAAAACTGTCATTTGTTCTATTTCAGGTAGACGATTGCTGATGATAGATAGCATTGCTTGCCCAAGTTGTAATAAAGACGTTGCCCAAGAATATTATAGTCCGAAATCGAACAGGTGTTTAAATTGTGACAATTTAGCTTTAACTTCCTATAGAAAACAAGTGCAAATAGTTTTATCGGATGGAATATTAGATTCAAATGAAAGACTTACTCTAGATAGCTTGGCTATGTCATTACATATTGATGAAGATAGAAAAAATGAAATAGAGGTAGAGGAAAAGCAAAATAGCAAACAAATCACAAGTGGTGAATTTTTGAGTGGATTCCATAAAATTGAATTTAATCGGGCTTTAAAGTATGTTTTTGAGGAAGATAATATAGAACAAGGCTTTAAATTGTTAAACAATGTGTTTTTAAAAAACTCCTCCAATGATGAAGTTGCCAATTTATATTATTTATTAGAGGCAATTTTATTGCCTGAAACTGCTATAGCAAATTATCATTCTAGAAATATAGATAGATTTTGGCAGCATTATTGGGCTTTTTTACCGCACTCAAAGAAAGGAGAAGTAAGTGAAGCTTATGAAATTATTGAAAACAACAAAAATCTTTTTGCTGATAAAAATAATGATGTTTTAATAAGTGAAGTAACCTTTTATCTTATTTGTTATTTTTCTCAGGGAGAAAACAGCTATTTAGAGGAAGCCAAATCGATATATGCTGGATTTAGTAAGAATGTAAAAGGACCTTTGCTCCCATTAGTAAAGGTAGTCGATTTATTAATAATTCATTCGGGAGGAGATTATTTTGATTTACTTCAAAATACTGATAAAGAAGAAATGTTTATTTTAGGACACATTTTTGGATTGCATAAAGTGCCCAAAAATATTGAAATAAAAGAGAATAAAATTGAGGTGGAATTGCAAATTGAACATCATAAAAAAACTGAGAAGCTTCAATTAGACGAAACACCAATTAGCTCCCAAATTCAAATTGAAAAAAATGAATTGAAAAAAAATGATTTTAATTCTGATGATGAAACGTGGGTTGACAAGGATTTAGGTTTGATTATAAAACGAGACAAATTATTTTTTATCGACGCAAGAGATAATAATGAATATCCTATTTTTTTTACAGATTCTACTATCTGGATAGGTCGTAATCTTGCCTATTTAAAAGGTGATTTTACTATTGACAACTCAAATCCTACTGCTAGTTGTGTATATAATAATTTACCTTCAGAAAACCATATGATTGTACCTAAAGGTTGGTATATGCCAGCATTGGATGATTGGAATTGTTTATCAAATTTTATTGCTGTAAAATCAGGGAATAAACAGGAAGATATAGAAGTATCTTATTTGTCATCAATCCATCCAAAAATACCTTTGGTTAAAAACTTTGGAATTAATTATAAATATGCAAATTTCTATATTTTCGATAATCATTGTGACTCTTTTTCTGTATCTAAAAATAAAGAAAATTATTTCATGGACAATGGTGAGAAGCTTGCTGTGCGAGTATATATACCATTAAATAAAAATATTATTGATAAATTAAAGGAATTAAACTTCCTACTACCTGATTATATAAATTATGAAGATATAAGAATAATTGTAGAAACAAAATCTAGCATAGATATTAATAACTTAATTATTGGATCATCTGTTTCATGTATAAATAATAAAAATGATGATCGTTCAACCATTAGCGAGTTAGAAAAGGGAAGTTTATATACAATTAGCGAAATAAACGTTAGAAAAAATATAATTACTCTCCAAGAATATCCCCAACAAAACAATAGTGAAAAGAAAAAATGGTTCAATATTTCACTATTTAATTTGGCAGTAAACAACAATTCAGAAAAGCAGATTGAAGAAAAAATTACAATTAAAAAAACTGTAATTGAGACACCAAAAAGTAATAAAAATGTTATAAAAACAAATTTTAATGAAATTAATAAAACATTTGAAATAGATTCTTTATTATGGTCAACATCATTTCTTAAAACAGCTACTTTTAGATCGGGTAAAGAAATCCCAATTATTGAGGATGCCAATGAATGGCTTGCGGCTTGCAGAGATGGTAAACCAGCAATGTGCTACTATCTTAATAATCCTAATAATCATGCATTATATAATTTCTATGCCATTTCAAGTGTAGAAGGTTTAGCACCAAAAGGATTTAAAATACCAGGTGATGATGAGGGTGTTGAAGATATCGATTTAAATTTTTTATTAAATTTTTCGCTCCCAAAAGGAATTCGACAAGTAGGAACTAATCCACAAACAGGTAAGTATTCAAATGAATTTGTTGAGGAATTAATGTGTGGTACATTAATGGATGTTAGTTTTTTGAATGAAATTTATGATCAAAAAGATTGTTTAGGAATACACGTTATAGAATGGAACTCCAATTATGTTGATACAAATAATTACAATGGTTTTTGGGGGTTACCAGTACTTTTAATCAAAAAAAACGATAGTAAACTTTTTGATAATGAGGATGAAGATTATTCCGATTTATATGATGTAATACTTGAAGATGAGGGTATTAGTAAATTAGCTGTTGTAAAAGTAGTAAAAGATTCAACAGGATTAGATCTAAAAGAAGCTAAAGAACTTGTTGAAAAAGCGCCTTCATGCATCAAAGAAGGACTTAATAAGGCTGAAGCCGATGCTATTAAAATTGCTATCGAGGAGGCTGGCGGAATTGTTACAATATCTAACAGCACAAAAAATACAACCAAAAAAAGTATGAATGAACCTCCACTTAAAATGGAAGTTAATAGTATAGAAAAAAAGATTGAGGATAAAGTTAATCAAACTAAAGAACTTTTAGAGCAAGAAAAAGGTGAAGTGAAGAATGAAGCACAAACCGAAGAGAAATTGAAAAATGAAGAGGAGCAGATAAGCTTCAAAGAAGATAATGAAATTCTTGATTTAGAAAGTGTATGTATAGGGAGTCAAGAATGGTTGAAAAAAAATCTAAATATTGATAAATTTAGAAATGGAGATATTATTGCTGAATCAAAAACTATTGAAGAATGGGAAAAATCATTTGCAGAGGAAAGGCCTTCATGGTGTTACTATAGTTTTGATCCAAAAAATGGTGAAAAATACGGGAAGTTATACAATATGTTTGCTGTTCATGATACTCGTGAGCTAGCACCAAAAGGATGGCAAATACCTAATGAAGAAGATTGGAAAGAACTGATGGAATATTCTGGTGGTGAAAAAATTGCTAGTCTAAGACTGAAAAGCAAAAAAGGGTGGAACAATGCTTCAGGTTGGGGATTAGGCCCTGATAAAGATGGAAACGGCATCAATAGAGATGGTTTCAGTGCTAAGCCAGGTGGTGCTTTTTTAGGTAAATTTTATAATATTAAAGATTGTGGGTACTTTTGGAGTAAAACAATAAAAAACCCTAGACAACAAATGTCTTTTATTATTTCTGCTAATGATAGTGCCAGCGTAGATGTTGTTAGTCCATCTTGTGTAAATAAAGGTTTTTCAGTTCGCTGCGTCAAGGAGAAAACACACGATGAAATTGAGAAGTCTGCAAAAAAAATGTCAGAAGAAAAAGAAGTAAAGAAACTTTCTGAAAATGTTAACGATAATGCAAATAATGTACCAGCTAAAGAAATTGTTTCTTTTCCAAGTATTACTATAGGAAAACAGGTTTGGATGAAAGAAAACTTAAATGTTGATAAATTTTTAAATGGTGATCCTATAGAAGAGGCTACTTATGGGATGGAATTTTGGACAAAAAAACGTCCCCTTTGGAAGAGTGTGAATTTTGATTCGTCCACGGAAAAAATCCATGGAAAACAATATAATTATCATGCTATAGTAGATACAAGGGGATTAGCTCCAAAAGGATGGAAAATTCCAAAAAAAAGTGATTGGATGGAGTTAGCTAATTATTTAGGGGGTGCAAAAATAGCCGGTAAAAAAATAAAAAGTGATTCAGGTTGGAATAAATATGGCTCATCTTTATTTGGTAAATCTAATGGAAATGGCACTAATGAGAGTAATTTTTCTGCTTTTCCATCAGGAAGTGTGTCTAGCGACTTTGGTGTTAAAACAAAATTTTGGTGTAGTGACAAAGAAAGTAAAAGTATTGACTTTCAAACATTATATGCAATAGAATTAAAAAATCATAGTGAAGAATTATTTTATACAGAATCTGGATACAATGAAGCAATTTCCATTCGTTTACTTAGAGATTTATAAGTTGTACTTATTTTAATTTTAATCAAAAAAATCAAAAAAAAATGAATTACAAAATTTCAAATCAAACATTATATATTTGTGATACTTATGGCAATACAGGAAGAAGAATTGCAGACAATGTGAGTTTTGCTACTTATGATGATGCTCAAAATATATTTCTAGTTACATCTATAAATGGAAAAGTAGAAACAAGAGATATCAATGGGAACCAAATTAGAACCATAACCGAAAATGCAATTGAAGCTAGATTTTCAGGTACCGATTTAATTATTAGAAAAACTGATGGTAGAACAGAAGTTAGGGATAGAATGGGGAATTTAAAGCGTTATCTATAGTATTCATCTAATTATGAAAAACTGCATTCAATGTAACCTTCTAATAGAAGATAATAAAAAATTCTGTGAAGATTGCGGGACAAAACAACCAGAAATTAAATCCAACTATAATAACGATGGTAAATATAATGCCACTATTGGGGATAAAAATATAATTTCTGGAAATATTATTGGTAAAAATGAAGAAATAAAAGTTGCTGGAAATGCTACTTTTAATAAAATTGAAGATGATACCAAAAAAATTATTATTTGTACGTTTAGCGGAAAACATTTGCTTAGGGGACGGGACTTAGTAGTAAATTGTCCTAATTGCAAATCAGATGTTTCTCAGGAGTATTTCAATACAATGGCAAGTAGATGTTTTAATTGTGATAAACAAGCCTACTCTAAATTTAGCAAACAATTAGATGTTATTTTACAAGATGGTATTATTGATCCCTCAGAAAGAATTCAATTAGATTCCTTCGCTAATAGTTTGTTGATTGATGAATTAACTAAACAAAAGTTAGAGGTTGACGCCAGAGAAAGAAATATAAATCTTAATACAAATGGTTTAAAATCGAATGAATTAATTGGCTATTATAAGATTAAGTTCAAGAAAGCGGTAGTTTTACTTTTTGAAAATAGAGATTTGGTTAGTGCAATTAATATTCTTTCATCAATTCATCAAGAAAATATTCTACATGACGAAACCGCATCATTATTTTTTTTAGCAAAAGCAATCCAAACTCCGACAGGTTATGTAAATGACTATGAAAATAAGAATGAAAGAAATGTAGATTTGTATTGGGAGCATTTTTGGGTATTTATCTCCTATTTTAAATTAGATAGACATGATCAAGGCTTCAAAATAATTAATCAAAACAAATCACGTTTTTTAGAAAATAAGAATGATATTTTATTAAGCGAGGTCATTTCTTATTTGTTTCTTTTTATATCTAATAACGAAATGGAATACCTGATAGAAGCAAAATCTGTTTATTCAAAATTAGAAGAAAATATTAAACAGCCTTTGTATGTAGTTTTTCAACTTATAAAAAAAATGTTAAATTATAATACTTTAGAGTGGGATAATTTATTTAAAGATTTTAACGAATATGAAAAATTTTACTTAGAGTTTGTATTTGGATATAGAACAGTTAATGAAAAATTTATACAATCTGAAAATGCAATCCCATTAAGCACAAATAAAAAAATAGATTCAATAGAATTTCTACAAGCAGATATTGTTGATAAAAAAAACACTCAATCAAGTGAAATAATACCCGACGCTGAATTGGATGTAAAATCAAAAAATTATAAAAGTATTGAAGTAGAATGGGCGGTTAATAACCTTAATACAAACTGTTTTAGTACTAATAATACTTCAGATGCTAATTTAGTGGATATATCTAATGATTTAGGAAATAGTTTAAAGAATTTATTTAAATCCATTATTGATAGTAAGCGTAATTTTAATATTGACAATGTTCAAAATAATTTAAGAAGAATTGAACAAATAAGAAATAAAATAAGGAATATAAAGGATACTGATGATTTTGTATTTAATCAAAAAATTCAAATATTTAAGCAAAACCCAATAATATTAACAGATTTTAGCCATATAATTGATTTTTCATCAAAAGATCAATTTAATATGAATTTAGTTGATTATTTCAATGAAATTTTTAATTCAGTATTTAGCGGCTCTTTCAATCACAATATTGAACCATTTGATTTGGCCAAACTACAAAAAGATGCAAACAATAGAAAAAAATTTAAAATACATTTAATTTTATTTTTAAAAGATGCAAATGGTCTTTTTCAGTATATGGTCAGTAAAAAAATTAAATCAGAATCAAAAATAAAATACCCAAAACAAAATAATCAGAAACAGATTTCTAAATTAAATGTATTTTCCAACCCAGAAAAAAAAGTACAATCGAAAATTTTAGAATTTTCGGAAACTACACAAAAACAAAATAATGATATAAATTTTGTTCTAAGTGAAATAAAAGAAAAATATTCCAGTCTCAAATTTTGGGATACTATAAAAACAGCTAATAAATATATAACTTCATTTCCAAATAACCCTGTTATACATTTCTATTTAGGGAGTAGCTACCAATATTTGAAAATGTACAAAGAGGCTTTATTAAATTTAGAGATTACTAAAGAATTCAGTTCTCAAAATCAAGTTTTACTGAGAACTGCAGAAAACTTAATTAAGCATTTACCAAATATGATAGATAATCAAATACATGAATTAAACGTACGTTATCATACTATTGGAAAACAAATTTGGTCAACTAACTTATTTACAAAATATTTCAAAAATGGAGATTTAATAAACTATGCTGAAACAGATGATGAATGGCATGAAGCTGCAAAGAATCAACTCCCTGCTTGGTGCTATGTTGATAAGAAACATTGGTGCTATGGGGATAAAATTTATGAAACAAATAGAGATCATATGGTTTTATATAATTATTTTGCCATAATTGATCCTAGAGGTTTAGCACCTGATGGTTGGAGAATAGCCAAAACAAAAGATTGGAATGCACTAATAAATTCGCAACAATCTCTGTTTAATAAAAAAGTTGCTTCAAAATTAAAATCCAAAAGTAGTTGGTTAAATCCAAACGAAAATATGCATGGTACAAATCATGCCGTTTTTGATGCTTATCCTGCAGGATATAGGAATTCAAATGGCGAATTTAAAGCTTTTGGTAAAGAAGCTCAATTTTGGCTAAATGGTAGTGATTTACATTCTAACACAATTATGATTTGGGGTGATTCAATAGGTATATCTGATAATGCAGATATGCCCGTGAGTTACCCGTTTGTAAAATTTGAAAAAGGTTGTGGATTAAGCATAAGATTGATTAAAATCTAATTTTATTGAATTAACAACAAAGATTAAAACAATTTAGTATAAAAACTTGAAATCTGAATTTGAACTAAACATTTTGATAATTTGTTGCTTGTATTCCTACTGGACTGTTATTGCGCTATAGTTGAATAGTTATTTTCTCTTAGAATACAAAACAGTTACAAAAGAAGAAATTCTTGAAGTGCTTAATTTAAATATACCTAATTAACAAAAGTATTTTAATACCACTCGTGAAACCATAATTAAAATGTCAGTTTAAGATCAAAACTGCTTTATTACGCTGTTGAAAGCTTGAAAGGCATCAATAGTAGATATTATGAAACGCCAGGAGAACGCAACTTAGTAAAATTTAAACTTGCTAAAATTTTTAATAAAGAAATATAAAATAGTATGAAAAATTTCATCATCCCTTATGAAAGATCCTATTGGGTTTTGCCTAATAAATTACTTGCAGGTGAGATTCCAAGTTCAAAAACGGAAAGTAGAAAAATTGAAAAAATCAAAAATATATTGGATTGCAATATTGATGTTATCATCAATTTAATGGAAGTTGTTGAAAAGAACTTTAGTAATGAAATTTTGGAAGATTATTCAATTACATTATTCAAAGAAGCTGATAAAAAGTATAAAAAAATAGAAGTATTTAGGTATGCCATAAAAGATTTGAATGTACCTACAGAAAGCTTCATGGTCGAAATTCTTAATAAAATCGACGAACAAATCGCTCTCGGAAAAAGAGTATATGTACATTGTTGGGGTGGAGTAGGAAGAACAGGAACGGTAATAGGTTGTTATCTTATTAGACATGGATTTGCAGAACCTGAAAACGTGATTGATACTATAAATTATCTCAAGAGAACTACTAATATTGCCCAAAGAAGTTCTCCTGAAACTTATGAACAGCGTCAATTCATTTTAAAGTGGTCAAGGAATAAGTAGATTAAAATTCATATATGAAAGAAGAGCTAAAGTTAATTAACATAATTCCTGACATTGACCAATATAAATTATTTTTCAATACTATTTTGAAAAGTAATGTAGAAATTGCAATTCGTTTAGAAGAAAAATTAAGTGATTTAAATAAAAAAATTGATGGATTATCAATAGAAGATATAACTATCATTGAAGAAGAATTATTTTGGAAAAACCTAAAAATTTACAATTTAGTGAATAAGAAAGATGAATTTTGTTTACCTTTTGTGTATACAAATTTATTCTACGATTTGGGAGAATCTCCCGAATTATTCCCTTTATCTAAGTATGATAATCAATTTTTAGATATTATAAATAAGTATGGAAAAGTTCTTTATCAGGATGCTTATTTCGTGCATTTACTAAACTATAATTTGATTATCATTCAAGATTATGATCTGAATAATAATCTTTATAAATACGATTCAAAATCAGAAGAACTTGTTTTTATTGCTGAAGAAGTTGATGATAGTTTTTTTGAATTTCCAATACGTTTTTCTGAAAACAAATTGTTTTTTAGCAACGGTTATGTAAATGAGAATTTTGAAACACAAACTCCATTTTGTTTTGATGCAGGAAAAGAATTCAATGAAGGCCTTGCAGCAGTATGTTTAAATGGAAAATGGGGATATATTAACCATAAAAGTGAAATCGTAATTGATTTTCAATTTGGTGATGCCAATTCATTTGAAAATGGTTTTGCCAAAGTATTTGAGTTGAAGCCTGAATTTCAATCTGAAAATGGAAATTGGATAGAAGTAAATAGTTCCAAGCAACATAGTCACTTTAATTATACTGAAGATGTATTTGATGTTAATTTCCCTCAATTTCCAAAACAAGTTAAAAAACCATTGTCTGTAATTAGAAAATTACAGAAAAATCGAGAGGAATCTATTGAACAATATCATTTTTTCGCATTTGGTTTTGGTAATAAAAGCTTCAATCTTTCGATTGATACAGAGAAATATGGAAAATGGATTACCATAGACAAATTGGGTAACCTAGTAAATAAAGAAATTACAATCGAGGCTGATTTAGAAATGAAAAATAGAAAAGCTAGATTAGATGAATTGGATAAAGAAGAACGATTCAATTCTTGGTTAAAAAAAATAATTAATCATAGTGATTTAACCTTTTCTGTCCCAGATGATTTATTTTTGAATAGAGAATTTGTTATAAAATCCATAAAAGAAAATCCAAAGTGTTTTAGACATTTTAGTACTTATTATTCAGATGATGATGAAATTTGTGAGATTGCTTTTAATTTAAATCCAGATTCATATAACTATTTTTCCAAAAGATTAAAGATTGTCTTTTTAAACAAATTTAATGAGTTACAAGAAGAATTACCATTTTAAGATAAAAAGTAGATAGATTTTAATAATACCATGGAAGTAGAAAATACAATTCAAAATGTAAATGTCATTCTTAATCGGATTTTTGATGAGCATTTATCAAAATTTAAAAGAACTAAAAAAGTAGCTCCCACAGAAAAAAAAATGATTAAATTTCATGATGATTTGACATTAAAAAATAAGGAAACTGGACAAATAGTTAAGTTATCAAAGTTAAATGATTTCTTCAAAAAAATGAACGATGGATTTGAAGGTGAGTTTGAAAGTTTTTTTTATGATAGTAGATTTGGTGATGGTGAAATTATAATTAAAGGTCTTGAAGGTAGATGGTGGTATTCTATAACAAAACTTAAAAAATACAAAGAATTAAAATATGAAAGTGGTGGTGATGAATGGGAATTTGAAGAACATATTTATTCTTTTAATTATTATTCATAAGAATTGGGATGGCGAACATAAATCAGATAGAAGTAATTTAAAATGTAAAATTTTAACTGCACTAGATCTAGGTTATCAATGTTCACAGACACATTTAGGCTATCTCAAAAAATGGTTTAAAGGGGATTACAAGGATTTAAAAAGACTAGAAGATTGTTCAACTACACCCTATACTGCTACTATTCAAAATACATTTGATAAAATTCAAATAATTCATAAAAATAATGATTTCTTTGTGATAGTAAATGCATCTTCGATAAATTCAAGAGATGAAATAAGCAGGAATTGGAAAGAGATCAATCATTTTGTTTTATTAAATAAAAATCAAGTAAAATTCCTGAGTAAAAAAACAATCTATTCCAAAAAAAGTAAGCTTTAAAAGCAGTCTTTTGAGTTAATAAAATATAATTAAAAAATAAATAAAATAATTTAATGGAAGATATATCTAAATTAAATTTTGTTTGTGTAGTCAATGAAAATTGTCCAGCAAATTTTGATAAAACAGCAGTAGTATTTGATTATAATGATACGTTTGCTGTACCCGATAAGAAAAATGAAACCTGCTGTCGTTATTGTAATTCAGTTTTATTTGAGGAACAAACATACTTAAATATAATTCTCGAAAAGAAGAGAAAACTTCAACAAAAAATAATACTATTAATAATTTCTATTTTAGTAATAGTAACTTTTTTTTGTTTTATTTTTTTTAAATAATTTGAATAGATTTTCTTTAAAAGCATCAAAATTGTAAATGCATGGAAATTAAAATAATTGATAACTCAGGGGTTAGGATGAATTTTGAATTTGATTATAGGCACGTTACACCTAAATTAGATTTTAACCAAATTTTAATTGAAATTAGAAAGTCATTTAAACTCCAATTTGAAAAAGTAAATAGCTTATTTTCATCTGATGATATCTTTTTTCATGTTAATCTCGAGCTAGAATCTGACTATGGCGAAAATATTCTAGGCCTTTTTGATGCACATCAAAGCAGTAATACTATTTTTTATTTCAGAATTTACCAAAATACGATAAGGCAGATTATTGAAAAAAAAATTTATGCTAGTGATGATTTTTATGAATATGATGATACAATATTGCATGAGATTATCCATGCTGCTGATTATGTTATGATCAGTAAAACGGATACTATTGAGGCAACTAATAAAAAAGTAAACAACTTTGAAGACGCTGCGCTTGGTTTAAATGAAAATTTAAAGAAACCCCATTTCAATTGGACAGCAGTAAACATAATTGAACGTTTCAGAAATGAGGGCATTGCCGTATTAGGTGAAAAATTACTTGGGAATAATCCCGATCTGCTATTTGATAATGATGTAGAGCACATTACAAATCAATTCAAGCATGTTTTAGAATTTTGTATCAAAACATCAGAATCAATTGATTTAATCTATTCGCTTTCTGAAAAAAATGAAATTTATGATGTTTTAGATAAAAGTAGCAGCGAAGCCTATATTTATGGTCATATTATCTTTTTATTAATTATAGCATTACAGGATGAAGATAAAAAAGAAATTTGTATGGATGCTGTCCACTATTTCCTTGGCAATCTAGAGAAAAAACCAACAAAAGAAAAAGCATTAGAAATACTGAAAATAGCCATAAATACAGATCTTTCAGATTATATAAACGGATTGTTAATTGAACCATTTCACCATTACACTTCAAGTGTTATAGATAAACAAGTCATTTTCAATTTTTGCGCCCATATACAAGGGGAGTCCAATATTGACGCAATCAAGATTTTAACAGAGAATACGTTCACCACCGTTTATGATAAGTTTATTAACCTGATGCAAATGACTGTAGGGTATCCAATGACCCAAGAGGAAATAGTTGACTATTCCAAATCCTTTGTGATTACTAAAGATTCCGACGAAATTAAAAAATGTATAAAAGATCAGATGAATTACTTATTGTCATTAGTAATTGAAGAACAAAATGAAATTGCTATTTGGTCACTAACGTATCTTTTTGACGAAGAAGAATTAATTTATGATTCCATTCCTTTCTTTGGTTATCAAGATGATTGGCTTGTCTTGAATGCTGCAATTCGATTAATTAAAACTTCTAAAAATAATAATAATGGGATTTTACAAGATTAACTATGGTAATGTTGATGAGGAATATAGCATTGTTTTATACAAACAAGATGTTAACAATATAAATTTTTTCATTACACAAGTAAATAATGCTATTCAAGAGAACTTAAAATCATTGATAACTAATGAAAATTTGAATACTATTACTACTTTTAATTGGGTGGAGTCTTGTGAAGATGAACTTGGTAATGTTGGATATGAATCAGTTAATCTAATGTCTCATTATTTCGATTTTTCAATTGATGAAGAAAATAATATTGAAATTTTTACAGATTCTGCAAAAATAACCAATAATAATTTAAACAATAACGGCATTACTTTGTACGAAATAGGTCTATTTTCTGAATTTCATACAGATAGTACTTTCAGTAGTTATTTTCTATCTAATAATAGGACTAATAATGAATTTGACATCGTTTTAAAAGATTTTTTAGAACAAAATGTTGATAAAAAAAACAATAAAATAGAAGCATACAGTGAATTATTAGCATCATATATGGTTGAAAAAGGTTTTGAAAATATCACACCAGAAGTATATTCTATTTATTGCGACCATAGAGACAAATTGCCACATCAATGGATTGATGTTTTAGGAAAGGAATTATATGATGAAATTTGCAACAGAAACGAACCGTCTCATAATGTGGAAAGAAATTTAAACAATAACTTAGAACTTCCATTTTAGGGAAATTAAATTGATATGAAAAAAGTTAAAATAATTAAGCTTGAACCTACTTTAGAACTTTCTAAAGTGTTTTATAAAAATACTATTGATGCTCAAGTAGGAATGTGTTATGAATTACAAGACATTTTAGCAAGCTTAAATAAAGATATTAATAATTTAACTGATAAAGAGATAGTATTTATTAATAAAAAGCTCTTTCCAGATCATTTAGAATTCTATAATTTAGAAAATAATCAAGGACAATTATTGCTACCAACAATTTATACTTACATGCAGCCTCTTCAAAATAATAATTTAGTTTGTTTTTCTAAATTTGGCGAAGATCAACAATATGATTTAATGGATAGTAGTGGTAAAATTATCTACAGCGACGCAAGAGATATTTCAGCATTTGATAATAATGTTATCTTTATTCAAGACCATGATTTAAATCAAAGATTATACCATTATGATGCCAACAATAACCAACTAAAGCTAATTGCTGAACTCGAAAAAAATAAAATGTATGGTGAATTTAAATTTTCAGAAAATAGATTATTTGTAGATAGTGGTTATTATGATGAAAATTTAGAACCGACGACTCCATTTTGTTTTGATAATGGCAAAGAGTATAGCGAAGGTCTTGCCGCTGTCTCTTTAAATGGTAAATGGGGTTATATTAACGCAAAAGGGGAGGTCATTATCGATTTTCAATTTGGTTATGCCTCTTCATTTAAGAAGGGTATGGCTAAAGTTTTGATAATTAGCCCAACATTTAAAAATCCAAGAGGGGAATGGATAGAGAAAGAATGTTTCAATAATATTCATAATAAAAATAGAGAGTGGTTTGCAACGAGTTTCCCACAATTTCCGAAAAAACACATAATACCACTTTCTGTAATAAGAAAAATAGAGTGCTCAAAGTATAAATCAAAAAAGCTTTATCATAATTTTAGTTTAGAAATTGAGGAAGATGAAATGTTAAATGGTTACGGTACTTATGCTACTATTGATTTAAATGGAAACATACTCAAACAAGAAGAACACATTAATTTAGAAGAGTCGATCAATCAAGAAAACACAATTAATGTAAATACGAATCAAAATAGTTGGCTAGAAAAAATCACAAAAAACAGCTTTGTAATTAATTCAATTCCAGATGATTTATTTGTAAACAAGCAATTTATAAAACAAGCATTACAAGCAAATCCTACAACTTTTGAATACCTAAGTTTATTATATTCAGATGACGAGGAAATAGGTAGTTTTGCTTTACAAATCGCACCAGTATTTTGTTACGACTTGCTTTCAGATAGGCTAAAAGCATTATATAAAAGCCAATACGAGGCATATCAGGAAGAGGAAATGGATTTAGATACAAGCAATATTTCATTGACCGAGCAAGAGGACGATTCTGATTTGCCATTCTAAAAATAAGATTTATAACAAACTACTATGAAAAATCAACTAAAAGCATTAGACGAGGTAATAGATAATTTTACTGAAGAAGAGAAACAAATAATGGAGGACAATCGATTTCCATATATTTTTTCTAAGGCTTGGATGTATCTAAAAAAAGGCCCTGAGATTTACAGAAAACACGATTCATTTCAACAACCTCCGTCAGATTTTGATGATGAAGAATTGCAAATCTTGACAGACGGCTGCAATCAAATCCTAAGAGGGGTTGGTATGACAGAAAACAATCCATTTACAAACTTAGATGTATTCGGATTTTATAATTTATTTAGACTTTTTCATTTTGACAACATTGATAGAAAAACAAACCACTATTTTACACTTAATGGTAAACCAGGGATTTTAGATTGTATTACATTCCAACATTATGTCGATGATAGTCAAGTTATCTATTATAATTTTTGTGAGTTTCCTAAAAAATAAGATTATAAAAATAATCTTTTAATTTAATTTGTAGTCCTATAATAATAAAGATTGAAAATGGTAAATACCATTGAAAAACATAGAATGTTACGTTTAGATTTACTCGAACAGGTAACAATAAATAACGACTCTAGTAAAGGGTATTATTTTTATTCCTATCCTCAGGATTGGCCTAATGGTTTTATGTTCGCAGAATTCAAAGCACAGTTTATTTTTGTAAAAGATGACAATCAAAAAACAATTTACTTTTACAACGATTTCTATCAAAAAGTAAAATTAATGTACAGCTGTTTAGAACTAAATACAGATGATTTTTATTTGATGAATGATATGGAGTCTTTTTTTAAAACGAATAAATCGATTAAACTCACTTCAACCGACAAGCCATTCAATCCGTATCTTTTTGCTAAGCATTATCAATTTCAAGTGATTGAAAAACCTTTCGAAATAAATGTAATTGAAGCTAGTATTCTTAATAGGTATATGGTTGAAAAAGAGTAAAATAATAACGATTCCAATCCAACCATTTATTAATTTCAGCTTATTTTTTTTTAGAAAATATAAATACGATACTCATGCAAAAACCAAAAATACTTTTCCTCACAGGAGCCGGAATATCAGCCGAAAGTGGCCTACAAACCTTCAGAGATTCAAAAGATGGTCTTTGGGATAATTACAAAATAGAAGACGTATGCACCACTGAAGCCTGGAACAATAATCCAGCGCTAGTGTTAGACTTCTATAACCAAAGAAGAAAACAATGCCACGATGCCAAACCTAATCTAGCGCACGAACTCATAGCCAAATTAGAAGAACACTATGAAGTAGTAGTGGTAACCCAAAATGTAGATAATCTTCACGAAAGAGCGGGTTCAACCAAAGTAATCCACTTGCATGGAGAACTTATGAAATCACGCTCAACAGCCAATTCCAAATTACTATACGATAGGGAAGGAGACGTACTTTTGGGCGACCTTTGCGAACAACAATCGCAACTCCGTCCGCATATTGTGTTTTTTGGAGAAGGGTTAGATCAATCAATTCATGACGCAGCCATAAAAGAAGCAGTTACCTGCGCTGTGTTTGTAGTAGTAGGAACTTCTCTAAAAGTAAGTCCAGCCAATGCCTTGCCTCACTATGTGCCTTTCGCTAGCCAAATGGTAGTAATCGACCCACTAGCACACGAAATGGATATTGACGACGAACGCTCTATCTTCTACCTTTCTGAAAAAGCTACCGATGGGATGCAGCAATTGTATGAAGTGTTGAGTAAGTTATAACTAATACAAATCTTTTATATTCTTTTAGTATCTATGCGATGATAAAGTGTAAAAGTAAGTCCAGCCAATCCCTTATCACATTATGTACCTTTCCCTAAAGAAGGTGGTAAGCATCGTCGCACTAGAACACCAATGGATATTGATTTGATTGTGTTACTAGAGTTAGGCGATTCGGACAATAAATTGACCAACAAGATTAAAAAATTAACATCTCAGTATCAAAATTATTACCCGAAGTTTATCTAGAAAATACTGCTGAATAAATGCTTTCTATCGCTTCAAATTCCACCTCAGTAATCTCTTCAAATTGTTTTTTTCTTCGATTGGGGAATACCCCTTTATTTTGATGAAGGTACATTATAACATCACTTAATCTCTTATCTGGCATGTCTATCAAATGTTGGAGTTTCTTTTTTAGTTCATCATAACGTTCAAGAAAAAAAAGTTCTTCAAATAAGTCTTGTTGTATGGTTGAGAATATTGTTTTGGCAAGATATTCGCTTTGCATTGTTAGATCAGGATATCTAAAATAAGAGCTAATATCATCTGTATTATCAATACTCAAATCACCACTTTCCGAAATATTAAAACGTACACGTTGTATCAATGGTTTCGAATAATCTTCAAGTACAGTATCATACTCAGCCATATTTTGTAGCATGTGAGCCGAAATAGGTATAATCATACCTTGCCCTAACAAACCATCTCGGGTGAGCATGTCATGTATCAAAAAGCGGTGGATGCGTCCGTTTCCATCTTCAAAGGGATGTATAAAAACAAAACCAAAGGCAATTATTGCAGCACGTACAATTTCTGGTGTTCCTAATGTTTTTTCTTCTGTGGCGGTAAGTCCTTTCATCATAGAGTCAACCATAGTAGGTGGTGGGCATATATAATGATAAATTTCTTCACCTCTATAATTGGTCTGCCCAATGTAATTTTGGAAATCACGAAAACCAGGTTGAGCATAGCGTGGGTCAACAATTGCATTTTGCAGAATAGTTAAATTCTCTTCAGCCATTACATCCGAAAAAGGCTCTTTCCCTGCTTGATAGAGTATAGTAATAAAACGGTCAACACGATCAAGCGATGGCTTTTCGCTTTCAATTTCGTAAGACGATCTAGTTTCCTTACGATATAAATATTGACTGGCACGTTGAAATATTTCAGGAGAATAGTCGTTTTTAAGTCCTTCAATTTCAGTCCTAATGTCTTTGGTAAGTAGCATTTTTAAGGATTGTGTTTTTCGGATTATAGGGCAAAACTCTTGAATACCTAATAAATTATCATTAATACGCCAACGGGCATTTTTTATGATTTTACCAGTAAGATAACGCTCTGTGTCAAGCAAGTCAATATAATTACCAATGATATCATTTGTAATGTTTAATTTTCTATTAGTTATCCATTCATACAAATAACCTATCCTTCTTGAATAACGACCACTTGGGCTTTCGTTAATATAATTTACAAGCTCCTGTTCCTCCAATTTTCGGAATACTGCCACTAAAAGATCAAGATTTAAATCATCATATTTGAACATAAACTCGATATGACCTATTGCAGTAACTTTTTTAGGAGCATACTTGGGTCCATAGGTTTGTTCGATACTCCCGTCATAAGCCAATTCAATTTTATCCCTTGTACCGATATAGGATTTATGAGTTATGCGATAATTACTAAGTTCAAAATGTGCTGCCAACCAGAGGCTTCCTGCTTTTTGTAATGCCATAAAATGCGGTAAAAAAGTTAGTAAAGCAGTAAATGTAATAAAAAAGATAAATCTTTATGTAAAATAATTATTAAAATCAATATATTTTAAAAGATTGCAGTAAAAAAGATATTCTTCTAGTAAAAAAGTTATTTTAAAAACATACAGCAGTAAAACGAATAAATTAGAATAATTATATTCAAGAAACTGCTTTAATTTTGTTTTAAATAATTGAATATTGAAATGTTAAAAAAATGGAATTATTCAAGTTTAAGATATTCTCAGAATAACATTTTAAAATATTTTAAAGGATATTATCCGATAAACAATAGTTAGTGTATTCGACAATGTATTGATAAAACTATGTTCTTTTCGCAAGCCAAATGGTAGTAATCGACCCATCAGCAAACGAAATGGATATTGACGACGAACGCTCTATCTTCTACCTTTCTGAAAAAGCAACCGATGGGATGCAGCAATTGTATGAAGTGTAGAGTAAGTTATAATAAATATAAATCTTCTAAATAGTCTTTTATCTTTGCGGAGATTATTTAATATAATTACCGCAAAAATGCGGTGATAAAATCAAAAAGTAAGTTCAGCAAATGCATAACCTTTCCGAAAAAGCTACCGATGGGATGAAACAATTGTAAGAAACATTAAGTAAACTAAAAATGACAAAAATGGTACTCAGACAAAAATACATAGACTTTATACTCGAAAACCTAATTCATCCTCAAGTTAAAATTCAACTACCAATACCTGGTGATAATGGTGAAAACTATTGCGTACAAGAAGGAACAATTCTATATATGGATATAACTATTCAAGTAATAGAAAGATATACCCGTGCAGTTAAACTCAAACTCAATTTTGATGCTTACGAAAAAGAACAAATCTTTTTCATTCCAATTACCGAAGCACCAGAACTAATAGAACGAAAACTCCATTACACGCTTAAAAAAGTAGTAATGGAAACTTTCGAAAATAATGGACGAAGACAAGAAATTAAACAGTGGTACGACGATGCAAGAAAAAATAGATTTATATAAATAAAGAAAATAATAATCCCTTTCTTTATTTAGTACTAAAAACTACTTTCCTCATTCGTTGCTTTTGGATTTAAAAAATTTAAATGTAATAAGTCAATCATTTCATCTTCATTATTAAATTTAATACCCCATCGTTTTTCAAAAAACTTTAAAAGTTTTATTCCTCTTATTTTAATTTCTTCAGCAGTCCAATTTGGCAAAACTGCAACTTCTTGTTCTGAATACGATCCATTTGAATAGCCGTTACGAATGGTATTCCCTTGAGCATCTGTTTTTACACTTTTTTTATCAGTGAATATGTCATTCTGTAAACTTGAATTTATACTTGAAGAGAGTGGCAATAAATTACCAAGAGAACCTGTCAAATAGATTGTATCTTCTTTTGAATAGTCCGAAAAATAATCTTGCCAACCTTGTTTTGAAGGAGTCTGTGGTAGAATGTGTTCTATTGAAACTTGATCTTTTTCACTTTTAACAAAATTCTTCCACGAAATTTTAGGCTGATTTCTACTTTTCTTAAGTTCTTCTTCATACTCATATAAAAAATATCTTATTCCATTCCAACCATAAAAACCGCTACCCTCTGAGGTGAATTTTCTATCAATATAATCCTTGAAATAAGAAAATTTAAAGGAGCCGTCTTTGTTAAAAAGGCCTTTTGAATCTTCGTTTAGAGAATCTATAATATTTGAAATACTTGTTTGACCATAATATAAATCCCTTGCAGCATTAAAGTAAACACTATTTCTATAGGTCGACATTGCTCTAGACACCCTAAATTCTAAAAATATAAATCTTTCGATAGCCTTTAATAAAGTAATTCTTTCATCCGATTTTATTTCTTTATTAACGAACGATGCTAAAACTAATGGTCTAAAATAAGCAATTCCAATTCTATTTAATTGGTCTAAAAGGATACTTTCCTCTGTAGTTAAATCATTATTATATTCCGGATTAAAAGTGTTATACCAATGTTTGGCGGCAGATTTCAAACTTAATACATAATTATTAATTTCTTTAATAGATAATTTTGCAAATTTTGAAGTTTCAAACAGTTCATCAGATTCATTATAATCATCATCGTCATTATCTGAATCTTTTAATTCTTCAACTTTTTGAAGAATATTGGTCTTTACTTCCACTTTTTCTAATACTTTTTTTGGAGAAAATTCATCGTCCAATAAAAAACGAATGTAATCATCACCTTTTTTTCTGGAGTATTTAAAATACATAATCCAATGCGCTCTTAAAAAATCATCATCATTTAGCGGTTGATGTTTATTTCTTCCAAGTTGATAATAAATCTCTCTCCAAGAATCATTAATATTATCCCTTATAGCAATTTTGTCATTCTCTTTTACCTCATTTTCACCATATAGAGTTGTTAAGTAAATAAGTCGATTCTTTAATAATTCTAAGTCAGACAATGATTTACCTCTGTTATTCATTGTTTCAAATGCAACAAAAACATCAAAGTCGTCACTAATCGTATATAAATTAAATAATAATTTTTGAGTTAGTTTTTCATATAAATTTTGAAGAATTTCTTCCCCTTTATTACTTACTAGTTCTTGAATATTAGTCTTGAAAAATTGCTTTGCATTTTCTAGATTCAAGGTATAAAACGTTTCATTTACGGTACCTGCAGCTGCTTCATTATAAATTTTGTAACGTAAAAATTGAAACGAAGGGTTATCGGCTTCATAACCAAATTTGTAGGTGTTAATTATGTTTTGTGGCGGTTGTGATAAAACGATGTAATTCTCTTTTATTTCTTTTAAATTATAAGAGCCTAGATAAATCGAGTCGTCTTTCAGGTCTTGATTTTTTGATAAACCTCTAATTTGTTCTACTAAGCATTGCAAAAAAATAGAAGTTGTTGTAAGTCTTTGTTGACCATCAACTACATAAAATGGCGTAAATTTTCTATTTTCTATCAACCACTTTTCATCATTCCAATGCTTCCAAATGGATTCTGGAACTTCTTTAATAGATAGAACACCAGTGTAATGAAATCTACTTCCATCCAATGAAATTAAATCATCCCAAAAATCGGTCAGTTGCTTTATTCCCCATGCATATCCTCTTTGATAATCTGGAATTCGAAATAGTTTTTTGTTATAGACATCATCTAATGATTGTAATTCTTTCATTTTTTATTTAAAAAATTATTTATTATTGAATCTAATTTACCCAAACGACTGCAAGTTGCTATTGAGCTTATTCTGAATTTACTATTTCATTAATTAGTTCTTCAACAGTAATGAAATGTAGTTTTATCAGTACATACAAAAATAGAACTTTCAAATTATAAAAAACCACATTTAGAATATATATCTTTATAAAATTAAAATAACAATAGCTATGGAACTACCTGATTTAAATATTTTACTTGATTTATTTCACAACACCCAATCCAATAAAAGCACAATAGATGGCTATGCCTGTTTTACAAGCGATTCCTATAGTGGTGTGGGGGCCTTTTGTTTTTGTGATAATCTAGAAGAATGGAAAAAATTGTATCCTGCAATTGTTTTTATTGATGCACTTGTCGATCAAGAGTATGGAATTTATAATCAAGACGATTTAAAAAACTTATATGTAATTTATCAAAAACACCAATCTTCCCAATGGAACGATTCGGATTTTAATATTTTTCGTAATGATCTAAAAGGAAATCATCTATCGTATGATGTAAATTTTTTGGGCAAAACCACATTACTTTTTAAAAATGATTTACATGATGACTTCCTTGAGCTTTTGCATATACAATTCGGGAAAAACGCTGATGAAAATAAAGAAAATTTTTTGATTTTTTTAGATGATTTTTTATCTTAAAAATACAGTCAATAAATTGGCCATACCTAACATAGTCTTATAATTATAAACATTTTTATATATTTACATCAACTAATTAAAGATACCAATTTTATAAGTTTAGTATTTATGAATGAAATGATTGAATCAGATTTTGAAGTGACTTTGGTCGCTCAAAACGAAAAAATGTTTTTTTTTGGTGCAGCTAAAGAGCTCTTTTATCACTTTGTTTTTACCGAGAAAACAAACGATTACGATGAAATTAATCAATATTACATTCATCGATTTGAATTAGCAAATTGGTTATATAACTTATTTAATAAGGACGGGGAGTTTGTTTTAGATTTACCCGAAAGTGGTATTCGTTTAACCATAGAGAATCCAATAGATTTACAGGATAAAAAGTTATCGGATGATAGTATTTTAGTAATCAAACATAATAATAACACAATTTATTTTCCTTTAAAGGAAAATTCATTTGGAGAAATGCTGCTAAAAGACTGCGAATTTCTCACTGAGGTCTATGCCGATTCTGTTAAAAAACCATTCAGAAAAAAAATAATATCTAAAATTATTGAAACGTATGACGAAACGATTACATATCCATTTTCACTTCATTCATTAATTATTGCTGCTTTTGAGAGTAAAGTGCTAAAGACTAAAAACAATTGGAGACAAAACTTAGGCGCTTATCGATTATTAAAATCTGAGTTCAATGTTTCTTCAGATATAGATCCTTACTTAGTAACCAATGTAATAAGTAAGTTACCTAGTGTAGTAGGCAAAAAAACATGCGACTGCAATAATATAGCTGCTTGCTTTTTTGATTTACTATACAAAGCTTATTCAACTTTCTTTAATGAAAAGGAACTGCTTACAAATGAGTTTATTGATGAAATAAAAGTTGAAAAACAATTCCATAAAATATGGAATGACCTAAGTGTCAAAGAAAGAGCAGTAATCGATTATTTAGATTATGAATTTGGTAATACACCATTACTTAATTTATATCTATTTACGCCAAATGCAAATATTCAAGAATACATTTATAAAATGACCTATCCTTATCAACCAGACTCCGAAGACGATGCTTTTGTGAGAATTACAGCAAGTTTAGTATGGTTTTATTTAAAGTGTATGTAAATATAGTCTGGTCTAAAAAAAATAGAATAAAAGTAAAGTCCGGTTAAGATAAAAACGTTATTAATTTATAAATAGCAAAGAAATGAATTGTTCTGCAATAATTGAATGTTCTAAAAGATCTCAAGATATTGAACACAAAGCAAAATTGATTGAATTTTTAGAGAAGTTTTCAATAGAAGTATTAGAGTATTGTGATATTGATAAAACAAGCGAAATGTATGCTTGGAACGGAACGGATTGGATAAATAATATTAAACAAAACAATCCAATTATCACTGATGATATTTTAGATTGGTTTGAGAATATTTTGAATGATGAATTTCGAAATTATGCTTCCGAAAAATTTTCTATAATAAATAACTTTATCTATGAACTTTGTGGCGTTTATTGGCACCTTGAAATAGAAGACAATGATGATGGCTTTATAGAATTTCATACAAACGGTCCAAGCACTGATAAAGATTGGATTATGGGTTTTATGCCATAAAATTATTAACTATTGGACCAGTATATCATTATCTTTAGGGAACACATTCTTTTTGCTTATGGAGTAAAAAATGGATATATAAAATTATCGCGCGAGTATAAAAAGTTTAAGGTAATGCAGGAGTGCTACCATCCTTATTTACAATTAAATTTTGATCATTTATACTTTGACGGTTGGAACTTTTCTACCCAACAAATATATGACAATTGGAAAATGGATAAATGGATGCATTTGCTGCCACAGAAAGCACAACCTAACTATTGAATCAATCTTCAAATAACTTTATTTAAAACAAGAATCAGATGGCACAAATTTTTTCTATAACAAACCTTACAACTACCTATTGGTGTATGAGAAAACCAGCTACCCTAAAACAGGTCAAGAACCTGCCAATTGGTTTAGATGGTTTATCGTGCGAAAAATTTGAACAAAAGATAGAGCTACATCTTGCAGAAATTTCTCGTAAAATTGAAAATAAAACGTACACTTTTGCACCATTGTTAGAATTAGAAAGATCTAAAAGCAATGGGGGAGTAAGAAGGCTATTTATTCCTAGATTAAGAGATCAAATTGTTTTAAAGGTTGTACACAATGCCATAATTGATACCGCAAAAGAAAAGAACATTCCACTATATCAAAAAACACCCTACGAAGTCGTAACAAATTTTGATGAGGAATCAAAAAGACATAAGAATCCTTGGATTCTAAGAACAGACATAACCTCTTTTTATGATTCCATCCCAAGAAAGGAATTACTTGATTTATTTGATAGTTTGAATCCCAATCCAATTGTATCTTATTTGTTACACGAGTGGAGTTCACAATTAAAAACCAGAAAAGGCTATGCTTGGGGTAAGGAGAGTGAAACAACTTTTCCTGGCTTACCTCAGGGTTTAAGCATTTCCACACCTTTATCAGAACTTTGGGCAACTCAAATCGATAACGAATATAAAAATAACACCAATTATTTTAGATATGTAGATGATATTGCATTAATTTGCGAAAGTAAAGAAGCAGCAGAGTTAGAATTAGAAAAACTGCAACAGATTGTACACAATTTAGGGTTAAAACTATCGCCGACCAAAACCATTATTAGTCAGTTATCGTCAGGGGTGGAGTGGTTAGGCATGAAACATTATGACACAAAAAAAGAAGTTAATCCAGATAAAATAAAAAATTGGTTAAAACCTTTTGTAAGATTAAAAAGAGAGGCTATTTTAGCCATTGTAGAAGCAGAAGGTGTGGATAAAAAAGTGCTGTTGAATCGTTATATTAAGAAAATAGAAAAACAGATTAATGGGAAATACGCCAACCGTATTCGATGGTATGCATTAGGAGAAGATCATGGACAATGGAAATATGCCGATAAATTAATTCATGAAATGATTCGTTCCGTTTGTCGTATAGCAGCAATAGATAGTAATACCATCAAGAAGCTTCCCTCAGTGCATGCCAATATAACAAAATATAAAAAAATAAGGAGCCACCAAAATGCCGTTTAAGGGCAAAGCGCCACTAGTTTATTACAAACATAAATAGCCAATTAAGGGTTTATCGCTAAACTGTGGCTCCTTTTTCAATATAGAAATTAATTAATATAAACGATGTTATTTAAAATAATTTACGATGATAAAAAAAATTGGCGTTAAAAATTTTAGGGTGTTTAAGGACTATACTGAATTTGAAATCAGACTAATAACTATACTAACAGGTCCAAACAATAGTGGGAAAAGTTCTTTTTCAAAGTTGTTATTATTATTAAAAAATGGGATAGAAGAACTTGTTTTTTGTTGAAGAAGAGCTTAATTGGAGTTAAAAAAAACAACATTTTTTATAAATATAATTTGTATATGTCAGTAACAATTAAAATTTTAGGACAAGAAGTATTATCAGGCATAGGATCTGATGAGTATTCTGGTGCTGTTCTTCTTAAATCTATATTTGAAAATGAATTTCATAATAAAAATGAAATAAATGGCACAATATTAATTAAACCAAATTTTAAAGCAGTTGGAGAAGATCCTGAAGATATTGATATTGTAGTTTGGATTAATTTAGAAAATTATTTTTATAGTGTTTTTTGCCCACATAAATA
Source organism: Flavobacterium chungnamense (assembly GCF_039539165.1). Taxonomy (NCBI): domain Bacteria; kingdom Pseudomonadati; phylum Bacteroidota; class Flavobacteriia; order Flavobacteriales; family Flavobacteriaceae; genus Flavobacterium; species Flavobacterium chungnamense. The sequence continues at coordinate 100,611 of NZ_BAABCS010000018.1, forward strand.
TTTTAATGAGGAAACTCAACAATATGAAATTGTGAGTGATAAAACAAAAAAGGAAATAAATTTTAAATCAATGTTGTTGAATATTGAATTAAAATCGCATAATAATTCAGGAGTTTTAATTTCGACTAATGATATTGTTGTGGATTATAAAGGAAAAAAGAGTTCCGCTTATGATCAAAATACTAAACAAAAATATTCTCTTAAAAATTTTATTTCTAAATCACAGCCAAGTTTAAAAGACAAAAACATTTACATTACAAATTTAATTTGGCTTCCAAATTTTTTAGGCAGTATAGGTTGGGGGCAAACTAATTTGAAAAATATTATTTTAGGAAATGACATTGATTTTAAAAAATTTATAGAAGTTGCATTTGCGAAAAATCCACCAACAGCAGCTAAGAGCGGTAAATTATATTTTCAAAGTGCAGTTGATGATAGAAATTTAGCAACACTTAATAAGGATTTAGAAAATGTATTTACTTTTTATGATAAAGAAGTATTTGTTCAACAAGGCGATTTATCTAGAAAGAAAATGGAAAAGGTTATACAGAAACAATTAGATGGTTTGTATAAAGAAGCTTATGATTGTATTGGAAATAAAACCCTAATTATATTTGGAATTCCTGGTAGTGGAAAGACATTGATATTATTACGATTTAGTTATTTTTTAGCAATTGAAAAAGGATCTCGCTCTTTAATTATAACTTACAATAAGGCCTTAATAGCTGATGTAAATCGTCTTTCAAGATTGGCAGGATTTAAAGATGACCCCAGTTCTGCTTCTATAGGAACGAGTACTTTCCTTAAATTGATGCGAAGTTTATTTATAGAATTTGGAATTTATGAAGTAGAACCTTCTAATCTGACTGCTGTAGAAAAACAAAATTATTTTAAAATTAATTTTACAAATAAATACAATTCATTATTGACTGAACTTTTAGCTCTTATTGGAGTTGCGGATAGTAACGATATTGAAGAATTAAAGACTAATTTACCTGAACTGAATTATCAATATGTTTTCATAGATGAAAGTCAGGATTGGTATCCACAAGAAAGAGACATTTTGTATTCAATTTTTGGAAGTAATAATTGTATTGTTTCTTATGGTTCCCATCAATTATTACGTAATAATGAACCATTAAACTGGAGTGAAGGCACAACTTCGGTTTATAAACTCTCTTTAAATATTTCATATAGACAAAAATCCAATCTATGTCATTTTATAAAGGATGTGAGTACAAGAATTGATTTTGATGATAAGATTGAAGTTAATAATAAGATTACCGGAGGACAAGTTAAAATTTTCAATAGAGAATTAAATTTAAATGATTATAAGCAAATACATCAGTATTGTGTGAATCAATGTAAAAATGCGGCTTATGACATTTTATTATTAGTAAATTCAAATGATACAATTCATAAAACTTTAAAACATAGTGATGTTGCTATACACGATGGAACTATTGAAAAAAACAAAGGTATCACTCCTATCGATATGGATGCTTGTCGTGTTTTCAATTATCAAAGTTGTAGAGGTTTAGAAGGATGGGTTGTTATTTCCAATAATTTAGATGTTTTTTTATACGATATTGAAAAAACGATCAGTGTTGCAGAAGAAGGTTTGTCTTTGCAGGAAACAAAAGATAAAGTATGCTCACAATGGTTATATATGATATTATCAAGACCCATAGATACATTAGTAATTACATTAAAAAATCCCAAATCTAAGTATGCTAAACTTTTGAACGAAGTAGCAAATGATCACGCTGATTATTGTGAAATTTATAATTAAAGTTAAACCCAGTTTAAAATAATAAACTGGGTTTTTTTAATTTAGTTCGAATTTGCTGGTTTTCTTAATAATTCAAAAAAGTTTAACCAATTATTTATTTGGATTCCGGGGACAAACAAATTAGTGTTGTTTTGTATATTATTTTTATTCCACAGTGGATGCTTTACAAAACTATTTGTAATTGTTCCAAAATCATTTTTACTTACATATTTTAAATTATAAGCTCCTATTAAAACTTTTATATCTAAAATTTTGCCATAAGTGGTTGTGGTATCATTTATCAAATCTGACAAGTCTTTTAATTCTGGATAATTAAGATTAGCATCAAAACCAAATTTAAAATCGCGATCGATCATTAATCGGAGTAAACCAATGCCAAGTCTCCAGTCTAAGATATGATGATATCCTGAATTATCATAGGTGTTTAAACATTTTTGGCATGATGTCTTACATTGCTTAATATGCTCATTACTAATAATAGATTTAACAAAAGGATGTTCTCCATTAACAATTTCTTTGATAAGTATTTCTAAATTAGTTATCTGACCATTTGACTTTTCTAATAAAAAACTAACAAATCCTGCTCCATTTGGTAATGCATCTGACAGATAGAGGTAGGGTACTCCTGTTTCTTGATTGATTTTCAACTCACTTATTTCAATTTCATTGGGTTGAATGTCTAAATTATGAGCCAATGAACGTTGTAATATAAAAGCAGCTGAATAAAAAGCCGCCTTTATAGCAGTGGAATTATTGTTTTCTGGATCATTCACATTCAAACAAATTTCATTTGGAATTTGATTGATTTCTATTTTAATCATTTCTGTAGTTTTCTTTACACCAAGTGCAATTTCACCATGAAATGATTCATAATTTGGTATATTTATATGATTATCTACAATGAAGTTAGGAAAGAAATTACGATCTTGTCCATTAATAATACTTGGTTCAGTTATCCATCCAGTAGGTGTTTGGAAATTCCCACTAATTTCTTTTCCTCTAAAATAATTTCGGTTATTATCGTTGATATGCCAAATTTCTCCTTTTGTGTTTTCAAAAACCCCAAATAAAGTGACATTACAATTCTCAATTGTTTCAGCAACAGTAGTTCCATCTTCTATCGCAAAAATGGAAGCGGAACTGAAATTGCTTCTGGTATCTGAATTATCAGAAGCAGCACCTCTATTTCCTCTAATTCTTAAAGTACGGAATGCCTTTGGAACTACTAATCGTTTTGGAGTTATATTCCCATCAATTTGAAAGTTAGGGTCATATGCAGAAATTGTACTAATGCTTCCATCTTCTAGAATATTTAAGTTGAAACTGTATTCTAAGGCATTAAACTTTTCAAAATTATTATAATTTGGATCAAATTTTTCCATAGAATAAATTCCAGCATTATTGCCATTCCTATAATTCATCGGAATAGTCAATCCTACAGACTCATAAAAACCTTTGTCTTTTGTTTTTATTGCACCTGGGGCAAATTCTGTTATGGATTGCTCAACAGGTCTGTCAATAGTTCTAATATCATTATTATTTGAATCTATTCCATGATACATTACTCTTGTACTGGATGGCATTCCAAACATAGGTAAGTAACCCGCTTCTGCAAAAACTTCTGCTAAACCATTATTGGTTGTTTTTTGATTATAGGCTGTATTCAAATCATCAACCATAGTTTCAGTAAACCAACTAAATAAGTCATCTATATTGTGTTGAATTTGATCACCCGAATTAAATTGATTTAAATATTTGTGAACATAATCTTGAATTAAAGAATGATTATTATTTATCCATTCCCTTAATAAAGGTTGTACAGTATCCCAAAGAAAAATATGACCAAATTCACCGTGAGTGTCTGAAAAAATTGGAATCGATTCATTTATGTCATTCTGTCCATATTGATCTTTTGCAATAGGCATCAATTCAATAAATGCAAATTTCAGGATATTTTTGGTTAAAATCCTTCTTGTTATTGATGTTTTAATCGAAACACCACCTTGTGGTAATTGATGGGGTGCTATTGATAATGAAGGCGCAACAGGTACACTACCAACCATTTCATCTGTAGCCGAATGATAATAATAGTTATCGTGACTTTTTCCTCTACAAAATGTTACCGCACAAGAGTAAGCCTGACCTCTTCGACCGCCTCGACCCACACGCTGCTGGTAGTTATATCGAGTAGGAGGCATATTTCCTTGAAAAATCCCCTCTAAACTCCCAATATCGATACCAACTTCCATTGTGGTAGTCACGTTAATCATATCAATTTCCTTTGTAAGTTTTGCTTTAAAAGAATTTTGATTGTCTAATATGATTCCTTTAAATTCTAATTGACGTTCCGCTTGATTGTCTGTTTGCCCTGTTAATTCTTCAGTATGTAAACGGATTGGATTTCTCTTTTCTACCAATAAGTCGTATCCAATGTAGTTATTCAAATTCAAATCTTGCACTACACCATTAGGTATATCATCTAGCGGGGTCAAGCATTGTGTATTAGTACATATTCCCATACCCTTGTACAAATGAATTTTACTGCAATTTGTACATTTATAATAAGGGTTTTGAGGCAAAACACTATTATATTGCAAATGATTAGGGTTAAGAACGATGTTTGTTTGAGAACATTTAGTTTCTAAAATTATATTTAATTGATCTACAAGAGAGTTTAAATCAATACTGTTTTGATTACAAAAAGTTATGATAGGTTTTTTTATACTTGCAGACAAATCATTAAAAGTAGGTTTAGGATCAGCAGTAAAACCTGAATCAGGATCGGTATATCTATAATGATCACCTAATACTCGTAAAAAAGCATTCATAAATTCTATTGCATTAATTGCTGGAGGCAGAAGATTACTTAAAGCAAGCACATCTGCTTCGTTTAACTTAAATGAGATATATCCAATTCCAGCGCTTTCTGTATCCAAAGCCATAAATTTTCCAAAACTATTCTGATAGATAGAGGAAAATAAATTTTGCTTTACTTCTGTTTTTATTCGATCAAAATCATGTAGATGTCCAATTTCATTTTCAATTTCATTTAAAGATCTTAATCTAATATTATTAGTTTGAACATCAATTTCATACAAAGTGCTCCAGTGGTATCCATTTACAAATTGTTTGTCAAACTCGACACCTGCAGGATTTATTCCTAATTTTAGTAATTTTTTTACTAAAAGTCCATTTAGTTCACCACCATTTACATCTACTAAATCTCTTAAATTGAAATGTACTTGGGGATTTAAATAGTTTGCTCTTGCAGTAATATTATCTACTATAGTTTCAGCTGCAATTTGATGTCTATTATTAATATCACCAAATTCAGCATCTATTATCGTAAAAACCGCAGAACCTATTTCAATTGTTTTTTCAATTAAATTTAAAATTTGTTTATCCGGCTTTGTTAATTCTTTAATACATTCCAAAAACAATAGCCTAAGCATATCTCTATAATGTTCCTGCTCTATGCCAAAAGCTTGATCAGCAGCGTCTTGTCTACTATCTGAAAAACCTACTAATTTTGGTTTTTCTCCACTTAATTGATAAATCAATTCTTTGCTTAATAATTGATTGCTACGAGCTATACCTGTTCTAAAATTTCTAATTGGTGATTTTGTATATTTTCGTTTTGTATAATCTCTGGAACAAGATGGACACTTATGTGGTAATGCTTGAATGGGATTATCAAGCGCATAATTTAAAGCAATTAGTTCCGGATTTTCATTGTTATTATTGTTATTAATAACATTAAACACGTATCCTTTAATACTTCCAGCATCTCCAGTCCAACTTCTTTTTATTTCACCATTGTATGGGTTAATTGTTGCTTTTTGCCAATTGGCTCTTAAATTCACTTGATTATAAGCGGATAATCCTTGTCTGTTAGTACAATTAAAATCTTCTCGATCACCATCAGAATCTAATAGAAAGAAGTTTGAGTTTTGATTTGAAGGTTCTTTTTCTGTAGGCCAAAAAACTGCATATTCGTGAAACCATTTATTTTGCACCATAGGTGTAGGGTTTCGGTTTGGAATTTTTTCAAGTTCAGGACTATTCAAACTTAAAGTTACTCTATTTGCAACTCTATTAGCGTTTCCACCAATAAAAGCTGCTCCACAACCTTCACATCTTAATAATTCTAATACTTTGTGCATTTCACTACCATTATCAAAAACTTCTTGTGCTTGATACATTAATTGTCCAAAAGGTTGTTGTGGCTGGCCTTGAACCTGGGGTAATAATTCTGTCCACAAGCCTTCGATATATTTGAAAAACTGATGAAAACGAATTCGAGGTAATTTTAAGTTTTTTAATTCAGAATCTGCTCTTATTATTAAAAATCCTCTTAGTGCATTTTCGTTACCTTCAAAAATTGTATTTTTTATATTTTGTAATGGTTTAGGCACCTGGCGAACTCCATTTTCATCTTCAATTTTTGTTTCCGATTTGAATTTCGCAAAAATTGTTTCTGCATTTTCATCAAAGAACGTTTTCAATGATTCATAACGCAAATCATTTGCTAATTCATTTTTTTTGATGTTTTTATCATTATTATCTAAAAAAGGATAATCCGTACTAATAATCTCAAATTTGGTATAATCAATTACTTTGGTTGAAACTGGATGATAATCTGTGCCATTTTGAATGCTAAAAGCTTTGGTTCCGTCGGAATTATAGACTCCGAAAAATTCTTCAAGGAATTTTTGTGTTTGATCCTCTGTTCCCAATGAAGCACTTGATGCTAAAATGCGCAATTGTTTATTAGGTTTTTTGCCTCCATTTCCATCGTCAATGACAGGTTCAATTCCAATAGCATCAAAAAACATACGCATCAAATAAGCCAATTCTGTTCCAGCTGTTCCTCTGAATAAATGTAATTCGTCAATAATCAGGTGAAATACATTATTTTCATCTTTGAGCCAATCTTTTGTTTTTTCAAATATTGACGCTTCCGCTTCTCGCATTAGCATTATGCTCAACATAGAAAAGTTTGAAATCAAAATATCCGGTGGGAATTCTTGCATATCCCAACGGGTTATCATTTCAGATGTTCGAGAGTTTACAGACAATCTAGGCGAGATATACTTTACATCTTGATCATTAGTGGTATCTTCTGTATATGTTGAAATAGTATTTGAAAGGGTAATTAATTTATTAAGTTCATCTTGACATTTTTTATGATCACTATTGTTTTTTCTATCAAACTTTTTTTTCCCAATAGTCTGCCCATTGTATCTGCCAAAATAGATGCGATTTCCTTTTAAACCTTCTACTGAATCAAAATGTTCTCGAACTTCATCACAGTCTAAAGCTTTTCTTAACCTTGTCATTTGGTCTTCAACCAAGGCATTCATTGGGTACATAATCATTGCTCTCACTGCAGCAGTTCTATTCTCCCCTAGGCGTTGATAGGTATTATTATATTTTTTCCTTGCTCCATTTTCTCCTTCATACCAATTATTTTGATTGTAATTTGGGCTTTCCCAATTTTTCCCTTCTTTATATAACTGACCAAAAAGAGGAAGTAAAAAAGATTCTGTTTTACCAGAGCCCGTTCCTGACGTAATTACAGTGTTGTTACCATCTAAAAATGCTTTAGTATACATTTCAACCTGATGACCATATGGAGGATAATTCATTAAACCTGGTTTGATGAATTTTTTTATAAAATCATCTCCATCAATTAGGTTTTTAAAACCTTTTGAAAAAAGAGGTATGAGTTCTTCAATAGTTTTTACTTCTACTCCTTTTAAAGTTGCAGTTGTATATTCTGGTAAAACTTCTAAATAGGGTTGTTTGTATATATTCTCTTTAGATTCGTCTTCTAATTCCGTGTTTTTTTTCGCATCAAGTTCATTATTTTCAAACTTATACATTGTTTTAAAATAGCGAACATAGTTTTGTTTTATTTTATCAAAGGCTCCGATTGGATCTTTATCGAGTAGTTTTTCGAATGTATTCATAATTTAGTAATTTGAGATAATTAATATATCTTCAGTAATATAATCTTCAGTTTGGAAAGTTACAATTTTTGTTTTATCAGGTATTTTCTGATACCCATTTATTTTTTCAGTGTCATTTTTTAGGATAGCAGAAATTATAGAATTAATATCTTCTGAAGGGACTATTTTAGCCATGCTAAACGATTGACCGTCTATATTTATTTCGTTTTTTTGTATCGATTGTATTATTTCAGGTGAAATATAAACGGAATGAGGTTTGTAATAGTTTCCTAAAGTAATTAATGAAATTATTAAACCATCTTTTTTGATTAAAATAAATTTATTGATTTGATTAAATCCAATCATTTTAATTGTAAAAAGTTCCATTTTTATTTTATCATAATCGTTATGAACAGAATCTATAATTTGCTCATTTTCTTCAATTAAATCTGAACCAGTTAGGATTTTAGCTATTTTTTTTCTTCGATCAACATCAGATGAAATATTATATTCTAAAAAAACATTAAAGGGAAATTCTTTTGATTGCTTGTTAAATTTACTATTACAGACAAATATTTTCTTTTCAGTGGGAAGACCAATATTAAGAAAGGTTAATGATTTAGTTAATAATGTTGGGAATTGATCATATTTGTACAAGTATATTTCAGAGAAATAAGTAAAGTTTGTTTTATCAGATCTTTTCTTTCTGTAAATAATTACAGGATCTTTACGTTTATTTTTGATATATAAATTAAGCCATTTTGAAGAAAAGGTTTGATTGTATTTATAAAATACATTTTTTTGCATCTCTACAAAATAAGTAGGAGCTTTGTATACCTGTTTAGTGTCTAATACTCTTATTCTTGGAAAATTTTCTTCAGAAGTTGATTTAAGTTCTTTTTCTAAATCATTAAGCGTGTCATTGTTTTCTATTTTATCACTTGAATCTTTAAATTTTGCTTCAAAATCGCTAACAGAAGCCGAAAAATTTAATAATGAATTAGCAATATTTATTTGTTCTTCTTTAATAAAGTCTAATCCATTTTTAGAACATTCACTTTCAAATTTATCGAAAGGAAAATTGTGATCAATTAGTATTAAGTCTGGCAAAAGAAATGTTTCGGGTAGTTTTTCTTTTTCTTGGGTAGTTTTTATTTTTCTAAATTTAATTACAACATTATTTTCCTCGGCTACTTTTTTTACCAAAAATGTAAATTTTCGATTGTATAAGCCTGTAATAAGATATATTTGATTACCACCGTCAGTGAACGATTTTTCTATTTTAGTAAAAGTTGGAGGAACTAATACATAACATTCTTTTGTGTTTAAAGTATTTGTTATGATTTTTCTTTGTATAAATCCCAAATCAATAAGATATTTCAGCAAATTATTAAAGGAATAATTTGTCTCTATTAAATTAATTCCTTCTTGTGAATTTAAAAAAAGTAGTGTTTGTAAGTAAATTTCTTTCAATTGATGTTTTTCAATATAGTTCTTGATACTATTTTTATAAAACACGGCACATAATAAGTGTACGAAATAATCAGAATAGTTTCTTGGATTATCTTCTGTAGTGATTTTTTGTCGATTGTTGTTGTTAGCGATTGCTTTAGTGCCTTTAAAAGATAAAATATTATAGAATGGTTCTACATTCGTTTCTTGTCCCCATTTATCGAGTTTAACAAAATCATTTTCTATACTAATTGGATTCATTTTACTAGACTCAATTAAAAAGTCAAATGAACCAATTTCATCTCTATCATAATTGAAGTTAATCTGGATGTTTATTGTGTCAAATTGAAAATCTGGATCTTTTAGAAATATCGTAACTATTTCAGAGTTTATTAAATATCCAAAACAAGACGTATCTTCAATATTATTTAGATCTTTTCTTAAATAAATAATTTTTAATCGATTTTCTTCAAATTCGGGAATGTTTATTTTGAATTGTGGTAGTGCAATTTCTAAATAAGTATTAACAGTTCCTATAGGCTTTAAACCACCTATTCTTTGTATTTTATTAAATTTCGAATCTAATTTAAAATAATCGTTTTTGTCTATTTTATAATATGATTCACTAATATTATTGCTTATAAATAAAATATGAGTTTCCCCAAAATAATTTTTGGAATTATCAATAGGGATCTCATTATATTCTATTTTTTCTTTAGCCCAACTTTTGAATTTATTTAAAAGTTTATCCTCCTTTTTAACTAAAATATAAGTTTCTGTATTTGGGTAGGGATTTAAAGTTTGAAAATATAAATGATTATTAATTTTCTGAAAAAAAACAATATCATTTAATGATGAAGATTTTATATTTATATCAAGTTTCTCAAATTTATATTCTTTGAATTCTACTTTTTCTATTTGTACTGGGGTTTGAAAAAAACCATTTTCTAACTTTGAATTAGTTTCACAAGGGAATATAGTTATGCCATTATTTATTAATATTTCTTTTGGATTGACATTTGTGAATAATTGTAATCCACTAAATTCATTATTGATTACAAATGCTAAAGCAAATTCACCATGAATAGATATAGGTTCATCAGTTATTTTAGGTACATAATTTTCTAATTTGAAATTTTTTAATTTATTTTCAAACCATATTTTATAACATTCGTCAGTTGTTGAACGCTGTAATTTATCCCTTAATTTTCCATCTGAATATCTTAGAACTCTATTCATTATGGTTTCATAACTCTCATACTCAGAAAATTCTAGTTGATTTTTATATAGTATTTTTTCAAGTTCTACATTTTCATCATTTGTAAGTACAATTTGAAATTTAATAAGTCCTTCATACCTATGCTTTCCAATTTTTCTATTGATAAATTTAGGATATGCTTTCTCAATAGAATAAAAAAGGGAGTCATATTCAGATGGATTTTTTAGCGTTTGGAGTTTTTTGTAATTTGCATTTTCTACTGAAATAGTATTTTTTAATATGGATAAAATAATGTAGCTAAAAAATGTCATTGGAATTTTTCTATCAATACCTGTATCGTACAACACGATAGAAAATTTTAAGTCAGAGTTTGTCTTTATTTTTCCATTTAGCCTCGTGTCTCTCCCACCTTTGATAAAAAGAGAATCAAATATTGTAAATCTCTCGTTTTCATCTGCTAAAACACAATTAATAAAATCGGTTAATAATCCAATATTTTTGGTGGTTCCAATTTCATTTATTATTTCTTCATCGCAATAGAGTATTACTTCCTCTGTTTTATTTTCATTGAAATAATAATCGATTAATGCTTCATTCCACTTCTTGTATGACATTTTTATTTTTTTCTATTAAAATTATATAAAATCAAATTATGAAATTAATTACATTCATTCATAAAAACAAAACCATTATTACTAGCAATAGTTATAAGAGGTTGAATTGTGTTTGAAAATTTATCCTTTTCAAAATTATTTAAATCTGGAAAAATAGTAAGAAATTCATCCATGTGTTTACTTTTAGAATTATGATGTTTATTGATTTCAAATGCTACTTTTTGTAAATCAAAAAATTTATCAAAATACTTTTCAAATATAGGAAGTTTATCACTTTTAGATAAATTAAAGATTTTTTCAATTGGCAGTAAATTCCAAACCAAATCATGTGAAACAAAAGCATGAGGTACAAAATGGTCTAGAGCATAATTCTTTTCGTCAAAATACAATTTAGTATCTGTGAAAATACAATTTATTGAACCTAATTCTTTGAAAACTAATTTCCAATATTCATTAGTTTGTTTGGTTAAACCATTTCTAATTGCTGGTTTAATTAACTTATTTGGAATGTCAGGAATGTTAGGATTTCGAGTTTGAAGAAATAAAGCCAAATTCCAATAACAGAAATCTTTCAATACTTTAGCATTAGATTTTAGATAAGAAGTCCAATTAAGATTAATAGAAATAAAATCTTTGTGCAAAGCATATAAACTGTCATTCACAAAGGATTGTGAATCAGAATATATTCTACTTTTTTGTTGATTATCAGTTTCATTATTGATTTTTGGAAACCAAGGAGACAAAAACCAATGTGGAACATTTTTATCAAAGTGGAATAGTTGATTTATAGTTTCTTTATTATTTGAATTTTCTAAACATAAGTCAAGTTTACTTTTTTTTTCGTCAATTGTTAAATTTTCTAGGTTTAAAATTCTTTCAACTGCAATTTGTAAGTTGTCTTGTTTTCCAAATGAAATATGAAAATAATTTATGGTATACCAAGAATTACTTATCATTCTTGAAAATATTTTTCTTTTTGGAATTTCAACATTTCCTTCTTCAACTAATTCTATAATAGCAATTAACCAATAAAATTTATAAGTAGCCGAAGTACTTCCAAAAGCAGATGCTAGTTTATTTATTGGTAAATTATTTGAGTAAGGTAAGTTCATTTTAATTAATTTAAATGCTAGTTGTCATGTTATATAAAAAAAAGTGTTTTGTAAATTTGTTTAACGAACCAAAACAAATAAATTTTACAATGAATTCTTTCAATACGTTAGTAGCCCAAATTCTGAACTGTGTTGCTTTGGTAGAATTTACAAGATAACCTACAGAAATAATAGCATCTAAATTACAATATTCTAAATATCGAGTCACTTCTCGTTCGCTTTCAATTTGAATTGTTCGCAATTTCCGAACAGTTGCCACTTTTTCTAATTCTCCACTTCCGTAAATAGTAGCAAGATGTTCACTAATAGTTGATTTTCCAACACCAAAAAAGTCTACCATTCTTAGTTGTGTAAGCCAAATAGTTTCATCTTGTATATAAGCTTCAATTTTCTCATAACCGCTTGGAGCAAAATATGATATGGAGTTGTTGTTACTTGGTAGTATATCACTCATAGTGTTTGGCTTTTGGGAGTAGGTATTTTTCGTCAACTTTTTTTATAATCTTATGAAGGCTTCAAATTATGATTTAGTTATCCTTATTTTTCTGTAATTGATCCAATGGAGAATCCGTTTCATAGGGCACTTTACCAGAGGGCACCACTAAAGAGGTAGATTGCAAATGAGTATCTTGGTCATCAAAGAAAATATGGGCTCCAAAAGCTTCCAATACATGGTCTTTAGCCAAGCCTCCTAAAAAATACACTTCATCTACATAAACACCCCATTTTCTCAAGGTTTTAATTACTCTTTTGTGCGAAGGAGCGCTGCGTGCCGTAACAATAGCCAACCGCAAGGGTGAGTGTTCTATTTCCATTGGAAAGTGTTCTTGTATTTTAGAAAGTTTAATTAATAATTTAGCAAATGGTCCTTCGTTTAAGGCATCATTTTCATGTTCTTTTTCATAGTCTTGAAAAGAATCCAAACCTTCGGTTTTATAGCGATATTCCGATTCCTCAGAAAATAAAACTGCATCGGCATCAAAAGCTATTTTTACTCTAGTGTCAATAGGATTAAAATCAGTAGGAGGAGCATACAAATAAGCTGCAGCACATTTTTTAGAATCAATCACGCGTTGCACTTCGGTACTATCTTTAGATAAAAACAAATCAATGTCATACGCCTCAATATAAGGAGACAAAGGTTCTCCACCAGTAAAAGCCACTCTGGTAATATCCAGTTGGTGTTGTTCTATCGAGTTTAAAACCCTAAAGCCTGTTTCGGCACTATTACGAGACATAACAACCACTTCAACTATTTTCTTATGGGCAATTTTATTCAATTCCAACAAACTTTTAACCAAATAAAAAGCAGTGCCAGGCGCTAATAGTTCCTCTTCTTTTTCTAATTGATAAGCTCTAAAAGCAGCAATACCTTGACTTTGAAAAAGATCATTTTCAACTTCAAGGTTAAACAACGCTCTCGTAGAAACGCCAATCACTAATAGTTCAGAAAGGTCAACAGCCATCAAATAGATTAAAAATCAAATATACCAAAATACAACTATAAAAAAAATTATACATAAATTAATTCCAAACTTAAAACCAAACATCAAAAATAAATTTCAGTATAGACAAATAGTGTCGATAATAAAAAAAAACAGCTGGCAATAAATTAATGAACTCTAAAAATCGCATTTTAATTCACCTTCATAGTTTTCAATTAGATAACTATTTTATTATTATATTTGATAGTTTAATTATTTCAAGTAGTCTTTCAGGATTATTAGAATGTAAAATAACCCTTTCTAATTGATTTTTGTAAATGTATTTGTTACTCTTTTCCAAATTTTCAGTTTCATTCATCAATTGTAAATTGGAATAGTGATTTAATATTTTCATGTCTTCTCTGTTTTGTCCTAAACTTTGTGGTACACAATGATCGATATGAAGTCCCTTGTCTGTATGCTTTAGATCCCCATAATTCAACCATTCCAAAAAGTTTTGGTAAGAAATTCCAAGTATAGTTTCAGTTCTAGAATCTTTACCAAACCGTTTTAATGAATTTTTTAACAACTTTCTTATCTTGTGGCATTGCCTACATTTGGTATGGATTTTTCTCTCCCCATTAATAACTCTAGAATCAAAATCATTAAAATCTAAAAATAATTTGCAATCACCACATTGTCTTGATACTAGAAGGCCATTTTCAATTTTATGTTTTTCAAGATTACTGGATGTAATATTGATTTCAATTTTACCTATTTTATGGTCAATAATATGTTTCATAAATTACTTAATAAAAATTGTTTTTTCAAAGTTCAAATACTTTTTCAATATCGTTTTTGAAAATGATTCGTTGTTAAATTCTTTTAATAATTCCAATTTTAAAAAATATTGTTTATTATCATTAATTGATTTAAAATAAAGTAAAGAATATATTAATTCGAAAAGTTCATCATACTCATCAATACCCATCTGAATTTCTTCTTCTGAAAATTGCGCTAATAGTTCTTCATCAGATGCCTTCTCTATTTTTAAACTCTTTTTCAACTCTTCCGACGTAATTCCTATTGCATCATAATAGTCATTTAAAAAAGCAGTTGTCTCTTGCTTAAAAGGTTCTTCCATAATAGTAAATTTTAATATTTAGAGTAACTACTTAAAAAAATTAAGAAATCATCAAGATGTGTTTTAGTATTGTTATCAAATTCCTCAAGTAATTCAGTTGAAAACTCAGAGTTTGCTTCAAGTAAATCAGTTACTTTACCAAAAAAAACAATTTTATAATCCGTTAATACAGCATTCAAATCAGTAGTAAAATCCTGGGGTAATTGCTCATATAAACCAGTGTTAAAATAGTCCAAATACACTTTTTGCAATGAATCAAACACCTCAATTGGGATACTTGTATATTCTTGATTTATATGGTCCAACAGAACTAGAGCAGGGAGCAAGTTTATCCATTCCTCTTCATTGTTAATAAAGTAGAATCCACCGCACCCCATAGTATCTTCCATAAACAACGCATATCCGTTTAATAATGGTTTATGTTTAGTAGCATTGAATAAAACACTTTCATAATTTTCAAAACCTGAAAAGCAAAAAGTAAACGTTTCAAAATCAATTTCAGCTTTCTCAGAAGTATTGATAAATCCCATATCAATGCCAATAAAAACGCTATTCGATATTGGTCCACAAGCAGTTCCTGAATCACAAAGTTCAAACAAAACGGTATTAGTATGGTTCTTTAACTTTACATGCACCAAAACATCAAAAGCTTTAGTTGCTTCTGAAGCATCGAATTTAAAGTTGTAGTTGTTATATTTTCCTTCAAGTAGCTCTTCTAATGCCTCATTATAGAGAAGTCTAATTTCTGGTTTTTCATCAATGAGCTTTCCTCCATCAATATCTATAAAATGAAACAAAGTAGCAACAGAAGAATGATAATTATCCTCATATAAAAGTTGTTCGCCAGTAACAGGACAATAAAAAGGAGTTGCTTTCCTAGATAAACGAAGGTATTGCATAGAGTAGTTAAATTAGTATGAAGATATCAATATTTTTAATTTAATACAAATATAAATCGCAACATCGCCATATTGTGTCTGTGTAAAATATTTGGATAAATTAAAAAGTGTAAATAATTGCACTAATCACACTTTCTTGTTAATAACCAAATACAAACGATTAATAATATCAGCCAAAGTACCATATTGTTCATTTTGTAAATTTTAAATTAATCTTTAGTATGATAAAAAATATAACCAATTATTAAACCGATAAAGATAAAAAACCCCAATCCTTCTAAATAGGTTGTCAATAAAAACAATACAACTAAAGCTAATATTATAACAATGTAATATTTCATAATTTATGATTTTAATTATTTATGAATCACTTTCGAACACTTAGAACAAAACCATATTTTTTCTCGGTCCACTTGTTGTATGGTGCCTTTGGCATCATTCATCAAACAATCTTTGTGATGGGTGCAATGTATAAGTCCTAAATTATGGCCAATTTCGTGCAGCGCTACTTTTTTAAGACGAACTAACATTTTTTGTGTAGTTACACCCTTTTTAAGTCTAAAAGTGGAGATAACACAGGTTTTTCCTGGTCGTAGTCCAAGTCCAAAAATGCCCCATTCGGTAAACGAAGTACTTTTTCGGTAGGCGATATCTTTTTCTGTAATTAGTAAAAGATTTTCATTTGATTTGAATTTATTTAAAATTTTACTGGCTTCATAACGGGTTTTACTAGCGGCTAAAATATCCTTTGTAAGATTTACTTTTGGTTGAATTACACAAGTATAGCCATAGAAATCAGTAACTGAATTTTTAACGTAGGTAAGGTATTTTTGATTTACATCTCCAAGCGGTTGGATGTAAATAGTTTTTGGTGTATGGGTAGTAAATGAGCAAAAAATCCCAACCAACAATAGCAATACTATTTTTTTCATAATTCTATTTTTTATAAATTGTTATGGTTTAATTTCAATTGTACAACCTACGCTAACAGCAGCATACAATTCATCTATTTCGGTATTCGTAACGGCAATACAGCCTAAAGTCCAATCTTGCCAACGGTGGAATTTACCAATGTAACCCTTTCTATTTTTTAAGCCATGAATTTTAATATCACCACCTGCAGGTTTGCCCAATCTTTTAGCTTTCGCCATATCATTTTGATTGGGATAAGAAATGCCCAAGTTTTTATGCCAACCACTATTCGGATTTTTATCATGGATAGAGTACATTCCTTCAGGAGTTTTTTGATCGCCTTCATATTCTTTAGCACCAACTGGATTTCTGCCTAATGATATAGTATATGTTTTTATTAATTTCCCTTTGCTGAATGCTAATAATTGATGTTTTGATTTGTATACTATCATAGCATCTATTTTTGAATTTTTAGGTAATTGATATTCAGGATAAAAGTAATATACGAGCCATCCTAAAAGAAATAAAAAAGAGAAAACAAAAATTTTTTTCATGGGAACAAAAATAATTATTTAGTTAGTCTATAGTCAAATCCAATATCTTTTGGCATTATATTGGGATTATAATCATATAGCCAGTAATTGAGTTCTTTTAAATGATGTATAAGCACGCTGTATTTAATTTGATTTTTTTTAAGGGTAAAGTAATCAACATCTTCTTCAAAGTTCAGTTTCATATAATTGTCCAACGATAATTGACTAACTTTATTTTGAATTTCTCTGATACTTACTCCTTTTGTAGTTATTCCTAATAAATTAATTTCAGAAATAATGAGTGAATAGGAGGAAAATACGCCTACTTTTTCACCCCTTTCATTATAGTAATGAATGGAGTGGATAGCTGTTTTCTTTTTTTTATAATGGGTGTTATACAACATAGGTTACGATGCTATAGGTACTAAAGTAATTAATCTAGCAGGTTGATTTATTGTGCCATATACAATTGCGTTTTGTTGGTATTTATTCCCCAATGCAATCGCTTGCTCTTCTGAAATATTGGCTACAAAAAAACTAGGTTCTGGTGGCCAATTTCCAATAGTGTCTTTTCCTTCTGCTTCAAGTATTTTATAATCTTTCAAATCCAATTTTAATGATTCGTTTAATGCGCTATTTTCTTCGATTGGTAAAACATTAGAAAACGGATTCCAAGCGGTTATAAAGCACCAGTTTGTAATTTCATTTTCTTTTAAAAAGGTTTGTAAAGCTTCGT
Organism: Flavobacterium chungnamense; assembly: GCF_039539165.1. Taxonomy (NCBI): domain Bacteria; kingdom Pseudomonadati; phylum Bacteroidota; class Flavobacteriia; order Flavobacteriales; family Flavobacteriaceae; genus Flavobacterium; species Flavobacterium chungnamense. Next base: position 118,399 of record NZ_BAABCS010000018.1, read on the forward strand.
TTTCTTGTCCAATAAAAATTGCAATTTTGGATTGAATTATTTCATAACAAGTAGCTTTGTAAGCTTCTAATAGAGTAGTTGGTATCATAAGAGTGTACTTTAGGTTTGAATGGAAGTACAGAAATAAATAAAATTATTTTCTTATACAAATTAATACTTGTTTTTTAGCATTTTTAAAAAGTCTTGAACTACTTGCTTTATTGCTGTAAATTGTTCTGATTTTTCATTTCCTGGCTCCAGTAAATACAATCCTCTATTAATTTCTAGCATAATAGAATGTACGTTTGGATTTTTTTGATAAAAAGCCATTGGTACTATGGTACCACTATATGGCCAGTCTACTCCTAAACTATATCCTTTTTCTTCAAAAAATGCAACGGAAGCATCGATGAGGAATTGTGGCGTATGAAAAGGGTCAATCCCAATATTAAAATCAGGACGTTGAGGAGATTGATTTAAATCGCGAGTAACGGGTGTCGAAGGATAAGAGTGGCAATCAACGATTAAACAGGTTCCGTTTTTTTCCAATTCGTTAGAAACCGCAAAAGTAAATTCATTATGATGCTTCCAATAGTACTCTTGCATGATACTATTTCTTAGATTTGGTGTAACTTCTCTCATTAATTCACCTGAATCAAAATGCGTATAAACAGCACCCATTCCATATTTTGACATTACTTCATCAGCATCATTTTCAAATCGTTCTACGTCGCAAAATATTCTAGAAAATGGAGCTTTAATCAGGATATCCGATGACGAGAAAAACAATTCGTCGGTGTACCAATCGGTTAATTTTAATTGTTCCTTTTCAATTTTTAATTGGTCGTTGATATAACCATCATAGAAAGGTATAACAACAGAAGCATGTGGTATATGTAAGAGTAATTTTTTCATTTTGATTTAGTTAAATTGATTTTGTGATTGATAGTAACTGATTTACTGATATTTTTTTTAATTTTCATTTATTCCAATCTGATAAAGAATAGCCGAATAATTATCAATAGAAAATTGTGCACATTGTTGGTTGATGGTCGTTATGATTTCAGTGCATGAATCATTAGATTTAAACAGTGCCATTAAATCATCTTCAATGAAAGCTTCTAATACGCCATCTGAAATCAGTAAAAAATAATCATTTTCTTGAAGGTCTGTTACTATATGACAATCTAGTGGAGTAGGAGGTTGGTTCCCATTTATGATTCGTGTAACTTGATTTTTATTGGGATGAAAATACTGTTCTAGTGTTGTGATTTCACCTTTATCAATAGCTTCGTTAACCCATGTATGCCCTTTTGTTTTATAGTTGCAATGTCCATTTCTGATATGGTAAACTAAGCTATCGCCAATCCAAGCAATTTGTATTGACTTGGTTGTCAATCGAGTCAAAGCAATAGTGCTAGCCATTAGCATCATGGATGAATTTTTCTTCTTAAATTGTATAATTGCATCCGCTATTGTAACTTCTAAATTCGATAATTCGAAATTAGGATTGTTTTTATAAAAGTTATTTACAGTTGCTGCCACTAATTTTGAAGCAACTTGACCATTCCCATTTCCTCCCACGCCATCACAAATCAGGTAAAGTGCTTCTTTTTCAAATACTATAGTATCTTCATTTACAGCACATTGTCCTTTTTCGGTTAAATAAGCTTCTGATTTGATGTATATCATTATTATTAATGTTTTTTAGTTAGAAATGAGAATGATGGTTGCTTTTTTGTTCTTTGACTTTATTGTTTTTGAAATATTGTTTAACCTTAAATTCTTTGATTTTACATAAGCATTTGTTTTAAGTTACTAATTATAAATAATGTTGCACATTCATACCAATCACTTTGTTGTCTTGTGTAAGTAATGTACCACCACCTGGAATATTGGTACTAAATTGGATACCCTCTTCATCAAAATAATAAGATGTTTCAGGACCTTCCACCAAGCACATTTTGATGGGTTTAGCTTTCTCTGCTTCGATTTTGTTTTTAATCCATAAACAATGTTCAATAATTTTTTCATGAAGCGGTGCGGAATACTCTTGTTCGAAATCTTTTATCTCTTGTTCAGAAATACCATTGATATGGGTGCCTGGATAATTAATAAAATCATTGTTTTTATTAAAATGGATTGGAATTTGCATAAATAAAGCATAGCCCACTTTTAGTATTACATAAGGGAACTTGCCATAACCATCTTTAAACATTTTATGTTCGTGCCAATTTTCGTTTTCTTTATTTTTTGAATTAGTATCCATAACTAAACAAATAAATTAATATGTGTTACCTCATTTAACTTAAAACTAATCGGAAGAGGTAATAAAAGAATCTTTTTGTACTGAGTCGTAATGGAAAACTGCATTTCAGATTCGTTACAATTAAATGCGGCTCCTTTAAATAGAATCCCATCATCTTCTTGATTAAAATACAACAAAACATAGGGATACATTTTGGTAAGTTCAAGTAAAGTATTTACCTGTTGGTGTTCTAATTCAATAAATAAAGGCAAATTACCTTCTTTAAGTTCGTGCACTTTTAAAAAAGTGTCCTCCGTTTTTTTGACCACACCCTCAATTTGAAGGGAAGTGTGGTCATTAAAAAAAACGTACAATACATTTTTCATACAAATAATGATTAAGTTAAACTATCGTTACTTGTATTTCGAAAATAAGGTTTGTCTGGGTAAACTTACGTTTATTTTGACCGGACGGGCCCGTATTGTTTTACCACCGTGGTGTCTACACTCGGTTGGTACCCTAAATGGGTTCGAAATACTTTGCAGAGATATTAATAAACTTTCAATCTACAAAATTTTTAACAACATTTCTATATAAATAATTTTAAAGTTATTGATAATTAATATTTTAAATAATTTTTATTTTATTAAAATATTTTTATTGTATGTTTCATTTTTTTTATTTAATTATGCACCCAGCATCTGGAAGGAATTTATTTCCTGCCAACCGATCAGCTCACGACACGGTGGTTTAGTATGCGGAACAGTCGTTCAAATGTGTTGAGAAATATTATTTTTTACCGTTTTGATACGACATGACAATAAGTGTATAATTTTAATTGCTATGTTATGAATCAGTTTGCCGAACAAAGAGAGCAGTGGATTAATCAATTCAAGAGTTATTCTGATGAATCGTTAGTCAAGACTTTTAATGGAAATGTAGGCCTAAAAACTTTCGGAGTTTTACTCAGTATATACCTCAATACTTTGGAGCAAGAAATAATAAGTAGAGGTTGGGATTATTCTGAAATTATTTCAATTTGTCCGAAAACGAATACCTTACTTTCAGTCTCTTATGCATTTCCTGTTGAATTAATAGGTAATAAATTAGTGCCTATTAAAAATTACTTTTGGTTTAATAAACAAAAAGTATATATTAATTAAGCATCAAGATAATCCATTGGGTTAGCCAACCGATCAACTCACGACATGGTGGCTTAGTATGCAGAACAGTCGTTCAAATGTGTTGATAAATGCAATTTTTAGTTACATTTTTTTGGCATAACAGTAGTTTCATTTTTAATTTGTTATGTTTATGAAAACATCAGCTATCTCATTAATTGAGAAAAATAATACAGCGATAACGATATTTATGACCATTTAAATAGTTTGTAAATTCAAAAAAAAACTCAGAGGAAACATATTTTAGTAGTTTTTATATTCAAATATAAAGCATATAATAATGAAAATTAAAAAATTAAAATCCATTGGATTCAATATAACGGTCTTTTTACTACCATTCTTATTCATGGTAATTGTGAATGAAACAATTGCCCTTAAAAAGAAGGAAAAAGGCTATCGAGTTAACACGATTGAAGCAATAAATAGTAATAAAGCAGATGCCAAACAATGTACGTGGATATGTCATAATAACACGTTGTATTGTAAAAAACATCATACGAAATGGCTAAAAACCAGTTTTCCATATACCGACCCAATTTATTTTGGAACCATTCGATTACTAATGGCAACAGGTAATTATGGAGCAGCAAATATATTGCTATATGTAGTTTTCTTTCCTTTGACGATTGGAGTACTTATTATTTGGAATCGTCATTTAACTATAAAAATCGCAACTCTAAAAAAGCATAAAAATGGAAATAATTGAAAACTTAGGTGGGCAACTGTATGTGTATTGCACCGATTTTATTATTAACATGTCAAATCTAGTAGGAATATCTTATTATGAATTTAATTTCATTGTTTTTTGCATAGTGTATCCATTTCTTTTGCTGTTTTTAGGAATTAGGTTTCTTTATTTGAACTATAGCTTATATAAGTTTAAAAAATCGACACTGTAATGCAACAAACAAACCATATCGTTTTTTTTTAACCGGAGCCGTATCAGTCAAGAAAGCTGCATTAGTACCTTTCGTGATGCCAATGGCTTATGGAACAAGCACAAAATAGAAGAGGTAGCTTCACCTGAAGGTTTTGACAAGAATCCGCAATTGGTTTTAGATATTTACAATGCAAGAAGAAGACAATTAGATCAGGTAGAACCTAACGAAGCGCATCATTTGATTGCCCAATTAGAAACCAAATACAAAGTAACTGTAATTAGGCAAAATATCAAGAGTGGAATTTATAAGCTAAAAACAGCTTTAAAGGCTTGTATTCTTTGGTAAATAGATTTTAAATTGATTGTGGGCTAAATGTGGACTAGGGCTAGAAATAAAAAACCCTAACTAATTCATAATCAATTGTTAGGGTTTTAATTATGCGGAGAAAGAGGGATTCGAACCCCCGGACCTGTTACAGTCAACAGTTTTCAAGACTGCCGCATTCGACCGCTCTGCCATTTCTCCAGTAAGACGCACATACTTCCGTATTGCGGATGCAAATATAGTAACCTTTTTTTGTTTTCCAAATAGATTTTAAACAAAAAAACGATTAATTTTTATTATAAAAACTAATCGTTTCATTTTCTATACTTTAGAAATTTAAATTCTGCTTTTTTTTTGCATTAATAACCCACGTAATCTGTGATTTCTAATCCATATCCAATCATTCCTACACGTTTTGTGTGTTGCGTATTGGTGATTAATCGTATTTTAGAAATGTCAATGTCGTGCAATATTTGGGCTCCAATACCAAAATCTTTCGCATCCATTCTAATTTGTGGTGCATTAATGATTCCTTGCTCTTGTAATACTTTAAGTTCTTTCAAACGATTCAATAAATCTAAAGATTGTACTTCTTGATTTATGAAGATAACGGCACCTTTGCCTTCTTCGTTAATCAATCGGAACATATCATCCAGTTTCTTGTCGGCATTGTTGGTCAAGGTTCCTAAAATATCGTTGTTGATTTGTGTCGAATTGATACGTGTCAGAATAGAATCGCCTTTACTCCAACTTCCTTTGGTTAAAGCTACGTGAACTTGTTTATTGGTGGTTTGTAGATAAGCTCTCAATCGAAAAGTTCCAAAACGGGTTTCTATCTCAAAATCTTCTTTTTTTACAATTAAGCTATCGTGTTGCATTCTGTAAGCCACCAAAGCTTCAATGGAAACTAACTTTAAATCAAACTTCTTTGCCACTTCAACCAATTGTGGTAAACGAGCCATTGTTCCATCTTCGTTCATGATTTCAACAATAACTCCAGCCGATTTAAATCCAGCTAAACGTGCAAAATCAATTGCAGCTTCTGTATGACCAGTTCTTCTTAAAACGCCACCTTGCTTTGCAACCAACGGAAAAATATGACCAGGACGCGCTAAATCATATGGTTTTGTGTTTTCATCTACTAACGAAAGAATCGTTTTTGCTCTATCGGAAGCAGAAATTCCTGTAGTAACGCCATTGCCTTTCAAATCTACAGAAACCGTAAAAGCAGTTTCCATGTGGTCAGTATTGTTTCTAACCATCGCTTGTAAATCCAATTCTTTACAACGACTTTCGGTTAATGGTGCACAGATTAATCCACGACCATGTGTAGCCATAAAGTTAATCATCTCGGGAGTTACTTTTTCGGCAGCAGCCAAGAAATCGCCTTCATTTTCTCTATCTTCATCATCAACAACGATAATAACTTTACCCTGACGAATGTCTTCGATAGCTTCTTCTATAGTGTTGAGTTGTATATTATTTGACATGATCTTTATTAGTAGTTAATGTGTTCAAAGCTTTTTTTGTGTAAAGGTAAAGTAAACCATAAAAAGGAAAACCAGTTAATAACGAAATACCCATACCTGGTTCAATTGTTATACATTGAGCTTTGCTTATTTTTGAAACTATTTGTTGTGATTGATATATAAAATATAGTAATACTATAAGACTTAATCCAAACAAAATTGTGGTGATAATTGAATTATTCATAAACCATACTATACAGGTTATGAATGTTATAGCATAAGCGATTAGCCCAAAATTGGCATACTTTTGATGTTTTTCGATATGTGATTTAGTATCAAATAAGGCATCAATAGTTTTCGGAGTTGCAATAGTCGCATTTTCTTGTGTTTTTTTTGTGAAAAACTTTTGTAAAGGAAGTAAAACACCATCAAAACTTACCATACCTCCAATGTCATTAATAGCTCTATACGTGAGTAAAACAGCTAGAGGAGTTAATACAATCGACGACATCCAAACGCCCATAAAGGGTGTCATTCCGTCTTCTTGAGCTACTCTTTTTCCAAAAGTATTGATAAAATGGAATACAATAAAAATCGCTACTGCAAATACAATAGGTAATCCCAAACCACCTTTTCGGATGATAGAACCTAGAGGAGCACCAATAAAAAACATTAACAAGCATGAAAAGGCAATCATGTATTTATCATGTAGTGCAATCCAATGTTTGTTGATACTTTTCTGTTTAGCTTGCATTTCAAAAATGGAACTGTCAATAGAAAAAACAGTGTTTTCTATATTACTGAAGGCAATTTTTACTATCTCACTTTTCTGACTATCAGTAAGATTAGCCAATAAATTATTTGATGAAACTTTAGTTCTTACTTGTGTACTATCAGGTTGATAGAAAGTGTTTTTTATCCCAGTGCGCAAATATATATTCTCGGTATAGGAGCGAAGGTCTTTTTTATAATTGGTATTAAGTGAATCAATAGTAAATTGTAACTCACTAATATTTAGCATGGTATTGGTATTAGAAATATCTACTTCGTCCATACTTGTCTGATTCAATTTGGATAAATCAATATTTATTACATCACGTTTGAAGGTTCCTTTAGCAAATGGAATTCTAGGACGTTCTTCATATTTTTTTGGAATTATATCTTCATAATAGTTTCCGTCTGTTAAAACTAGTTTTAAAGTATTGGATGACTCACTACTTATTAGTTCACCTTTTTTAGCTTTTATAACTGTAGTGTTTCCTTCACCATTAGGAAGTTTCCTGTGAATGGTAACACCAGTTAGAAAGTTTCCTTTTTCACCTGATTTTTTATCTACTTTGATGGTATAATTTCCAACTTCACTAAATTGGCCTTCAGCAATAGCCATAGCTGGCTTAACTTGAGCAATATTTCGTCTAAAGTTAATGAATTTATATTCAGCATAAGGAATTACATTATTGGCAAAGAAAAAGGATAAAATGCTTAGTAAAATTATAAATACTGTGATGCTTCTCATGGTTCTCTGAAAAGAAATTCCAGAAGATTTCATTGCGGCAAATTCGTAGTTTTCTGCCAAGCTTCCAAAAGTCATAATAGAAGCCAATAATACAGATAAAGGTAATACTAATGGAACGATTCTTGGCATGGAGAAGAGTAAAAATTTTACGACCAAAAGGAAGTCTAAATCTTTACCAGCCAACTCTGAAATGAATAGCCAAACGGTTTGAAGTATGAATATAAAAAACAAGATTACAAATACCGTAGTAAATGTAATCAGGAATGATTTTAATAAATACTTATCTAATATTTTCACAAAAGCTAATCTAATTTATTGATGTAGTAGTTAGGATATTTACTCGCTACAAATGTAAATTGATTTTTTGACAATGGCTGATTGGTTTTGAAAGAATTAACAGTCAATGTGGTTTTTGTGCCATTTTTGCCAACTTCTATAAGGTTGTAAATGGTTTTAGTTTCAACATCAATTCCCAACAAAACCTCTTTACGTTGGTCTTTCGCGCTATTCGGAATTAATTTGATGTATTGAATTTTACGTCCTTTAATGTTTTGAGAAATATCCATAGAATATTTATAACCACTATTGAAAAACGTTAGCATTTTGGCAGGTGTAATAGCTTTATCATCTTTGTCATTTACACTTGAAATAGTAACTTCTTCATCTTCAGGATTTATAGTATAGGATTTTTTTCCGTCGTAAATTTTAGTTACGCCCATAAAATTAAGAACATACTTATTTCCTTCTAAAGTAACATTTCCCTTGCTTTCTTGGTTGATGTTTTCTTTGGCGTTATTCAAAGTGTATTTAAAATCAATAACGATGTTTTTATAACTTTTGATTTTTTCAGTTACATCGTCTAAAAGCTCTTTAGCCTTTTTATCTTGTGCATTAGCGGTTAAACTAACAAAAAGTAGTAACGCAATTGACAGAAATTTATTCATTTTAATTATTGTTTTGTTCATTGTTTAAAAATTGATCTAAAGCTACCAAGTCAGGAATGTTTACACTTCTAGCTTTGCTGCCTTCAAAAGGTCCAACAATTCCGGCTGCTTCTAGTTGATCTATTAGTCTTCCGGCACGATTGTAACCTAGTTTCAATTTTCTTTGCAATAATGATGCCGAACCTTGTTGCGCCGTTACAATTATTTCTGCAGCTTCTCTAAACATGGAATCTCTTTCAGAAATATCGATGTCTAATTTCACGCTACTTTCTTCGCCAACATACTCAGGAAGCATGAAAGCACTTGCATACGCTTTTTGAGAACCAATATAATCTACAATTTTTTCAACTTCAGGTGTGTCTACAAAAGCACATTGTACACGAACTAAATCATTTCCGTTAGAAAACAATAAATCTCCACGTCCAATCAATTGGTCAGCTCCACCAGAATCTAAAATAGTTCTTGAGTCAATTTTTGAGGTTACTCTAAAAGCAATTCTTGCAGGGAAGTTAGCTTTAATCATACCCGTAATTACATTAACCGAAGGTCTTTGTGTGGCAATGATTAAGTGAATTCCAATAGCACGAGCTAATTGCGCCAAACGAGCAATTGGTGTTTCCACTTCTTTTCCGGCGGTCATAATTAAATCGGCAAACTCGTCGACCACTAGTACAATGTACGGTAAAAATTGGTGTCCGTTTTCAGGATTTAATTTTCTTTGTTTGAATTTTTCATTGTATTCTTTAATGTTCCTAACCATTGCATCTTTTAATAAAGAATAACGGTTGTCCATTTCTATACAAAGCGAATTCAAAGTGTTGATTACTTTACTATTATCGGTAATAATGGCATCTTCAGAATCAGGAAGTTTTGCTAAATAATGTCTTTCAATTTTGTTGAAAAGCGTTAACTCCACTTTCTTTGGATCGACCAAAACAAACTTCACTTCGGCAGGATGTTTTTTGTATAATAACGAAGTTAAAACCGCATTCAAACCAACTGATTTTCCTTGCCCAGTTGCTCCAGCCATTAAAAGGTGAGGCATTTTTGCTAAGTCAAATACGAAAGTTTCGTTAGAAATAGTTTTTCCTAAAGCAATTGGTAATTCCATTTCGGCTTCTTGAAACTTTGCAGAGGCAATAACCGTTTTCATTGGAACCATAGTTGGATTCTTGTTTGGAACCTCAATACCAATTGTTCCTTTTCCTGGAATAGGAGCGATGATACGAATCCCCAATGCTGAAAGTGAAAGCGCAATATCGTCTTCCAAACTTTTAATTTTAGAAATACGAATTCCGGCTTCGGGAACAATTTCATAAAGTGTTACCGATGGACCAACAGTTGCTTTGATTTGAGCAATATCTATTTTGTAGTTACGTAACGTTTCTACAATGTTATTTTTATTATCTTCAAGTTCCTCTTGATTGATGGTAATTCCGACGCTTGAGTATTCTTTCAGTAAATCAATAGTTGGAAATTTATAATTAGATAATTCCAATTTAGGGTCAAATAAACCAAAATCTGCTACTAATTTGGCTGCCAAATTTTCTTCAACAGTGTCTTCATCTTGCGATTTTTCAATTACAAAAGCTTCATCATTAGTTTTGATTATTTCTTTAGCAGGTTCTGCTTTTGGAGTTATGGGTTGCTCAATTTCTAGTGAAAGAGAAGCTGATGGTTTTGGTTCGCTTTTTAATGTAGGTTCCAATTCAATTTCTGAATAACTTGAAATTGTTGGTTTCAACGTTTCTTTATTGATTTCAAACTGAGAGGTTACTGGTTTGATATAAGGTTCTTCAAAAGCTTCATCTAAATCGTCTTTTGATTCCTCAACGGCATATTCTTCAAGATTGTAAGCTCCACTTGCATCTTCAGAAGGTTTTGATTTCATAGCATCAATATCTTCTTTGAATTCTTTTTGCTTCTTCTCAAAAAATATTTTAATGCTGTCAGGAGAGATTTTGATTTTGAATAACAAATAAATTACTAAGCCAAAAATCAATACTAAGAATGTTCCAATTTTTCCGATGTAATCTTGAAAGAATTGATTCATCTCAAAACCAATCGTTCCACCAAGTTCAGGAATAGAATTGGCAAAGAATCCGAAAAGTATGGATAAGATGATGATGGCAAATAAATCCCAAAACCAAGTTGATTTTAATTTCTTTAATGGTAAATCTAAAACCATGAAAGCACCAGTAATGAAAAATAATTTTACAAAAAGAAACGATGCAGCACCAAATCCTTGGTAAATAAAGAAGTCAGCTAAAAAAGCACCCACTTTTCCCAACCAATTTTCTGCAGGTTTATTTCTGTCAGAAAGAGCAGTAACTATACTTTGGTCATTTTCTCCATGCATAAACAAAAAGTAAGAGATAAATGCCGTCAACAATCCTATGGATAAAATCACCAAAAGACAACCAAAAACTACTTTGTATTGTCTTTTCATTTTCCAAGGAAGTTTTTCTCCTAGTTCGTCAGATTTTGTATTTTCTTTTTTTACTTGTTTTGCCATTCGAAATTAAATAGTTGGTATAAAAATAGAAATTTTATGTTGTAATCAATTAAAATTTTGGAATATAAATAATGCATCCAATGGCAATGGCTGTCATCGCAGCGAAAAATACTGCTCCAGCTGCAATGTCTTTTATAAAACCAATTCGTTCATGGTACTCAGGATGAATGAAATCGGCCACTTTTTCTACAGCAGTGTTTAGACCTTCAATTCCAAGGACCAAACCAATAGCTAAGGTTTGAATCAGCCATTCTTCGTGAGAAATTTCAAAGTAAAAACCAGCAATAATCATTACAACAGCTAAACAACTTTGTATCATTACGCTGTGTTCGGTTGAGATTAATTTGATGGCTCCTCTAAAGGCAAATCCCATACTTTTAAATCGTCCAGTTAAGAAGGTTTTATCTCTTTCAAATTCCATTATAGTGATGCTAAAGCTGCTTCGTAATTAGGTTCGTCTGCAATTTCACCAACTTGTTCAACGTGTTTTATAACTCCGTTTTCGTCTAAAACGATAACTACTCTTGAATGTAATCCTGCTAAGGGACCATCAACAATTTCTAAACCATAATTTTTTCCAAAACTTCCTTCTTTGAAATCAGATAGATTTACAACATTTTCTAATCCTTCAGCACCACAAAAACGTTTTTGAGCAAAAGGTAAATCTCTTGAAATACATAACACTTTTGTGTTTTCTAAAGCACCTGCTTTCGCGTTAAATGTTCTTACAGAGGTAGCACAAGTTCCAGTATCAATACTTGGAAAAATGTTTAAAACCAATTTGCTTCCTGCATAATCAGCTAAAGAAGCTACAGATAAATCGCTTTTTACTAATTGAAAATCGGTTGCTTTTGAACCTACTTGAGGTAAAGAACCATTTGTGTTTATTGGGTTTCCACCTAATGTTATTGCTGCCATAGTTATAGATTTTTTAAGATTTCAAAAGTATGAAATTATTTCGGAATTGAGAAGTTTGATTTGTAGTATAAATTTAACATAATAATTCGCTTTATATAATTGTTTTATCGTAATATTGCAATATAATAATTATTTATTAAAATGGGAGCATCTAAATCAGAATCATTTTCAGACGAGCATAACGAAATGGCATCGCTATTTAAAGCACTTTCACATCCAGCAAGAATTGCTATTGTCGATTATTTATTGTCGGTAGATTCATGTATTTGTGGTGATATTGTAAACGAATTACCATTGGCACAACCTACAATTTCGCAACATTTAAAGGAATTAAAAAACGCCAACATCATAAAAGGAACTATAGAAGGCACAGCCATTTGCTATTGCATAAATCCGGATACGATAGATAAAATAGAAAATCATTTTGGAATGATTCGACATAAGTTAAAGAATAAATGTTGTTAGTTTAGACTTGCTTAGATTGTTAGACTAAGACTACTATTATTCTACAATTTAAACAGTCTAAGAAATCAAAAATGTTTAAGAAGTCTAACAATCTAAAAATCCAACAATCTAAAAATCTAAAAAATGAAACTATCAGAAATAAAAAATCAGTTAAAAAACCTTACTCAAATTGCTTTCCAATTACCAAACGGCGAATTGGTTCCAAGTCATTTTCACGTTACTGAAGTAGGTAAAATCACTAAACATTTCATTGATTGTGGTGGCGTAGTTCGAACTGAAGAAGTTGTGAATTTCCAACTTTGGGAAGCCAACGATTATGATCACCGATTGCAACCTGAAAAATTGGTTCACATCATTGAATTATCGGAGGCTAAATTGCAAATTCCGGATTTAGAAATCGAAGTAGAATACCAAATGAAAGAAACTATCGGAAAATTCGGTTTAGATTTTGATGGAACTAATTTCCAATTAAAATCAAAACTAACCGATTGTTTAGCAAAAGACAATTGCGGAATTCCACCAGAAAAATTGAAAGTAAAAATAGGAGAGTGGAAACCAAAAGAAACTTCTTGTTGTACTCCAGATTCTGGTTGTTGTTAATAATGTAGCATAAGGTTTTTCAAAGTTAACACAAAGAAATTTGAATTAATAAGATTATTAGAGTTTGGAAGTTTAATTGCCAAATGACTATTTACTATTTACTAATTACTTTTTACTAAAATGTTAGAAAATCTATCCAAAACCATAACAACTATTTCAAAAATTTCTGTTCCAAACGAGCGAAAAGAAGTTTTAAAACCTTTGATTAATTATATCCGAAATAAAGTAAACTACAACGAAGAAATTCGTCTAAACTTCATTTGTACGCACAATTCTAGAAGAAGTCATTTGTCGCAAATTTGGGCACAAACTATGGCTTTTCAATTCGGAATCAAAAATGTGTTTTGTTATTCTGGTGGAACGGAAGCCACAGCGATGTTTCCGAAAGTTGGCGAAACATTGGTAAATCAAGGTTTTGAAATTCAGAAGTTGAGTAAAGAACAAAATCCTGTTTATGCAGTTAAGTTTGATACAAATCAACATCCGATTATATGTTTTTCTAAAACGTATTTTGATGATTTTAATCCGAAAAGTAAGTTTGGAGCCATCATGACATGCAATAATGCCGATGAAGGTTGCCCAATGGTTTTTGGAGCAGAAGCCAGATTTCCAATAAAATACGACGATCCAAAAGCTTTTGACGGAACCGATTTAATGAATGAAAAATACGCAGAAAGAAGTTTGCAAATAGCTTCTGAAATGTATTATGTGTTTTCTCAAATAATAAAATAGTATGAAAGAGTTTGTTATCAAATATAAGAAACCAATTATCATAACGATTTCGATAATTATTCTACAATTGATCTGGGGCTTTGATCCAAAATTTTGTTTGATAAATTTGATTTGGTTGCTAGTTTAAGATAATTATCAGTATTCAAAACATTGTTTTGGCAAGTACTGACCAAAACAAATTTTAGTTTATTTAAGTTCAGAAAGGATTAATTTTTTCTGATTCATTGTGTTTTTCATTGCCTTTTCTCTAACTTTAGGATCTTCGCTGTTGATAAGATCAAAATATTCAACAGGAACAACCTGCCACGACAAACCATATTTGTCTTTACACCAACCACAAGAACCTTCTTGACCACCATTTGCAGTCAAAGCTTCCCAATAATAATCTACTTCTGCTTGGTCTTTGCAATTAATAACAAACGAAATAGACTCATTAAATTTGAAATAAGGTCCAGCAGCTAAAATGCTAAATTCTATATCACCAATTTCCATAACCGCTGTTTCGAAGCTATCTTGACCACCTTGCTCTTTCGCTTCCGTTGGATTTTTATATTGTCGGTATTCTTTCATTTTACCTTCTTTGAAAATAGAAAGGTAATACTCTACAACTGCCTTTGCATCTTTATCAACCCAAAGACAAGGTGTTATTTTTTGCTTAATCGAAGCTGCTTTTTTTGTTTCTGTTGGATTGGAAGTGGAATCCGTTTTGCTGTTATTGGAAGCATTCTTTTGAGAATCTTTACAACCCATTAGACTTGCTATTGTAAATGCAGTTAAAAGAATAAGTTTGTAGTTTTTCATTTCTAGTTTTTTATTTGTTTTTAAGCACAATTCTTTGTTAATAGCTGGCAGTTTAATCCCATATTAGTAAGCATAATAAAACTGACAATGAAAGTATCAATCCGATTGTTAAAATAATTGGTATAAACTTGGTTCGTTTTCTGTTTTCATTTCTAATTACCGTCCAAATAATCAAGCTTATTATTCCAATTGGATATGCTATAAAAAGTGCAGCATTATAGGTCCAAACCATTCCTATCCAGGCAAACCAAATTGCAAATATTAAACCCAAATAAAATAAAAAATCATTTTTAGTAAGCTTCATTTCTTATTTCTTTAGGTAAAATTTAAAAATTGTTTCTTTTATTCATGATTTTTTCCTTGGTGATTGCAAGCACTAACTTTAACAAACCTACAAATTTTCTTAGAAAGATAGAGTAGTGGGAACCAGTATATTTTTCCGCGAAGATTAAAATAGCAAGCACAAACACGTGTTAGCGCAAGTTATTAATTTTATTTTGTTTGTTTTTCGGAAATCTTCTCTTTTTTAATTTTTTTAAGGCCTTTTCTTAAAAAGGATATTAAAAGAAAATAACCAATTGAAAGTCCCAATATATTGAACAATATATTTTTAGTAGAAATTGGAATATTGTAATTCATAAATAATACTCCAAAAGTTATTGCAATTATGAAGAATGAAAGAAACAATAACATTACTGAACTAAAAACAATTAAAAACCAGCCGAATATTTTTTCCATATAGTAATTTTCAATTTCTGCGGATATGTAAAATTTGCACCAACGTTCCCAAGCCTTAGGTCTGTTGCTGTTTTAGTCACAGACCAAAGCAAATATATCGAAAAATTTGAAAGAAAAAACATGATTGAAATGAAAAAGATAAGAGACCAAGCTTCCAAAAAAGTCATACAGCAGTAATAACAGAAAACGTTCGCTGTACTGTTTTTTATTTATTCTAAAGCTTTAATAAATTGTTTCATTTCGTTCATTTTACCCACTGTAATTCTTGTCCATTTACCTTGCTCTTCATATATTCTTCCTCCTTCAATATTATTGTTTTCTAATTGCTTAAAATAGTCCTTGTTATATTTTGCAAGTGAAAAATAGATGAAATTTGTATTAGAAGAAATGCACTCACAATTTAATTTTTGGAGTTCGTTGATGGTATATTGTCTTGCATTTTCATTTAATATGTAGCAATTTGAAACAAATTTATCATCTTTCAACGAAGCAATAGCAGCAAGTTTTGATACTACACTAACGCTATTATTTGTATTGGATTGCGAATTTGCTAATTTATCAATTATTGTTTTGTTTGCAATTGCATACCCAATTCGTGCTCCAGCCAAACCATAGATTTTGGAAAATGTTTTGACGATAATAATATTTTTGTGGTCATTTACGATATTGCTAAGGGATTGCTGTTTAGTAAAGTCCAAATAGGCCTCATCAATTAACACAATTGTATTTTGTGAAATCCTGGTTACACATTCTACCAATGCTTCTCTTTCACAAATTGTTCCTGTTGGGTTATTTGGATTACAGATATAAACCAATTTTGTGTCTTGGTTTACAGCTTCCAGCATAGCTTGCAAATTAATTTTCTTGTCGGTTGTAAGTGGTACTTTAATTTTCGTTAAACCTAAATAATCTAATGTAACTGTCCAATAATCATAGCTTGGGTCTGCAATTACATAATTTGCGCTGCCATTCACCTTCGGTTCGTGTCCTTTGTCTTGTGATACCAATTTTGCAACCAAGTCTAAAATTTCAGTTGAACCAGCTCCCAACAATATGTTTTCGTCTTTAACACTATTTCTTTTTGCAAGGTCAGCAATCAGTCGAGTCGCAACATCCCAATTATAGCGGTTACTAATATTCACATTATCAGCAAATGCTTTCCTTGCTAATGGAGATGGACCATAAGGATTTTCGTTTGACCTTAACCGAATTAGGTTTATATCTTTTTCTTCAAAGATGTTTTCTGTTGTTGGTACTGCAAAACTTTCAAACGGAATAATCCCTAAACCTACAATCCCTAAACTTGTTTGTTTTAACCAATTTCTTCGATTATTCATAATTTTCTAATTTAAAATGCAAACACAATATTTTAAGATCAAATAATAGGTCGATTTATTTTTGGATTTGTTTCATTTTTTTCCTTTTAAGTTTGTGTTGCAATAAAATAGCACGCAACGTCAGACTGTGAAAAAACTTCACAATCTCATTAACAAATATAGTTAAAAACTTGTACTAAAAATAGAATTTTTGTAGTTTTAATGATGCAACATATTCAAGG